>CABXXB010000044.1 GCA_902516065.1 uncultured Pelagibacteraceae bacterium | reverse complement strand
TAATTGATGAATTTATTGGTCAATCAATTCCAATCTATTTGTATGAAATTTCTCATGGAACTGAAAAATCTTCTGATGAAGCAATTATTTTTTATTCTATCTGTTTTGTCCTATTTAGATTTTTTGATATAAAAAAACCATTTCCTGTTAGTTTTTTTGATAAAAATTTTAAAAATAGCTTTGGAGTTATTATGGATGATGTTTGTGCAGGATTATATGTTGTTTTATCTTTAATTTGTTTTATGGTTTTAAGTAGCTATCTGATTTGATGAATTCCTTAGTAAAAAAATTAAACAAAAAAAAACTAAAAATTTCCTTTGCTGAATCTTGTACAGGTGGATTACTTGCAAATACAATCACATCTATAAGTGGTGCATCTAAAGTATTTAATATGGGTTTTATTACATACTCAAATCAAGCAAAAATAAAAATTTTAAAAATAAGTAAAAATATAATTATTAAATATGGTGCTGTAAGCCCTGAATGTTGTAAGGCTATGGTCGTTAATTTATCGAAAATATCTAAAGCTAATATTAATGTCTCTATAACAGGTATAGCAGGACCAAATGGAGGAACTAAAAAAAAACCAGTCGGATTAGTTTATATTGGTGTTAAAAAAGGAAATAAAATAATAATTATTAAAAATCTATTTAAATCTAAGAAAAGAAAATCAATTCAGAGATCTGCTGTAAAAAAGGCTATTAAAGCTGTAAATTCTCTAATTTAGATCTTTTCCGCTCTATCTTGAAATGCATCTGCAATTTTATTTAAACCAAATTCAAATGATTTCGTCATAATAATATCCAGAAACTTATTTTTTATTTCAAAATCAACATCAAAATGAACTTCTGTAAAATCATCTTTTTGAACAAACTTCCAATTATTTTCTAGATGTTTTAAAGGACCGCCAATATTAGTTACGTGAATTGTATCATTTTTTTTATTATATGTTACGTCACTTTTATAAGTATCAACAAAAGGTTTTTTACCAATAGTTAAGTCAGCTATAATTTCTATTTCATCTTTTTTATCATTTCTTTCATAGACTTTTGAATCTATACAAAACGGAATAAATTCTGGATACTTTTCAATGTCTAAAACAAAGTCAATTAATTTTTGTTTTTCACGCGCTATTTGACGTGTAACAGAAGCTTTGGGCATTAATGAGTATTGATTCTATTTTGTTGTAATTTCAGAAAATCCTCATCAGCATGATAAGAAGATCTTGTCAAAGGAGAAGAAGAAACCAATAAAAAACCTTTTGCTTTAGCAATAGCTCCAAGTTCATCAAATTCTTGTGGAGAATAATATCTATTAAGTGGATAATGTTTTACCGAAGGTTGTAAGTATTGACCTATAGTTAAAAAGTCAACATTAGCTGCTTTAAGATCGTCCATTACTTGAATTATTTCGTCTTTATTTTCACCTAGACCAACCATTATTCCAGACTTAGTAAAAACTTTTTTATTAATCTCTTTTGCATTTTTTAAAAGTTCAAGAGATGCAAAATATCTCGATCCAGGTCTTACTTTTAAATATAAACTTGGTACAGTTTCAATATTGTGGTTAAAAACATCTGGGTTTGCCTCTAAAACTTTTTTATAAGCTTCGCCTTTTCTTAAAAAATCTGGAGTTAAAACTTCTATAGTAGTATTTTGATTTGTTTTTCTAGTTTGATTTATGACTTTAAAAAAATGGTTTGATCCACCATCATCCAAATCGTCTCGATCAACTGATGTAATTACTACATGTTTCAAATTCAATTTTTTAACTGCTTGAGCAATTTTTACAGGTTCAAAATCATCTAATTTACCTGGCTTTCCAGTTTTAACATCACAGAAAGCACATGCTCTGGTACAAGTATCACCCATAATCATAAATGTTGCGTGTCTTTTACTCCAACATTCTGTAATATTAGGACAGTTAGCCTCCTGACAAACAGTTACTAAATTATTTTTGTTAACAATCGTTTTTGTTAAAAAAAATTCTTTACTGTTGATAAGTTTA
>CABXXB010000043.1 GCA_902516065.1 uncultured Pelagibacteraceae bacterium | reverse complement strand
AATTTTTCTAAATTCCTCAAAAGTATTATCTCTAAGATCTTCATATTTAATTATCAAAGTTTTGAAATTCATATTATTTTTCCAAGACCAATAATGATTTGACCATTTTCCTAAAAAAGTAAAATTACTATAATCTTCATCAGCTAATTTAAAAGATAATGAGGAATTAGCATCTATCATCTTAGCATATGCTTTGTCTAAATCTAATGCATAATGATTACACATCGACGAAATAACATTTCTTGGATCTCTTACTATATAAATGCCTCCAATTGTCTCTGATGAAGTTGTAAATTTATTTCCGAAATATTCCTCTAAGGAGTTATGTGTTTTTAAAAAATAATATTGATCTTTTTTAAAAAAAAAATTTTGATTGGGTATCCAATTTTTTGCAGCATCTATAAATGTATAAGCCTTTTTAGATGAATATTTTAAAGCAGGAAATTGTTTTATCTTCAATAATAATTCAAAATCAAACTTTCCTTTCTTTGAATAATAATACGAAGATAAAAATGACCTTACATAGGTGTTGCCACTTTTTGGGTAGGACGCAATCCAAATTATCATAATTTAATTTTTAATGGAGCGGGCAAAGGGGGTCGAACCCTCGACCTTCTCGTTGGCAACGAGACGCTCTACCACTGAGCTATACCCGCCTGTTCTTTAAGTATTGAAAGTAGTGGCTTTTTTTAAATTAAGCAAGTGGCAAAATAATTTAATGGTACCGTAATTCTTCTAAGGTTTCTTTGAAAATTGTGTTTAGTTTATTGGCAAAGCTAGGATCAAAAATTTTTTGCCAATTGTTATTTGGACCAAGGTGGAAGAATGGTACTTTATTATTTCGATTTTTTGATTTTATAGACTCAGAAAAACCATGGTTATTTTCAATTTTTTTTAATTTTTCAAAGGATGTGGTCTCTATTGCATTTTGAGCTTTTGATTTATCAAAATTATGATCTAAATTACAAGTTTTATTAATAAAGTTTATTAAATCTTTTACTATATAAAAAGTTTGGTCTATTAAATCTTCATATTTAATTAGCTTAATTGGAAAATCTTTATTTTTGATCCAAGATTTATAATTTTTTTCCCACGAACTTATAAATTGAAAATCACTATAATCATTTTTTTTAAAATGATCATATGTAAATTTTTTTTCATTCAACATAAAGTTCAATGCATCATCTTTATTCATCTCAAAATGATTCATCATTGAAGTTATAACATTTCTTGGATCTCTAATTATATAAACAGCTCCAATTGAATTATACTTATTTGAAAAATTAGTGTTATTTAATGAACCGTAAATATTATGTGTTTTAAAAAATTTTATTTTTTTTTCTTTATTAATTATTTCTTGTGCTTTAATCCAAAACTGAGCTGTTGAGGCTGGAATACTTTTATCGTAATCAAAATTTGTAAAATATCTTTTTTCTGGAAATTGTGGAATATTCTTTAAAATTTTATCATTAATAAAATTACCATTTTTTGTAAAGTAGTAAGCACTTAATAGAGACCTCAACCACGTGTTTCCATTCTTAGGGTATGAGGCAATCCAAAAAATCATTTATTATTTATATTTTAAAGGTATAATGAAGATTATAATAATGAATTTTCCAAAAAAAATACCAATTTTTCCTTTAAGTAACTTCATAATTTTTCCAAAAACTACTGTGCCGCTTAATATTTTTGAGCCAAGATATATTGAAATGATTAATGATAGTATGAAATCGAATAAATTGATTGGCATGATACAGCCTAAAACTATTGTAGAGAGCAGAGCCCCTGGTCCAGAACTTCATAAAATTGGGTGCTTAGGAAAAATAACCAGCTTTAAAGAGACAGATGATGGAAGATATCTAATCGATTTAAAAGGAATTATTAGATTCAAAATTATCAATGAATTAAAATCAGATAAGAAATATAGAGAATGTGAAGTCAGTTATGAAACTTACCTTGAAGATTTAAATGAAAAAAAAGAAGATTTAAAATTTTCTGATTTAGAATTAATTTTTAAAGATTTAAAAACATTGTTTCAAAAAAGAGGATTTATTATTAATTGGCAGGCTCTTG
>CABXXB010000042.1 GCA_902516065.1 uncultured Pelagibacteraceae bacterium | reverse complement strand
AATGAATTTATAAAATTTATTTTATTAATAAGTGCCAAAGTGTTGTTTAAGTCACTTTCGTTTTCCCCTGGATAAGCAATAATAAAATCACTTGAAAACTCAATTTTAGGATTAATTCTTTTTAATTTATTAAATATTTCTAAATATTTTTTAATTGTATGTTTTCTATTCATTAATTTTAAAATTTTATCAGAGCCGCTCTGAACTGGTAAATGAACCAAGGGCATTAATTTTTTTGAATTTTTATAAACATTAATTAAATCATCTGTCATATCATTTGGGTGTGATGTCATATAGCGTATTCGCTTTAAACTAGGAAATTTTTCTAATTCTAAAATTAGGTTAGATAAACGTAATCCTTTAAAATCATAAGCATTAACATTTTGACCCAAAAGTATAATTTCCTTTGAGCCATTATCGACTAATTGTTTAGCCTCTTCTAAAATTTGATTAAATGGTCTAGAATATTCAGGTCCTCTTGTATATGGAACTACACAAAAATTACAAAATTTATCACATCCCTCCTGAATCGTTAAAAATGATGAAACTTTATTTGTTTTGTTTTTTATTTTACTTAGATATTCAAATTTAGCAATTGCATCAAACTCCGTTTCCTCTTCTTTATCTTTTTTTTTTTGATGGTTTAATATTGTATCATTGATTTTATGATATGCTTGAGGACCTAATACTAAGTCAATATATGGTTCCCTTTTTAACATTTCTTCATGTTCAGCTTGAGCAACACAACCTGCAACAATAACTAAAGGCTTACTTTTAGATCTAAATATTTTTTTTACTCTACCAATTTCATGATAGACTTTTTCTTTAGCTTTATCTCTTATGTGGCATGTATTTAATAAATAGCAACTTGCATCTTCATAAGTTTCTGTTTTTTCATAACCAATTTTTTTGACTGTGTCATAAATCCTATTAGAGTCGTATTCATTCATTTGACAACCAAATGTTTTGATGAATATTTTTTTTTTATTTTTCAAGTTATCTAAGTTTTGCAGCATCATCATCAATCTTTGCATTAAAAGAAACTGATCTTCTCTCCTCTGATGTATCAGAGAAAGGATAAACAGTATGCATCATATAACTTGGGAAAAAATAAAAATCACCTACTTGGGGGGTTATCATATAAGTTGGTGAACAAACAAATCTTTTCGACCCATCTATTAAAACTAGTTTTCCATTTTGATTTAACTTTTTATTTTTTTGAGAGTATTCACCCATTTTTTCTGGAACTTTAAGATATCCAACTCCCGATATTTGACCGCTATGATAATGAATTGGATTATAATCATTCTTAAACTGTTTAACAATCCACGAGGAAATTATATCAAATCTTCTTAGAGTAATGTTATGTCCATCTAATAACCACTTCTCACATGATGTAGCTAAAAATTCTGCCCATTTTATTTTTTTCATAAATTCAATATCTAAACGAAATTCATTTGTGACATTTCCAGCTAAATACTGTCCATGATCAAGTTTAGCTAATTTATCTTGATTGTTTGATAAATCATCAACATATTGATTCATATTTGAAACAATTTCTTTAGGCATAGATACTTTAGCAATTGATGGGCCAAACGGTTTCAAAATTTCAAAACTCATTCTATTTTTTTTTTATCCCATACAATTCTAATTTATGATCTACAAGCTCGTATCCATATTTTTCTGCAACTTTTTTTTGTAGTTTTTCTATCTCTTCATCTACAAATTCAATTATTTCTCCTGTCTTAACATCTATTAAATGATCATGGTGGCTCTCTATCATTGCCTCATATCTTGCCTTTCCACCCTTAAAATCATGTTTAGTTAATATGCCAGCTTCCTCAAATAATTTTACAGTTCTATAAACTGTTGCAATACTTATTTTTGAGTCAATCTTTGAAACACGGTTATAAAGTTCATCTACATCTGGATGATCGGACTCTCCATATTCTGATTTTGACTCTGAAATAACTCTTGCAATTATTTTTCTTTGGTCTGTAAGTTTAACACCTTTTGCTAAACATTTTTGTTCAATTGTTTCTGACATAATGAATTTTAACTTATATAAATAGGTTTAAT
>CABXXB010000041.1 GCA_902516065.1 uncultured Pelagibacteraceae bacterium | reverse complement strand
GTTGGTCCTGATATTAATGTTGTCTGAAAGCCATTTCTTGATAATGATTTAGCTAATTCATATCCTTGTTTTCCACTAGATTTATTTGTAATAAATCTGACAGGATCAATATATTCTTTAGTTGGCCCAGCTGTAACTAAGGCTTTTAGTTTGTTATTTTTCTTAATAGTAAAAAGATAATCATCAATTTTATTTACAATATCAACTGGTTCAGTCATTTTTCCCTCACCATATTCTCCACAAGCCATTTCTCCGATTTCAGGGCCTATAATCTTGTATGAATAATTCTTTAAAATATTCAAATTTTCTTTAGTAGATGGATGTTCCCACATTCTGACATTCATTGCTGGAACTAAAAAAATAGGTTTATTTGATGCTAAAATTACTGTTGATGCTAAATCTTCAGAGGATCCTTTTGCAAGTTTTGAAATTGTATTAGCTGTAGCTGGTATAACTAGAATTAAATCTGCCCATCTAGATAAATTAATGTGATCCATTTCACTTTCATTTTCAATGCTGAATAAATCATCATAAACTTTACCTTGTGACAGAGATGTAATTGATAATGGTGTTACAAACTCTTTAGAATTCTTTGTTAAAATTGTTTTTAATTCACAACCAACTTTTTTTAAAATTCTAATAGTCTCAAGACTTTTGTACGCAGAAATTCCACCACAAATAACCAATAATATTTTTTTATCTTTTAAGTTTTTCATCAGGTAAATTAAAATACTAATAGACCAATAATTACAACAATTAATATTCCAATCACTGATTGATTTCTAAAAGCAACCATTTCAGATTTCTTATTATTCAAAGCTGTATATGAGTTTGAGTTTTGAGGTATTTGTCCACTTGCTAAATATGTTAATGCTTGATTTGCTTTATCCATGATTTCAGGGAATTCAGGCAAACGTTTAATTACTTCAGTTGTATTTTGAAGTGTTTCATTAATTGCATTTAAAGGATCTTTTGTTTCTTTTAACCAATTTTCCAAAACTGGTTTTGATGTTATCCAAATGTTTGTGTTTGGATTAAGTTTTCTTGCTACACCTTCAACAACAACCATTGTTTTCTGTAACATCAATAATTGTGGTTGTGTTTGCATATTAAATTTCTCAGTCACATCAAATAGTTGTTTGAGTAGCTTTCCTCCAGAAATATCTTTAACTGCTTGACCAAAAATTGGTTCTCCTATGGACCTTAATGCTTGAGCCAAGTCATCAATTGGTACTTCTTTTGGAACTAAACCTGCGATTAAATGTACTTCAGCAACTTTTTTATAATCTCTTTGAATAAATCCAAATAAGATTTCTGCCAAGAATCTTTTACTCATTTTATCTAATCGACCCATTATTCCAAAATCAATAGGAACAATTTGGCCGCTTGAATCTACAAAAATATTTCCTTGATGCATATCAGCATGAAAAAAACCGTCTCTTACAGCATGTCTTAAAAAATGCTGAATGATATCCTCTGCTATTTTATTTGTATTTATATTTTGTTTTTTTAGTTCTTCAGTTTCTCTAATTGAAATACCATCAACCCAGTCTAAAGTCATTACTTGTTCACTTGTAAAATTCCAATAAATTTGAGGAACTCTAAATCCCACATCATTTTTAGTATTTTCAGAGTATTCATTGGCTGCTGCAGCTTCAAATCTTAGATCCATTTCTAAATTAGTTATTTCTTTAAGTAAAAAAACAACTTCTACAAGTTTTAATCTTTTTGATTTTTTAATTAATGATTCAATTAAAAAAGCAAACAACATAATTGCATCGATTTCTTCATTAAAAATTTTTTTTATATCAGGTCTTAAAATTTTAATAGCAACATCTTTTATTGTTCCATTGTCATTTATCTGAGCTTTGTGAACCTGAGCTATAGAAGCGGCAGCTACAGGCTCACTTAAATTTATGATTGAATTAAAAGTATCTTCACCAAGATCTTTTCTAATTATTTCTTTAGCTTGATGAATTGAAAAGGGAGGCAGTTTATCTTGTAAGTTTTCTAATTTTGTTGATAATTCATTTCCAATTATATCTGGTCTTGTTGCGAGGAATTGTCCAAGTTTAATAAAAGTTGTACCCATTGATTGAAAGGAATTTGATAATCTTTCACCTTCATCTTGCTCGATGTTTATTTGTTGAT
>CABXXB010000040.1 GCA_902516065.1 uncultured Pelagibacteraceae bacterium | reverse complement strand
TTTCTTAATAATTCTCATATTGCAATTACACAAATAAAATATATAAAACGCGTGTTGTTTGAAGCTTTATTGAACAGGGGACACTTCCCCAAAGGAGGGGTTCCAGAGCGGTCAAATGGGGCGGGCTGTAAACCCGTTGACTTCGGTCTTCGAAAGTTCGAATCTTTCCCCCTCCACCATTCAATAAATATTTGAATAATCTGGAGTGTTATTCTTGGGTTGCGCGGGTGTAGTTCAATGGTAGAACGCTAGCCTTCCAAGCTGGATGTAAGGGTTCGATTCCCTTTACCCGCTCCAAGAATTAAAAATTATTAAAAGAAAGAATGTGAGGAAAAAAAGTAATGTCAAAAGAAAAATTTGTTAGAAATAAACCGCATTGTAACATTGGTACAATCGGTCATGTCGACCATGGTAAAACTACCTTAACTGCAGCAATAACTATAACGCTAGCAGCAACAGGTGGAGCTCAAGCAGTTGCATATGATCAAATTGATAAAGCACCTGAAGAAAAAGAGAGAGGAATTACAATTTCGACTGCCCATGTTGAATATGAAACAGAAAAAAGACATTATGCCCATGTAGATTGTCCAGGTCACGCTGATTATGTAAAAAATATGATTACTGGTGCTGCTCAAATGGATGGAGCAATCTTAGTTGTTAACGCAGCTGATGGTCCAATGCCTCAAACTAGGGAACATATTCTTTTAGCAAGACAAGTTGGTGTACCAGCTATTGTTGTTTACTTAAATAAAGTAGATCAAGTTGACGATAAAGAAATGATTGACCTTGTAGAAGAAGAAATCAGAGAGTTATTAACTTCATATAAATTCCCAGGTGATAAGACTCCGATAACTAAGGGTTCTGCACTTGCTGCTGTTGAAGGAAGAGATGAAGAAATCGGAAAAAATTCTATATTAGCATTAATGAAAAGTGTTGATGATTTTATTCCTCAGCCAGATAGACCTAAAGATAAAGATTTCTTAATGCCGGTTGAAGACGTGTTTTCAATTTCAGGAAGAGGAACTGTTGCAACTGGAAGAGTAGAGTCAGGTGTTCTTAAAACTGGTGATGAAATCGAAATCGTTGGTATTAGAGAAACAAAGAAATCAGTTTGTACTGGTGTTGAGATGTTTAGAAAGCTTTTAGATTCTGGTGAAGCAGGTGATAACGTAGGTGTTTTATTGAGAGGAGTAGAAAGAACTGACATAGAAAGAGGTCAGGTTCTTTGTAAACCTGGATCAGTTACACCACATACTAAATTTGAAGCTCAAGCTTACGTTCTAAAAAAAGAAGAGGGTGGAAGACACACACCTTTCTTTACTAAGTATAGACCTCAGTTTTATTTTAGAACAACTGATGTTACAGGTGAAGTTGAATTACCATCTGGAACAGAAATGGTAATGCCAGGTGATGATGCTAAATTTACAGTTAAACTAATAACACCAATTGCAATGTCAGAAAAATTAAACTTTGCAATTAGAGAAGGTGGTAGAACTGTAGGAGCTGGAGTAGTAACTAAGATTATAGAGTAAACTCTATATATAGGAGTGTAGCTCAATTGGTAGAGCGCCGGTCTCCAAAACCGGAGGCTGAGGGTTCGAGTCCCTCCGCTCCTGCCAATTAGAGCCAAATTAATATGAGAAACCCAATTAAATTTATTCAAGAAGTTAAACAAGAAGCTTTCAAAGTTTCATGGCCTACATGGAAGGAAACATTGCAAGGTGCTTTAATGGTTTTTGTGATGGCTGTTGTAATGTCTTTATTTTTTTTACTTCTTGATCAAGCATTAAAATTTTTTTTAGAACTACTGTTAAAGGTGAGTATATAATGAAAAATTGGTACATTGTTCAATCACACTCAAGTTTTGAAAATAAAGTTGCTGGTTTAATCAAAGAAGAAGCTGAAAAAGCCAAAATTTCTGAAAAATTTGAAGAGATTGTTGTCCCAACTCACGATGTAACTGAAGTAAAAAGAGGAAAAAGAATACAAAGAAAAAAAAAATACTTTCCAGGTTATGTATTAATAAAGAGTGAGATGGATAACAGCATTTATCACATGATAAAGAATATAAAGAGAGTTAGTGGTTTTTTAGGTACTAAGGGAATACCAGTTCCTGTTTCAGATAAAGAAATTGAGAAAATTTTAGGTCAAATAAAAGATGGTGTG
>CABXXB010000039.1 GCA_902516065.1 uncultured Pelagibacteraceae bacterium | reverse complement strand
GCTCTCAAATTAATTAAGGACAAATTTTCAAACAAATTAATTAATGGCCCAATAAATAAAAAATCTTTTTTAAATAAAAAATTTCTTGGAATAACAGAATATATTTCAGATCAATGCAATATTAAAAATACCGGTATGCTTATATATAACAAAAAATTATCTGTATGTCCCTTAACAACACACTTGCCAATAAAATTAGTTGCAAAAAATGTTACAAAAAAACTTATTAATGAAAAAATTGATCTTATTAATAAATTTTTTAAGAAAAATTTAAAATATAATCCTAAGATAGCTGTTACTGGCTTAAACCCTCATTGTGAAAGTATTTTAAAATTTAATGAGGATGATAAAATTGTATATAATGCAATTAATTCTCAAAAAAAAAGAGGTGTTAATGTGAGTGGCCCATTTCCAGCTGATACTATATTCTTAAAAAAAAATAGAGAAAAGTTTAACGTTATTCTTGGAATGTATCATGATCAAGTTCTCACTCCCGTTAAAACTATATTTGAATTCGATGCTATTAACATAACGATGGGATTACCTTTTTTAAGAGTAACACCTGACCATGGCCCAAATCAAAATATGGTAGGAAAAAATATTTCTAATCCTATTAGCTTGATAAATGCTATAATTTTTTTAGATAAAAATTGATTAAAGCTAAAAAAAGTTTAGGCCAAAATTTTTTAATTGATAATAATATTATTGATAAAATACTAAATATTGTTGAGATTAAGGAAAAAAATGTTTTAGAGATTGGTCCTGGTACTGGAAACCTTACTTCAAAAATTTTAGATAAAGCTCCAAAACAAGTTACTGTAATAGAAAAAGACAAAAATCTAGTAAAATTACTTAAAGAGAATTTTGGATCTCAGATGAAGATTATTAACCAAGATATATTAAATATTAATGAAAATAATCTTGAAAAAGGAAAATTAACAGTATTTGGAAACCTTCCATACAATATTTCTACTGAAATATTATCGAAGTGGATAACTAATATTGATGATAAAAATTTTTGGTTTGATCATTTAATATTAATGTTTCAAAAAGAGGTTGCTGATAGAATAATTTCAAAATTTAATACAAATAATTATGGTAGACTATCGATTTTATCAAATTGGAAGCTAAATATTAAAAAAATATTTGATATAGGACCTTCGTCTTTTTCACCAAGACCAAAAGTTGACAGCACAGTTTTATTTTTTGAGCCTAAAAAAAATTTCTATAAATTAAATAATCCGAAAAATTTAGAAAAAGTTACAAGAATTTTTTTTTCCCATAGAAGAAAGATGATAAAAAAACCATATAAATTAATGTTTGGTGATAATTTAGAGATAGCTGATAAACTTAAAATTAAATTAGATCTCAGACCTCAAAATTTAGATTATGAGACTTATTTTAAACTTGCAGATGAATATGAGAAATTAAATAGTTAATTTTTCAATATGGTTTCTGATGTATTCTAAGTCATAATCTTTCGACCCATCGTTTACTTCAGCTTTAATCAAATTATGAATCTTTTTATAACAGTCTTGTAAATCATCATTAATAACTACGTAATCATAATTAATCCAATGAAGAACATCTCTCTCAAATTGTTTCATTCTTTCCTCAACAATTAATTTGTCTTTCATGTCTCGATTTGACAATCTTTCAAATAAAATTTCTTTGCTGGGTGGTAATATAAAAAATGTAATTAATTTATAATCTAAATTTTTATTTTTAATTTGATCAGCTCCCTGCCAGTCTATATCAAATAAAATATTTTGACCTTTATTAAGTTTTTCTATAACTGGAGTTCTAGTTGTTCCATAAAAATTATTGAATACTTTTGCATATTCTAAAAATTCTTGATTTTGAATTAATCTTTTAAACTCTTGATCATTTACAAAATAATAATCTTTGTCAGGTGTCTCATTGGGACGCGGTTGCCTAGTAGTATGAGATATTGATATCTTAAAATTATCTTGTTTAGAAAGAAGATTAACTAAAGTTGTTTTACCTGCTCCGGAAGGAGAAGATAAGATTACCATTATCCCATCATTTGGTGTGGGCATTTAAAAATTTATTAGTTGGCTTTGCCTTCAATAAATTTAACAGCATCTCCTACAGTTAAGATTTTTTCTGCTTCACTATCGGAAATTTCTGAACCAAACTCTTCTTCAAAAGCCATTACTAATTCTACAGTGTCTAAGCTATCTG
>CABXXB010000038.1 GCA_902516065.1 uncultured Pelagibacteraceae bacterium | reverse complement strand
TGTTGGTCATCTAATGACTAATCCATCTATCATTCTTAAAGATGGAAATGAGATTCCTGAGGGTATAATGGATGCATTTTTTACAACCGCAGCTGCTCTTCATGATTTAAAATTTAAAAAGAACTCGAGAAAAGGGTCAATTTATATCGTGAAGCCAAAAATGCATGGACCTGAAGAAACTAAGTTTACAGATTTGATTTTTTCTAAAGTTGAAGATCTACTTGGACTAAAAAGATATACATGCAAAGTCGGAATAATGGATGAAGAGAGAAGAACTTCGGTTAATTTAAAAGAGTGTATTAGAACATTAAAAAATAGAGTTTTTTTTATTAATACTGGTTTTTTAGATAGAACTGGAGATGAAATGCATACATCGATGGAAGCTGGACCAATGATTAAAAAGGGAGATATGAAATCTTCAAAATGGATTGGTGCATATGAAAATAATAATGTTGATATTGGCTTAAAATGTGGTTTTTCAGGTAAAGCCCAAATAGGAAAGGGAATGTGGGCAATGCCAGATAAGATGAAAGAGATGATGGAAGAAAAAATTAATCATTTAAAAGCTGGAGCAAATTGTGCATGGGTTCCTTCTCCTACTGCAGCTTCATTACATGCTCTACATTACCATCAGATAAATATATTTGATGAGCAACAAAAAATTAAAAAACGTGAAAAGGCAAAGTTAAATGATCTTTTAAATATTCCTATTGCAGCCAAACCAGATTGGTCTGAGGAAGAAATTAATACTGAAATATCAAACTCAGCACAAACTTTATTAGGATACGTTGTTAGATGGATTGATCAAGGAATAGGTTGCTCAAAAGTTCCTGACATAAATGATATAGGTCTGATGGAAGACAGAGCAACGCTTAGAATTTCATCTCAACATATAGCTAATTGGATTCGTCATAAAATAACTACAAAAAATGAAGTATTAGAAATAATGAAAGAAATGGCAAAGGTTGTCGATAAACAAAATAAAAATGACAAAAGATATATCAATATGAGTGATGATTATGATAGATCACGTGCATTTAAAACAGCATGTGATTTAATTTTCAAAGGTAAAGAACAACCATCTGGTTATACCGAACCACTTTTACATTTAAATAGATTAAAAAGAAAAATTAATCAGAATTAGGCTTTAAGAATGATCTGTTTTTAAAAGCAGAAAAAAGAGTTCCATCATCTAAACTTTCTATCTCTCCTCCTACTGGTAGACCTTGAGCTAATTTAGTAATTTTAACATTTGTTTGTTTCAAACTATTTTGAATATAATACGCTGTGGTTTGACCTTCTACGGTAGCACTAGTGGCTAATATGACTTCTTCAATTTTATCTCTAGTAACTCTTTCAACTAATGAATTAATCAAAAGATCTTCTTTTCTATGGCCTGCTGATGCAATAGTTCCCCCAAGAATATGAAAGTACCCCTTATAAATATTTGAATTCTCAATGGACCATTGATCAGCGATATCTTCAACAACACAAATTTTATTAAATTTCTCTTTTATATTTTCACAATTTGAACATCCTTCAGTATTAGATTTCAATGCACCGCATAAATTACATCGAGTAACATTTTTATAAACCTGAACCAAAGTATTGGCCATTGGTTTAATTATTTCATCTCTATTGTTAATTAATTTTAAAACTATTCTTTTTGCAGATTTTGGTCCTAATCCTGGCAATTTTGAAATTAACTTTACTAAATCCTCTATTTCAGAAATATTTTGCATTTGTTATAATGGCCATTTAAACCCGGGAATGCCTAAATCACCAGTAGCTTTTGAAATTTCTTTAGTTGTTTTTGACTTTAATTGAATTTTTGCATTATTGTGTGCTGCAACTATTAAATCCTCTATAATTGATTTTTCTTCTTTTAAAATTTCATTAGAAATTTCAATTTTTTGCATTTCTCCCTCTCCATCTAATGTGACCTTTACAGAATTAGAGCCTGAAACTCCTTCAACTCTGATATTTTTTATTTTTTCCTGACTTTCTTTCATTTTGATCTCAAGCTCTTTTGCCTTTTCAAAAATTTTTGTGAAATCAGTCATTATTAATCATCTTTTTTTTTGAAATTAACATCAACTAAATCTGCATCAGGAAAATAATCTAACATTGTTTTATACAAATCAGATTTTTTGGCGTTTTCAATTAATTCTTCTTGTTTTTGTTTTTCTTTGTCTTTTATGGACATCTCTCCCTGACTTTTACTAAAACTTATAATCCATCTTTGGTTAGTC
>CABXXB010000037.1 GCA_902516065.1 uncultured Pelagibacteraceae bacterium | reverse complement strand
GTTGTTTGAAATTCTGGTGACTCAATTCCGTAAGGATCCACATTTACCTCATCAAAATGTTTATCTACGATGTATGGTGAAGTACCGCCTTGAACACCTAGACCCTCAATATCTGGCTTATAATAAATACCCCAAATTTTGTCAGTAATTAATTTTTTTGTTTTGTCAGAATATAACGGAGCAGTAGAGTCAACATGAATTACAGGTGGAGCTTTACCATTGTTCATTTTTAAAAAATCTGGCTCAACACCTATTACACCTTCTTGTAACATCCAATATGTCCACATATCTGTTGTATGCATCTTACCGTCTTTACCTTTGATGTTTGCAGTTTTTGGAAGCTCAAGCATATTCCAAAAATCTCTAGCCCATGGTCCTGCACCAATAACTACTTGTTCACAATCTATAGTGCCTTTATCGGTTTCTACACCTGTAACAGCTTTACTGTTACTACCTCTTTTAAATCCATTTACTTTAACACCTTTAATAACTTGAACACCATTAGAAGTAGATTTATTTTCAAGTGCTTTAATAGAGTCTTTATTAAACGCGTAGCCACCTTTTTTTTCATGAAGAACTGAAGTAATACCTTGAGCTTGCCAATCGTCAAACATTCCCTTCATATAATTCATACAATCTTTTTCGCCTTCGATAAATTCAGAGTCATAACCAATTGCTTTTTGTTGCTCAAAAATTGTTGCAACATCTTCGTGCATCACTTCCGGTGATATTTGCAAATAACCTACAGCATTGTATTTAAATGCTTTTGGATCGCTTTCCCAAACTGAAACTGAATGAGCCATTAACTCTCTCATTGCTGGCTGAAAATAATTATTTCTTACTACACCACAAGCTATTCCACTTGCACCTGCAGCAGTATCTTTTTTTTCTAATACTACTATGTCTCCAGGATTTTTATATGTTTCAGATAATTTCCAAGCCGTACTTAAACCGTGAATTCCCCCACCAATTATTACTACTTTTGCTTTAGACGGTAATTTTGACATAATTCAATAATTATGAGAATCTGTAACAAAAGGTAAAATTCTTTTAAAGTTTATTTTTTACTACTATAAACTATATATATAAATAATACGTTAATTGTATTAATTTAAGAATAATTATACTAATTTAAGAATTTAACAAAAAATTATAATATTCCTAATGAGTTTTAAATATTACAAACCTGCAAGATCTAGATTACAAAGAAGCGAACTAGCTGTTCCTGGTTCTTCACCTGAAATGTTTGAAAAAGCTTTAAATTCTAAAGCAGATTATATTTTCCTAGATTTAGAAGATGCAGTTTCTCCAATGGATAAAGTTACAGCTCGTCAAAATGTTATCAAAGCATTGAAAGATATTAACTGGAGAGAAAAAGGAAAAACTATATCAGTAAGAATTAATAGTCCTGATACTCATTATATGTATAGAGATTTGGTTGACATAGTTGAACAGGTGGGAGAAAGATTAGATACAATTCTTTTACCTAAGGCTGGAACCGCAAGTGATGTTTACATGATTGATTGTTTATTAACACAAATAGAAACCAATAAAAAATTTAAAAATAAAATAGGTATTGAATGCTTAATTGAAACGGCATTAGGCATGTCTAATATAAAAGAGATTGCTAAATCTAGCGAAAGATTAGAAGCTTTGCATTTTGGCGTTGCTGATTATGCTGCAAGTTTAAGAGCTAGAACTGTGGTAATAGGTGGACTCAATCCTGATTATCCTGGTGATCAATGGCATCATGGACTGTCTCAACTAGTTATGACTTGCAGAGCTTATGGTTTAAGAGCGATTGATGGCCCTTTTGGTGATTTTAATGATCCTGATGCTTATATTGATGCAGCAAAAAGAGGAGCTGCAATTGGTATAGAGGGTAAATGGGCAATTCATCCATCACAAATTGAACTTGCAAATAAAGTTTTTTCTCCACCATCATCAGAAGTTACTAAAGCAAAAAGAATTTTAGAGGAACTTGATAAGGCTGCAAAAGCTGGAAAAGGCGCTGCTCAATTAGATGGAAGAATGATAGACGCTGCTTCAGCAAGAATGGCTGAGAACATTGTTAATATAGATAAACAAATAAATAAAAAATAAATATGGATATACACGAATATCAAGCAAAAGAAATATTATCTAGCTTTGGTGTTTCAGTTCCAAGAGGTGGAATTGTTTATAGTCCCGAGACAGCAGAAAATAAAGCGAGAGAAATTGGTGGATCAAAGTGGGTAGTAAAAGCACAAATACATTCAGGCGCAAGAGGTAAAGCAGGCGGAGTAATTGTTTGCAACACACCTTTAGAAGTTGCTCAAGCAACAGACAAGCTTTT
>CABXXB010000036.1 GCA_902516065.1 uncultured Pelagibacteraceae bacterium | reverse complement strand
TGGAGCCAACTTTAAAGCTAGTTTTGGATTTAATATTTTTCTAAAATTTTTACTTTCTTTAACAAGAGGCAAAGAAGAGTTTAATTGAACCAAGCCTGATAAGTAAATATTTTCTTTATTTTTGTATTCTGTTGAATTCTCAGCGCTTGTATTAGAGTTTTTAATAATAAATTCATAGTTATTATAAAAACCTTTTTCAGTAATTTGAGGAATAGATTCAAAAATCAAATTATTTACATTTATTTTTTCAAATACATTCGTGTTATAATTTTTTCCTAGTATTTGTGACTTAAATGAGAAATTACCATTTAAATTTGTTTTATTTTCCAATGCTTTTTCATAATTTAAAATGGGCAATATGTACTCAAAACGGTCAGACTCATCTTTATCTAAGTCTTCATATATGATTGTTTCTATACTTGTTGATGAATTATTCTTAGTTAAATAAATTTTTGCTGAACTTTCTAAAACATTGTCATCAAGATTGTTTAAAGCTGCTTTTATTTTATTCTTTTTTAAATAAGTATCTTTGGAGGTTGTTTGAATTTGTAGATCAACATCACTCTGTATAAAATTATCTAAATTAAATTTTTTATTATAATTATAAAAAAAATGGCTTTTTAACTTTTTATCATCATCAATTTTAAAACTAAAATCTGAAATATGATTACTTTTAGAGTTTGCTTGTCTATATTCTGTTTGTAATAAAAACTCTTCATGATTATAAAATCTTGGTGAAAATGTTGCATCTCTATTATCAGATATAGCTAAATAATAAGGTAAAGATAAAAAATTTTTCTTATTAGATGAACTTTTTATAGAAGGAGCTAAAAATCCTGATTGTTTATTCACGGTTGGGTCTGGATGTTGAAATTTTGGAAAATAAATTATAGGTTTATCATAAATCTTTAATAATGCGTTCTCATATTTTATAATTTTTTTTTTTTTATCGTGTACAATCCTTTCAGCTGATAATTCCCATGGAGGGCAATCATCTCTTTTTTTACAAGTTGTGAATATTCCATTTTTAATTTCTGTTTGAATATCATTGTTAACAATACTACTACCTTTTAATCTTGGCTCACTATTTTCATTAAAAGTTTTATTATTTAAGCTAACAAAGGCATCTTTTCCGTAAAGATTATTTTTTTTAGTATCTATATACGCAAGTGATAATTTTAAACTATTTTTATCTTTGTCTATCAAACTAAGATTTTTAACTTTTATTAAATCTTTCTTAATTTCATATTTAAAATTATCTACTATTGATTTATTGCCATAATTATCTCTAATAACAGAATTAGTGGGTGAAAAAAGAATTTTGTCCTTATTATTGAAAATTATTTTCTTCGAACTTATTTTTATATTCTGATTTAGGTCCTCTACTTCAATTTTTCCAAAGGCCTCAAATGTAAATTTTTTTTGATCAATAATACCTTCATCAAACTTAATTCTTAAATTATCTGATTTAATTAAGACTTGTGCATTTCCATTAACTTTTAAAGTTTTTGAATTGTTTGAATATTGAAAATTATCTGCAATTACTTCTATATTTTTATCACCTGAAACTGCTTTACCATTGCTTGCGTTTATTAAATTTCCATTTTCAATAATTTCTATTGATTTTGTCTCAAAATTAAAAATTTCCTGTGCATAGGATATGTTTTTGAAAAATATAAAGATTAAAATTATAAAAAAAATTCTATTTTTCATTAATATTGATTAAACCTATAATTGAAATTATCGACATAACTAAAATTGGAAACAAAACTGACCATATCACTGGTATTGTTCCACTATTACCTAAGGATGTAAAAAAAAACATTATATAATATATCACAACTGATATTAGAAAACCTGCAGTAATGTGAAAAATTATTGAATTGGTTTTTGTAACACTAAACATTATGACAGCAGATAAAATTGTTAATATTCCATACATTAGGGGAGTTGTTGACAGCTCTAACAAATGTATAAATATCTCAACTGAGGAATAGCCTAATTGTTCAAAATCTTTTTTTAAATCAAACAACTCAAAAATGTTTAGCGTAGAGACATTTGAGAAAATGTTATTAATTTTTTCATAATTGAAATTAGTTTCAATTATTATTGGTTTTTCTTTAAAAAAAGTGGTGTTATCTTTTGTTATTGTAGCATCATAAATAATCCACTTATTATTTTTAATATCAATATTTTTAGATTGAATAACTTGAACCAATTTATATTCACTATTAAATTCATTGATTACTGTATCAGAGATAAAATTGTCTTTTATTGAACTTGACTTAATAATAAATTTTTTTTCTTCAATTTCATCTTTTATCCATAATCCACTTTTTGTAACCATAGCCAAATACTTATTGTCACTTGAAAGATTATTTTTGATATTAGAATAATAAAATTTTAAGTTTGAAGCTATATTGTAAAAAATAAGAACATTAAATATACCAATAGTAATAGCAATTAAAAATACAATTTTTATAATTGAAAAATTGTTTAAACCATTTGTCTTTAATAAATTTAGTTCATCTTTTTTAAACAAATCATAAAATAAAAATTGCGTTGTTAATAAAAAAATAAACGGAAAAATTTCAAATAAAGTAATTGGAGCATTTAGTAAAGTTAAAAAATAAGGAGTTAAAAAATTAACATCTAAGTCCTTTGAAAAAGTGACCTCATC
>CABXXB010000035.1 GCA_902516065.1 uncultured Pelagibacteraceae bacterium | reverse complement strand
CCCTAAGAACTTTAAAAGATTTAAATATTCAAGATCAACATATAATTGAGGGAGTAAAAAAAGCACATAACACCGCAAGATTAGAAGAAATTAAAGAGGGCAATCTCAAAGACTTAGTAAAAAACAACATGCTTATATGTGACGGATCTCATAACCCTGGTGGTGCTAAAGTTCTTAATAGTTATCTCAATAGCCTTAATTGTGATGTTCACTGCATAATTGGAATGATGTTAACTAAAAATCACGAAGAATACATTAGTTATTTTAAAAATATAAAGTCTATTACTACTATTGATATTCCGAACACCCCTAATGCAATAGATGGAAAAAAATTAAAGGAAAAATTTAATAATATTCTTAATGATGTTCGGTATAAAAAAAGTATAGAAGAAGCAATCAAATCCATATCATTAAAAAAAAATGATGTGGTGGTTATTACAGGATCTTTGTATTTAGCATCAGAAGTTTTGAAAATAAATTAAATATTTTCATCAAGAAATTCTTGCATTTTTGCCTCCGGCATGCCTCCCACTATTCTATTAGTCTCTATCCCTTTCTTATAAATAATCACAGTTGGAACTCCTCTAATACCGGCCGCCGAGGCGGTATTTATGCCATTTTCTTCTATGTCTGCTATGTAAAAATTTTTATTTTTATATTTTTCTGATTCTGAAAGTCTATCCATTATAGGTTTAAGATTCTTGCACGGCCCGCACCACGCTGCCGAAAATTGTACCACCGAGACCTCTTCATTTTTAATATCTGTTTCGAACATTTCATCTTTAAATTCTTTAAGCATAAATTATCCTTTCTAATTATTTATTAAGTAATAAATTTTTTTATTATAATGTCAAACGACTAATAGTCGTTTACGAGATTATTAAATTGATATTTTTAAGAAATTTTTTTTAGCTTTTCCAACTTAGACGATCTTTTAGCGTCTAAAACTGCCCTTACTAATTTTCTATTGCAATTTACACCCAAACTTTTCGCAACTTTGTCTGCTATTGATGTTCTTGTTTCTTTTCTGTCTTCAGCTTTATCAAATATTTCTAATATTTTTTCTTTTTTCTTTTTCAACAACTGTTTACCTAATTCGGAGTTGTTATTATTCTTCATGCTTTCTAATATTTTTGAAATTTGTATAGAATTCGGTGTTCGATAGATCGTTGGAACACTGCCACCTGACCCGGCCCTAACAATTTTTTTCATTTCTATATTATTTTGATTAGCAAATCTTGGTAAATTATCCATTCTTTTAATTGGTATTTTATGTTTCGCTAAAAAATCTACTAATTCCTCTGCACTTAAATAACCAAAGGGTTTTTCATCTAAAACTTTTAAATTGTATGGGTTAGATTCCATAAATTAATATTATACAATTTTTTAAGCATTCTCAAATCTAGATTGTATCTCCATAACATGCTTGTTATAGCCTTCGATTACCTCAAGAATTTCAGGATTGTCTTTATATTTAGTCTCACGCAGATTATCTACCTCATTAAAAAAACTAGCAGTCGTCTCCCACTTTTCTTTATTGGTTGAAAGCAATCTTTGTGCAAAACTTCTGTGTATTTTGTCATAAATTGATTTAGGTAAAGATTCCGGACTTTCCTCATAGATTAAACATTCAGCAAAATATTGGAAACGTTCCTCGGAAAATTTATCAATTAAATTAACCTTCTCTTTCCAGTCTACATTATGAAATTTATTCATTAATGCTTTGTCTTTTTCATTAGCAAATCCAGCTGCATATATTGTTTCTTCGTGAAGAAGCTCTGTTTGATCCATTGACATTTTTTCTTTTGCTTTATCTGAAAGTATTGAGCCAATTAATTCAATAAATTTTGGATTATCATCTAAGATTTTTACTCTTCTATTTATTTCATTTTTTGTAATCTTAGAATAATTATCTGTTTTTAAAGCGTAGTCCGAATTTAGTAAAACGGGTGATTTATTTTGCCTTACAGTCCTAATAATTTTAGGAGAAGAATCTATTGCTTTTGCTAATGTTTGTCTGTCCATCTCTAAATATTTCGATGGGTCAACTTTTAAATCCCAATTTATACTCCATTTGTATTGTTCATGGAATAAGATATGGTGACAAGCAAAAGGGACTGATCTACCATAAAAATATTCTAATGAAGTATAAACTTTATTTTTTAAAATAAAATTTTCTACATCCTTCTTAGAAGTTGTTGATAATGCAGCATTCCAAATATCAGGTGTTTTTTTATAAATAATTTCAGCTAACGAAATAGTGTTAAGACAATCTGTTATAGCGTCATGTGAGGTACCATTATCAATTGAATTCGCTTTACATAGTTCTTCAAGTTTAAACGAAGGTCGTCCTTTTTCTGAAAGATTTGTTTTGAAGACATTGTTATTTGCAAATTTTGATGCCCTAGCCACATTTAAAATATCCAGGTGTTTATTTCCATTTGTATTTGTTTGATAAACATCTGGAATTAAATTTTTAAAATACATTCTTCGAGTAAACTCTAAATCAAAAGCTATATTATTAAAGCCTGCTATAAAACTTGGATTGTCCTTTGTTGCATCTTTAATAATTTTGTAGTGCTCCATTACCATTTGATAGTGAGACATATTAGAGTTCTTAAGCTGATCAACCGTTGTGCGATGTACCAAGCTTGCACCAATAGATGGAATAACATTGGGTTTTAGTCTACATCTTAATTCATGCTTTTGTTTAACTTTTAAATTATCATCAGTAACTAAAATTCCTGCCTGTATAACTTGACCAAAGTTAACACGACTATCAGTCGTTTCATAATCTTTTACAATAATTTGTTTCATATTTTCTTTGAG
>CABXXB010000034.1 GCA_902516065.1 uncultured Pelagibacteraceae bacterium | reverse complement strand
AATACGAAATGAAATGGCTCCTGGTACAGAGGGCGGGTTCACAAAATTATATCCTGAGGAGAAAGTAATGCCAGTGTATGATGCGGTCGTTGAATATAAAAAAAGAGGAACTGACTTGGTAGTAATAGGTGGAAAAGAATATGGAACAGGATCATCTAGAGATTGGGCTGCAAAAGGAACAAAATTACTTGGGATTAAAGCCGTTATTGCTGAAAGTTTTGAGAGAATTCATAGATCTAACTTAATAGGAATGGGGATTTTGCCACTACAATTTAAAGATAATATGAATAGAACTAATTTAAATTTAAAAGGTTCAGAGTTGATCAGTGTTTTAAACATCGAAAAAGGATTCAACCCTTCTGATATAGTAAAATTGGAAATTAAATATTTATCAGGCGATATAAAAACAATTGATACTCTTTGCAGAATTGATACTAAAAATGAACTCGAGTATTATAAGAATGGTGGCATACTACAATATGTTTTAAGAAATATGATTTAGTTATGGATGAAGATATAGCAATAATTGATAGCAATACACGCAACGAAAAAATAAAAAAATTTTTTATAAATTATAAAAAACTTTTAATTTCTATTTTAGTGCTACTTATTACTTTGCTAATTTCCTATTTTATATTTGAAGAATTCAACGAAAAAAAAAAATTAAAAATTTCTGATCAATATAATAAAATTGTCACTGAGCATTCAAAAGATAATAAACAGATTACTAGTAATGCTCTAGTTGAACTGGTTAATAAAAAAGACCCAACTTATTCGCCGTTATCTCTTTATTTTATTATAGACAATCAATTGATTACAGAAAA
This sequence comes from uncultured Pelagibacteraceae bacterium, assembly GCA_902516065.1. Lineage (GTDB taxonomy): Bacteria > Pseudomonadota > Alphaproteobacteria > Pelagibacterales > Pelagibacteraceae > Pelagibacter. Next base: position 2,202 of record CABXXB010000034.1, on the reverse strand, counting down.
ATCAAAAGTTAACAAATTATTTGATGTTGTTATTGAGGATGTATCTTTGCAAAAAGAAATCAAAAATTTGATAATTTATAAAAAAGCTCTTTATAATGCTGATGATATTGGAGAAAATGAGCTTTTAAAAATATTAAATCCCATAATTAACTCCGAGAGTGTTTGGAAATCTCATGCTCTATATCTGATCGCAGAGTATTTTTTTCATAAAGGTGAAAAACAAAAATCAATAGAATTTTTTAATCAAATAATATCATTAGAAAATGCTAATCAGGAGTTAAAAATAGAGTCACAAAAAAGGTTAAACAGAGATTTAAGTGAATAAGATAATAATATTTTTTATATCTATTATATTTATTACAGGGTGTTCATTAAATAAAAATTCTAAATTTTGGACAAAAACAAAAAATATTCCCGAGGAAAAGAATGAAAACTATAAAGAAATTTTTGTTGAGGAAGATGCTTTAGAAAAAGAACTAAACGTAAATATATCAATCAATCTTGAAAACAATATAAATAATAACTTAAAAATAAGAAACTATTTTAATAATGACGGAAGATTAAATTATGATGGAGAACTAAAAAAATCCTCAAGATATAAATTCTCAAAAATTAAAAATTTTCATCAATTTGAACCAGCAATTTCATTTAATAATAAAAACTTAATATTTTTTTGATAGCAAAGGCTCAATTTTAAAATTTAATGAAAACTCAAAGCTTATTTGGAAAAAAAATTTTTACTCTAAATCAGAAAAAAAATTAAAACCTATCTTGCAATTTGCAAATGATAAAAATATTCTAATTGTAGGGGATAATATTGCAAAATATTATGCGCTTAATTTGAATAACGGAGAACTCCTTTGGTCAAAAAATAACTTAGCCCCTTTTAACTCACAAATTAAGATATACAAAGATAGGTTTTTTATAATTGATTTTTCTAATACTCTAAGATGTTTTTCTATTAAAACTGGAAAAGAAATATGGAATATTAAAACAGAAAATTCACTTATAAGGTCTCAAAAAAAACTTTCTATGGTTATAGTAGATGACTTACTATACTTTAATAATTCAATAGGGGATATAAGTGCTGTTAATATAAAGAAGGGTGAATTATCTTGGCAATTACCCACGCAAAGTAATCAAATTTATGAGTCAGCTTTTTCTTTAGAAACTTCAGATATTATAACTGATGGTAACAGTATATTTTTTTCCAATAACAAAAATCAATTTTTTTCTATTGATCTTGAAACAGGAAGTTATAATTGGGAAAATAAAGTAAATTCAAATGTGAGACCAAGTGTAGTTGGAAATTACTTATTCACAGTTTCACTAGAAGGTTATCTAATTGTAATTGAAAAAAAAAGCGGAAATATAATTAAAATTACAGATATTTTCAAAAGTTTTAAAAAAAAGAAAAGAGATAAAATAAAACCCATTGGCTTTGTTGTAGGTCTTAAGAATATTTATCTGACCACTGATAATGGCAGAATGCTAGTAATCGATACTAAAACAGGGAAAACTGATTCAATTTTGAAAATAGATAATGATAAAATATCAAGACCATTTATTTTAAACAAATATTTATTTGTTATTAAAGATAACGCAATAATCAAACTAGAATAATGTTTCTTAAGTTGCTGGAAAAATTAGGTCGCAAAAAAGTTGTTTTAGATAGGGGACCTTCTCATCCAAAATATGAGGAGGCTAAACCTTGGATGAATAGGTATTATGTTCTAATGAGACATCGCCCAAAGTGGTTTCCATTTAATATATTAATACACGAAATGTTAGCAGATGATCACGGAGAAGGAGTTCATAATCATACATTTCCTTATATAACAATTATATTACGCGACGGATATTGGGAAACACTTAAAAATGGAAAATTCTGGAGATCTGCAGGATATATTGGTTTTAGATCAGCAAATAATTTACATAGAGTTGACCTTAAGCCGGGTACAAAACCTTTAACATTATTTATATCAGGTCCATTTGGATTAAGAAAAGGTCCAAGATCTGAGTATGGAATAGATTTTAAAACAAAAAAATGAATTTAAAAAAATTATTCATTAATCATTGTGAAGATCAGCAATATGAAATTAATCAAAATCAATTAGATATAATAAATTATCTTAGAATTTATTATTCAGAAAATTTTACTCAATCTTTTTTTTCTAAGTTTTTTAAAAAGAAAAAAAATAA
>CABXXB010000033.1 GCA_902516065.1 uncultured Pelagibacteraceae bacterium | reverse complement strand
AATCAATTAAGCTTCCAAACAATCAACAAGATAGAGATATGATTGCAAGAGAGCTTTTAGTTAAGTTTCAAATGTCTCCAAAGCATCCTTTGGTTGATTTGAAAAAAGCTTACTTAAAATTTTAATTACACAATCATAAGTTGATTATTTTTTAAAAACCTAGTGTTCACACTAGGTTTTTAACTATTGTTTCGTTTGTCACACCTTATTAAATTTTATAGGGTTTTGAAAACTAATATGGAGAGGGAATATGACTGATCAGTTAGGTGCTCTTACAACCATATTTACAGAATTTTACTACTGGGTAACAGTGGTACTGATGTTTTTAATTCACGTCGGTTTCTGTATGTATGAAGTTGGAGCTTCTCGATACAAACACCATCAACATACTCTTATGAAAAATACAATGCTAATACCATTGGTAACAGTAACTTGGTTTTTCTTTGGTTGGTGGATTTACTGGGCTTTCCCAACAGGACCGGGAATAGCTCCTTCAATAATGAATGAAAGCACGGCTCTTATTACTGATGAGAGTACTTTTAGTGCTAAATGGTACTTGGCTAACACAGAGTATATGGCGATTAACTTGGGTGACCACATAAGTGGTGTATTCTGGGCTGCGTTCTTACTATTCTCATGGACAGCTGCTTCTATCGTTTCAGGAGCAATCATTGAAAGAATTACAACTTTTGCATTTGGAATTTTAGCCATTGCAATTGGATCTGTTTTTTGGACAATTGATGCTGCTTGGGGATGGCACTTTGATGGATGGATGCTTAAGATTTTAGGATACCATGATGCTTATGCATCAGGAGTAATTCACGCAATTGCGGGTGGATTTGCTTTAGGTGTTCTATGTGTTTTAGGACCAAGAATTGGTAAGTTTTCATCAAGTGGAGAACCAAGAAACATAGGACCAAGAAATCCTTGGTTAGTTACAGTTGGATTATTTTTAATTTATACTGGATTCTGGGGATTTTATGCAGCATGTAATATCCCAATCTTTGACCTTGGACCCGAATACGGGATGGAAGGTGTAACTTATTGGACAGCTACAAACATATATGTAACCCCTACTACACTTAGTGGTATTACTTTTAACTTCTTGATGTCACTATCAGGTGGATTATTAGCTGGTTATTGGATTGCTAAAGGTGATCCTTTCTGGACATACTCTAGTGGACTAGCAGGTGTTATCTGTGCTTCAGCTGGAAATGATTTATATCATCCAATTCAAGCAATGATCATTGGTATGATCGGTGTTGTGATTGCATACAAACTACATTACTGGGTTGAACGTAAGTTCAAAATTGATGATGCAGTTGGTGCGGTAGCAGTACACGGTTATGCTGGATTCGTAGGTCTAGTAATTTGTGGTTTTGTCTTAAATGGTTACCCAGCATCTGGTTACAGTGTTGGTGCTATGTGGGATGGAACAACTTACGCATCAATCAATCCATTAGGGCAATTCTTAGGAGCAATAATAATGTTTGGTGTTCTTGGAATGCTACCAGGCTATGTCATAGCTAAAGTACTACATGGAATGGGTAAATTAAGAATCCCACGTGATGTAGAAATAGCTGGACTTGACTATGAAATGATGGAATCTGCAAAAAAAGATGAAAGAGCAGTTTCATCCGCAACCAGGTAAAGGAGATAATATATGGCTACAGTTACAAACTGGATCGATCACCTGAACAAACCTGCAGAAGAAGTTGTAGGTGCTGTTTACCCCGGTGCTGGATCAATGGAAACGACACTAGTTATCATTGGTGTTGTTATATGGCTAGGTTGGCATGTCTTAACTGCAAGATCTGAAAGTGAAGAACTTGAAAGATTATCCAGAAAAAGATATGGAGCTAATGACCATAAAAGCAATATTACCGACTGGTAATTAAAATATAAAATTTGGGCGCTGCTTAATTGTAGCGCCCTTTTTTAATTCATAATCATAAAATGTCTGAAGAAAATAATAACGAAGAATTAAGACCAACTAAAATGCGAGGAGTTGCTTTTCCAAAAGCAAAATATGGAGTTGTATTAGCAGTAATTATAATTATCGTTGTAAACCTCATATATTATAAAGAAACAATTTTTTCATTTTTTAAATAATTATGTTAATTTAATTTATGCCTAAAGACTTATTCAAAATTTCTAAAGAAAAAAAAATAAAATACTTTTTAATAAGCTTTGTAGATTTATTTGGAGTATTGAGATCTAAATTAGTTCCAGCAAGAGCTATTAAAGAAATGCAAGAAGCGGGAGCTGGATTTGCTGGATTTGCTGCGTGGTTAGATATGTCTCCTGCAGACTCTGATATGTTTGGTATTCCAGATCCTGATAGTCTTATTCAATTACCTTGGAATAAGGAAGTTGGTTGGTTAGCATCCGATCTATGGATGAATGGCAAACCAGTTGAAGCTTCACCAAGAATAATGCTTAAAAACCAAATTAAAAAACTTAAAAAACAAAATCTTACTATGAAATCTGGTGTTGAATGTGAATATTTTCTTATTTCAGCAGATGGAGATTCAATAGCGGACTTAAGAGATACTCAATCAAAGCCATGTTATGATCAAGCAGCTTTAATGAGAAGGTATGATTTAATTAAAGAAATTTGTGACTGTATGATTGAAATGGGATGGGGTCCATATCAGAATGACCATGAAGATGCTAACGGTCAATTTGAAATGAATTGGGATTATGATGATTGTTTGGTAACTGCAGATAGACATGCTTTCTTCAAATTTATGGTTAAGACAATTGCAGAGAAACATGGATTAAGAGCAACATTTATGCCTAAGCCATTTGAAAATTTAACAGGAAATGGGTGTCATGCACATATCTCTGTTTGGGATGGTAAAAAAAATAAGTTTTTAGATAAATCAGATGGTCTTGGTTTAAGCAAAATGGCCTATAACTTTCTTGGAGGAGTAATTAAAAATGCATCATCATTATCAGCCTTTTTTAATCCTACAATTAACAGTTATCGTAGAATAAATGCACCTCCAACTAAATCAGGTGCTTCGTGGTCTCCAAGTAGTATTTCTTACACAGGAAATAATAGAACTCATATGATTAGAATTCCTGACCCAGGTAGATTTGAATTAAGATTAATGGATGGTTCTGCAAATCCTTATTTATTGCAAGCAAGTGTATTAGCTGCTGGGTTAGATGGTTTAAAAAATAAGATTGATCCAGGTAAACCACTAAATTGTAATATGTATGAAGACTATAAGAAATATCCAAACCTTCCTAAACTTCCTGATGAATTAGATCAGTCGCTTGAAAAATTAAAAAATAATAAAGATATGAATA
>CABXXB010000032.1 GCA_902516065.1 uncultured Pelagibacteraceae bacterium | reverse complement strand
TTGAAATTGGAGAAAATACAATCATCCAATCACATGTAAGCATCTTAGCAAATACAAAAATAGGGAAAGGAAATAAGATTTATCCTTTTGTTTCAATTAACGATCCTCAAGATTTAAAATACAATAATGAGCCTACTAATCTAATTATTGGAGACAATAACAAGATTAGAGAGTATGTAACAATAAATCCTGGTACTGCAGGTGGAGGTGGTAAAACAGTAATTGGTAACAATTGCTTATTTATGATTTCTTCTCATATAGCTCACGATTGCCAGGTAGGAAATAATGTTATAATTGCAAACAATGTCCCTTTAGGTGGACATGCGATCATAGAGGATAATGTTGTAATTGGTGGAAACTCAGCAGTGCAGCAATTTACCAGAATTGGTAAGATGGCAATGATTGGAGGAATGACAGGTGTTTTACACGATGTAATTCCTTATGGATTATCTACAGGAAATCGTAACTCTTTACAGGGATTAAACTTAATAGGTTTAAGAAGAGCCAAGTTTGAAAATAAAGATATTCTTGGATTAAGTGAGGCCTACAAAGAAATATTTGCAACCAAAAATCTTACGGACAATATAGGTAAATTAAATGGCTCATTTAAAGACAATCCATTAGTTAAGAATGTAATTGACTTTATAACAAAAGATAAAAAAAGATCTATTTGCACACCATTTTCGTAAAATGATAGGATTAATTTTTGGTGATAATGATTTTCCAAAGGAAATTCTTAAAACTATCAAAAAAAGAAAACTAAAATATTTGATAATTGATTTGTCAAAATCAAAAAGATTCAAAAAAGATAGAAAATCTTATTCAGTTTCTATAGGTCAATTTGGTAAAATCATTGATATTTTTAAGGAAAATAACTGTAAAAAAGCCTTATTTGCTGGAAAGGTAAATAAACCAAACTTTTCTAAACTGAAATTAGACTTCAAAGGTATTTATTATATTCCAAGAATTATTAAAGCATCAAAGCTTGGCGACGCAGCAATACTTAAAGAAATCATTAAGATATTGGCCCAAAACAAGATCAAAACTGAAAATTCACTTAAATTTAATCCTGAACTTTCATTAAAAAAAGGTAATTATTCAAAATATAAACCAAACAAACAAGATAAACTAGATATTAAAAAAGCAATTAAAACTTTAAATAGTTTAAAAGAATACAATTTTAGCCAAGGAGTTGTAGTTAGAAATAATAAAATAGTTTCTATAGAAGGAAAAGGTGGAACTAAAAAAATGCTTGAAAAAAGCAAAAGCAAAAAATTTAGAAACCTTGGTGTTCTAGTTAAATTTCCAAAAAAAAAACAAGATTTAAGAATTGATCTACCTACTATTGGAATAAAAACTTTAAAACAAAGTAAAAACGCTGGATTGAAAGGTATTATAATAAAAAAAAAACAACATGTATTTTTAGATAAAAGTAAATGCATAAAATTTGCAAATAAAAACAAGATGTTTATCTCAGTAAAATGAAAAAAATCTTTATATTAACTGGTGAACCTTCTGGAGATAAACTTGCTTCTACAGTCATATCTAAACTTCAAAAAAATAATCCTAATATTGAATATTCTTGTGTTGGTGGAACACATTTAAATTCATTAGGGATAAAATCTATTTTTAACCTTAAAGAAATTACCTACATTGGTTTCACAAGTGTTTTATTAAATATTTTCAAAATAAAGAATAAGATAAATAAAACTGTAGAAGAGATAATAAAATTTAATCCAGATATTTTGTTTAGTGTAGATAGTCCCGATTTTACATTAAGAGTCGCTGAAAAAGTTAAAAGATTAAATAATGAGATCAAGACTGTTCATTATGTAGCTCCACAAGTATGGGTATGGCGAGAGGGTAGAGTAAAAAAGTTTAAAAAGTTTTTAGATCATATTTTATTATTATTTGATTTTGAAAAAAAATACTTTGATAAAGAAAATATTCCAAATACTTTTGTGGGCCATCCATTATTAGAACAAGATTTAAAAAATAAAATAGATCTTTCTAATATCATATCAAATGAAAAAAAAATTATTTCTCTTTTTTCTGGTAGTAGATCATCTGAAGTAAATTTACTTTTACCTATATTAATTAATTTTATAAATATGATGAATACAAAATTTGATAATTTTACTTTTGTATTTCATGCAACCGACGAGAATAAAAATTTAATTAATGAAAAAATTAATAATTTAAATCTGAATAATGTTGAAGTTATTTCCGATGAAAATATAAAAAAACAAATACTAAATAGATCTACTTTTGCGGTTTCTAAATCTGGCACTGTTTCTCTTGAAATCTGTAATGCTAAAGTTCCCTCTATAATTATCTATAAAATGAATTTTTTGAATTTTTTAATTGTTAAAATGCTTGTAAAAATAAAGTTCGCTAACATCATTAATATAATCAATAACAAAGAAATAATTCCAGAATTAATACAAAAAGAGTGTAATGCTAAAGAGATTTACAATTCTGTTGTTTATTTTTTAAAAAATCCAGAATTAATGAAAAAACAAATTAATGATTGTGAAGAAACTTTAACTAAAATCAGATCAAAAACCTCATCTTCTGATGAAGCTTCATCAGTATTAACTAAGTTTCTTATTAGTTAATCTTTTTGTCACTTCTTCTTTTCCAAGAGAAATAACTATATCATATATTCCAGGTCCAAATTTAGAACCTGTTAAAGCTATTCTTAAAGGCTGGCCAACCCCTTTAAAATTAGTATCGTTTGATTTAATCAATTCGTTTACTATTGGCTCTAATGTTTCTTTGCTCAATTTATCAACGCTATTAAATTGAGTATTAAAATCAGAAATAACTTTTTTGGCCTTATCATCAATCAACTTAAAATCATCCTGGTTAAAGTTAACCTCATCTACCATAATATATTGACCATTATTAAATATATCTTCCAGGGTTTTTGCTTTATTTTTTAGGAAAGTTAGAGACCTCTTAATCTTATCTTTTTTATCTGATTTAATTTCACTTTTATATACTTTGCTGTAATCGGTTAGTTGATTAAATAAATCACTCTCATCAATATTTTTAATATAGTGTTCATTCATTGATAAAATTCTACTCATATCTAGTTTTGAAGGAGATTTACCAATTCCTTCAAGATTAAAATACTTAATACTTTCATCTAATGTAAATATTTCTTTATCTTTATAAGACCAACCTAATCTAAGAAGATAATTCCTCAGTGCATCTGGCATAATACCAATTTTAGAATAATCATCTAATGTTGAGGCTTTATCTCGTTTTGATAGTTTTTTCCCTTCAATTGTGTGAATCAAAGGTATATGAGCAAAAGAGGGTAACTCCCATTTCATGGCCTGATAAATTTGAATTTGTTTAAAAGTATT
>CABXXB010000031.1 GCA_902516065.1 uncultured Pelagibacteraceae bacterium | reverse complement strand
TATGCTGAATTATTTGATTATATTCATTTGGTTTTATTAATTTCATTTCAAGACTAAACTTTAATGAGGTAACTATTCCCAATATTACAGCTTCACCATGATTAAGTTTTTGTGAATAACCAAGAGTTGCTTCAAAAGCATGTGCAAAAGTGTGCCCAAAATTCAATATCTTTCTCATACTCTTTTCTTTTTCATCTTTTTCCACTACTAATTTTTTAATTTTACAGCTTTCAAAAATAGCTTTTTCTATATAAGGACTTTCTAAATTTAAAATTTTAAAACAATTTTTGTTTAAATATTCATAAAAAATTTTATTTAAAATTAGAGAATGTTTTAAAATTTCTCCATATCCACAAACTACCTCTCTTTTGGGTAAAGACATTAAAAATTTAGTATCGCTAATAACTATTTTAGGTTGATAAAAACTTCCTATAAGATTTTTACCTTCTTGAGTATTTACACCTGTTTTACCACCCACAGATGAGTCAACTTGGGACAATAGTGTTGTAGGTATATTTATAAACTTTAAACCTCTTTTATATAAACTAGCTGCAAACCCACCAACATCTCCAGTAATACCCCCACCAACGGTAATTACACAATCAAGTCTTGAAAAGTTTTTATTGAGTAAAACCTTTAAAATTTTATCTATATTCTTTAAATTTTTATTTTTTTCATTAGCATTCAACAAAAATTTAGATATTTCTTTTCTTTTTAAAGATCTTGTTATTTTTGAAATCATTTTTTTTGGAACATTTTTATCTATTATTAAAAGGCACTTATTAAAAGTGATTGAATTTCTTTTTAAGTGTAATGCAAAATCTTTAATTATATTTGAACCAATTAATATAGGGTAATTATCTGATTTAGTTTTTACAATTAATTTAATAGGCTTCATAAATTTTTGTTATATTTTTAGTAATTTCATTTTTTGTAAGATTTTCACAATCAATTTTATACATAGCTTTTGAATAAACAATAGATCGTTTTTTTATTAAATTTATTAGTTCATTTTTTGATGCTTTTAAAGCAATAGGTCTTTTTTGACTATTTTGAATTCTATTAACTAATGTTTTGATATCCCATTTTAACCAAAACGAAATATGGTTATCTAAAACTTCTTTTTTAATTTTATTATTTATAAAGGCTCCTCCACCAAGAGAAATTACTGTTTTACTTCTTTTTAATAATTTTAGTGTAATCGACTCCTCAACCTCTCTAAAATATTTTTCACCTTGATTTTCAAATATTTTTGAAATTGTCATTCCTGTTTTCTTTTCGATTTCTTGATCTATATCTATAAAATCAATATTAAGTTTTTTAGATACCATTAAGCCTATTGATGACTTACCTGAACCCATCATCCCTAAAAAAACTAAATTTTCTTTTGATTTCATAAGTTTCTGTATTGAAAAAACACAAATATGTCTTAATTTGATTTTAACCAACGTTATATGCAATTTACAAGAAATACAAGTTCCGGCAAAAAAGCTACACTTTTAATTATAAAACTAGGTTTGGTCGTAGTTTTATTTTTTGGAACAGTTTTTCTTTTAAGTAAAATAGATTTTCCAGCCCCAAAAAAAGAAATAGAAAAAATTATCCCTAATGAAAATTTTAAAATTGTTAAATAGTAATCATTTACCAATTCTAATAATTATTTTTTTAGTCGCTGTTGTTGCTAATGCTGAAGATAAACCAATAGATATTTGGAACATAAATCAAAATAAGATTGAAAAAAATGATTCTGAAAATAAAGAAAATATTAAAAAAGTTGATAATGGAGAAATAACACAATCCAGTATTTACGACTTACAGTCACAAAGAGAAACTGACACAGTTCAATTAGACTCATCTTTAGACTCACAAGAAATAAAGATAATAGGACTTTATGATCCAGAAGATTATGATCTTAAAATTGATTTATGGAGTAATTCAAATGGTGATCAGCTTAAAGATCTTTTTTCAAATTTAGAAAAATTAGATTTATCTAGAGATGCCTCAGAATTAATGAATATAATAATGTTAACTAATTCTTACTATCCTGAAATTAATATTACTGAGAATGAATTTATAAAAATTAAATCTAACTGGCTTATTAAAAATAATAATATGGATTTAATAGAAGAGTATTTAATTAAAAATCAAATATTAAACCTTCACCCAAATCTAAGTCGATATTTTGTTGATCTATACTTATCCGAATCCAATCTTGAGAAAGCATGTGAATTATTTTTAAAAAATACAGAAGTTATTCTTGATGAATATTTGTCAAAATTTAATCTTTACTGTTTAGTAAATGAGGGAAGAATAGAAGAAGCACAATTGATATTAGATTTGAAAAAAGAACTTGGTTTTAAAGATAAATATTTTGAGAATAAACTTAATTACTTATTTGGTTTAACTGATAAGCCTGATTTAACTATTTTAGAAGATTCAATTTTAAATTTTCATTTAGCACACAGAACAAATCCTGATTTTATTTTTGAACCAAAAAAAAATACTGACCCATTGATATGGAAATATTTATCTACCTCAAATTTACTTTTTAATATTGAAGAAATAGATGTTGCCGAATTTGAAAAAATTTCATTAATTGAAAAAGCTACTCATGATAAAAATTATTCAGAGGAAGATTTACTTTCTCTGTATAAAAGATTTCAATTTAATATTAATCAACTTTTAAATGCATTTGAGTCTTATAAATCTCTTTCAAACGTAGAAGCTCGAGCATTAATTTATCAAAAAATTCTTTTAGAATCAGATATCAGTAAAAAATTAGAATTAATCAAATTATTGAAAGATTTATTCATAAAAGATAATTTTGTGAATGCATTTGATAATGAATTAAAAAGATTACTTAGTACAATTAATCCAGACGAGGTGCCATCTAATTTTACAACATTTTATTCTAGTTATTCAATTAAAGAGAATGATGAATTAAATGACATTAAATTTAATAAAGATATCCTTCATCAATCAAAATTAGTTAATTATTTTAATGGAGACTTTGCAAAATCTAAAATTGAAAAAGATATAAATAATTATTTAAAGAAAATAAAAAAAAATAAAAAATATCTCATATCTAAAAAAGATATAATGTTGATTGAGTCTATTAAATCAGATGGTATCGAAATTTCAAAAAAATACGAGGGTCTGTATGAAATAAATGATCTTGAAATGCCAACTGATATTCAGGTAATGATCAATAACAATGAAATAGGTTCCACATTATTAAGAATTATTGAAGTTATTGGCCAAGATGAACTTAAGTCTCTAGATGATGATACTTTATATTTTATAGTAAGTGCTCTTAATCAACTAAATATTGATTATATAAGAAATAAAATTTTATTAAAAGTTCTACCTTTAAAAGTTTAGAAATT
>CABXXB010000030.1 GCA_902516065.1 uncultured Pelagibacteraceae bacterium | reverse complement strand
TTTTTCCCAATCTTTGTTCATTAGTATAGCTTGGTACAAACGCAGCATTAAATGTTCCTTCGGAGAATAATCTTCTAAAGGTATTTGGAATCCTAAAAGCTACAAAAAAAGCATCTGCTATTAATCCTGTTCCTAAAAAGAATGCTATTAAAATATCTCTCAAATAACCGGATATTCTACTTAACACCGTAAAGAAACTAAATGTGCCTGTTGACTTAATTAAGTTCATAAATCATATTAGTCTTAATTTAACCCCATTTGTACATCTAATTAACCTTAATGAAAAAAACAAAGATAAATCATTATACCGACAAAGAGGCTTTAGAATTTCATAGTCATAAAAAACCTGGAAAAATTGAAATTGTATCGTCAAAAACTATGACCACCAAAAGAGATCTTGCGTTGGCATATTCTCCTGGTGTAGCTGCTCCAGTTAAAGCAATTAGTGAAAACCCTGAAGCTGCATATGATTATACAAGTAAGGGAAATCTTGTGGCGGTTATCAGCAATGGTTCAGCAATTTTAGGTATGGGAAATTTAGGTGCTTTAGCCTCAAAACCCGTGATGGAAGGAAAAGCTGTCTTGTTTAAAAGATTTGCTGACATAGACTCCATTGATCTTGAGATTGACTCTAAAAGCACTGATGAAATTATTAACTCAATTAAAAACTTTGCACCATCATTTGGTGGTATTAATTTAGAAGATATAGCAGCACCAGATTGTTTTGTAATTGAGGAAAAACTAAAAGAAATATTAGACATACCCGTATTTCATGATGACCAGCATGGTACTGCAATTATTACAACTGCTGCTTTAATAAATGCTTTAGATATAAATAAAAAATTAATTAATAAAATTAAAGTCGTGATTAATGGTGCTGGAGCGTCAGCAATGGCTTGTGCAAATTTATTCAAAAAAAGTGGAGTGCCTCAAAAAAATATTAAAATGATTGATAGAAGCGGAGTTATTTACACAGGGAGAAAAAAATTAAATAAATGGAAATCAGCTCACGCAATAAAAACAACGGACAGAACTTTAGATGATGCAATAAAAAATGCAGATGTGTTTTTGGGTCTTTCAGCCAAAGGTGTCTTGACAAAAAATATGGTGAGGAAAATGGCAAAAAATCCTATAATCTTTGCTTGTGCAAATCCTGATCCAGAAATTACTCCAGAAGAAGTTGAAGAGGTACGTAAGGATGCAATTATTGCAACTGGTAGATCGGATTACCCCAATCAAGTAAATAATTTAATTGGTTTTCCATATATATTTAGAGGTGCTTTAGACGTTAGATCTAAAACAATTAATGAAGAAATGAAAATGGCAGCAGCGAAAGCAATTGCAAAATTAACAAGAGAAGATGTTCCAGATGAAGTTGTAGCAGCCATGGGAGGTGAGAGACCCCATTATGGTAAAGATTATATAATCCCATCAACCTTTGATCCAAGATTAATAAGTATAATTCCAGTTGCTGTAGCTAAGGCAGCAATGAAAACTGGTGTTGCTAGAAAAAAAATTGAAAATTTTGATCTATATCAAGAACAATTGAAACAAAGATTAGATCCTACTGTAACTATAATGCAAGGTATAAATGGGTATATTAAAAAAAATCAAAAAAAAATTGTATTCGCTGATGGTGAGGATGAAAATACTCTTAAGGCAGCAATTGCATTCAAAAATTCAAAATTGGGAACACCTATTCTTGTAGGTAAAGAAGAAAAAATTAGAGAGCAGATAAAAAAAATTGGTTATAATGATAATTTCGACATTGAAATCATAAATTCTAAAGATAAAAAAAAGAGAGAGAAATATGTAGAATTCTTATTCCAAAAACTACAAAGAGATCAAGGATTGTTGGAATGGGACTGTGATCGTCTTGTTAGAAATGATAGAGTTATTTGGGCATCTTGCATGGTGGCATGCGGAGATGCAGATGGGGCAGTTACAGGTAATACAAGAAGATTTGGTGCATCATTAAAAAAAATTACTCAAGTTGTAAAGGAAAGGACTGGAGAAATAATGTTTGGTCTTAATATGGTTGTACACAAAGGTAAAACCATATTTGTTGGGGACACGAGTGTTCATGAATATCCTAGTTCTAAACAATTATCAGAAATAGCTATTTCAAGTGCTAGAGTAGTTAGATTGTTTGGATTTGATCCTAAAGTAGCTTTTGTTTCACACTCAACATTTGGTCAACCACTTACAAGTAGAACAAAACATATTAAAGAAGCAGTAGAGATTCTTAAAGAAAAAAAAGTAGATTTTGAGTTTGATGGAGATATGCAACCAGATGTTGCTCTTAATGAAGAATATAAAAGTCTTTATCCATTTTCAAAAATAGTTGGAAATGCAAATATTTTAATAATGCCTGGCCAACATAGTGCGGCTATTTCATATAAAATGATGAAAACCTTAGGGAATACAAAAGTAATTGGCCCGTTGTTAATTGGATTAGGTTTACCTATTGAAATTGCTCCTTTAAGAAGCTCAACATCAGAAATTATTAATTTAGCTTCTATCGCAGCCTATTCAGCGGATGTGATCGATTATAAAAAAAATTAATCTTTTTGAATTCTTAAACTATCAACAAGAAGTATACTGGCTATAACGTTTTCTACGTCTAAAATTTCTTTCGCTTCACTTATAACTTCGTCCTTTTCTTCAGAAGTTAACGCTATCCCATAAACATAAATTTTCTTTTTATAAGTGTCAATTTGATAATTGGTTGCTTTAATTTTTTTATTAAAGATCATTGCAGTTCTTAATTGAGATGTTATCAAAATATCTTTGGCAGATTGTTTAAAATTAAACTCTTCTTTAATCTTAATATCATTTCTTACAGACCTTGCTCCATCAGTTTCCCATGCGAGTTTCGTAAGTTTAAGTTTTTCTTCAGGGTTATCAACTTTACCAGTTAAAAAAATTCTACCATCTAATACTTTTGTTTTAACTGTTAATAAATATTTTTTATCCATTAAAAGAACTCTAGCTGACAGACTTTTTTGCATTATAGAATCATCAACTTGGGTCCCTACAGATCTAGGATCAAACGCAACACTTACACCTGTTCCAAAAATACCCTTGGAAGAAACTCCAACACACCCTGATAGGATAAGACTTACTAAAAAAATTATTAAAAATTTATTTTTCATTTTTTAATTTTAAACAATAGTTATAAATTTCTTTTTTTGAAACTTCTTTTCTTTGGCTAATTATGTCAGTTATTTCTTTTGTACTTAATTTATTGATCATTACCTCAATATTTCTTTTATCTGATTCACTCAAAGTTTGTGAGGTTTTTTTTTCAAATTTTTTTTCAGAAATTACTATAGTTATCTCACCTTTTGGTTCGTCTTTAAATGTTTGTAATTCATCTAAATCAAATC
>CABXXB010000029.1 GCA_902516065.1 uncultured Pelagibacteraceae bacterium | reverse complement strand
TAATTTTTTTTCTTCTGCGATTCTCTCTTCCTCTAGTTTCATTTTTCGAACTAATTCATCGCCCCCACCAAATATTGTGTTTAAAACAAAAAAAGATGAAAAAATGACAAGGAGTATAAGTATTAAACCTCCAAATTGTTTTACAGTTTCTGGTAATTCTTTAATTTTATTTAAATAATCTTCTTTAAACATCTAATCTTGCAACTTTCCATTTTTCCATGTCCCAGATTTAACTGTCCCATCTGATGAAGTGAAAGTTCCTTTTCCATTCATAAATCCTTTAACCCATTCTCCTTCATAAGTTGATCCATCAGGAAAAGTTAAAACACCTATTCCACTCCACTCACTATTTCTAAATTCACCTTTGTAAATGTAACCATTAGGCCAAGTTTCAACTCCTTGTCCATTTTTTTTTGTGTCTGCCCACTCTCCTTCATAAGTAGTTTTGTCAGTATAAACCCATTTACCAAAACCATTTTCACAGTTTCCCTCTTTACATCCGGTACTTCTAGCTAAAGCTAAAGAAGCGAATAACAAACTTAAGATTATGCAGATAAAATATTTTTTCATAAGGATACTTTACATAAAATTAAACAAAAAAAATTATATTTTTTCGTCATGGTTAACACATGAGTAAATAGAAATATATTTTTCTGCGTTATCACTTTTAATATTTTTTGTAATTTCATGGATTAATTCTCCTGTTTTTCTGGTAATAATACCAGACTCCGAATAATTTTTATCTTGATCAATCGATTTAAATAAAACTACATCTTTATTTACAACCTTAACATTTAATTTTCCTGACTCTGAAAGAAATAATGATAATCCTTTTATTAAAAGCATCTCAGGTTTTTCTGATTGAATTTCAAACTTGTCTAAACCTTTTTCGCTTAAGTCCTTTGCTAAAAAAGTTTGATAATTGTATTCTGAGTTCTTAATTATTTTTTTTTCTAAATCACAAACAAACTTTAGATCAATATTTTCTTTTATACTTACATCTTTTGCTAAAGATTGATTAAAAAATAATAAACTTATGAATATGCTTAAAGAATATCTAATCATTTAATAAGTGCTTAAAAAAAATCTCCCCCAACAAAGTTGGGAGAGATTTGAAGATTTAATTGCTTTTAACCTTATTTAGTAAAAGCTTTCCAAACTTTCTTGTTCTTTTTTAACCATGCTTTTGCAGCATCTTCATGAGTCATTTTGTCAACGTCAACTAAAGCTGCCATTGCACCAATTTGACTTGTTGTAAAAGAAAGTTTTTTAAACATAGCCGCTGCATCAGGGTGAGTTTTTGGAAAATCAGCATTAACTGCTTTTTTCAAATAACCATCTGGTGAACCACATTTTCCATCTCCACCATCTTCAGGTCTACAACCTGCAGTGTACGGAGGAAAGTCTATAAATGTAAAACCAGCACCATCTGTGAAGTTTGGTGTCCAGTTAAAGATAATTGTTCCTCTACCTTCTTTTTCAGCTGCTGATAACTCTGCCCAAAGTGCATCAGCACTTCCAGCAAATTTAACCCACCATAGATCTCCTAAACCTAATGCATCAACCCTTTGTGGAATTAAGTCACCATGCCAAGTTTGTGGTCCTTCCAACATTCTTCCTTTTCCATCTGGAGAGTCAGGTGTTGTGAAGTTTTTTGCACAATCTGGATTTTTTAAAGCAGTCCAGTCTGGTAGACCTGGGCATAATCCTTTTTCAGCAACCCAGTTAGGATATCCCATATCCTCGAGAGTTCTTGCCTCATGATCTCCCCAGTCTAATAAACCACCTTTGTCTAATGCAGTTGTAAAAGACTTACCGAAAGCAGATTCCCATACCTCATGAGATATAGAAACGTCACCAATTCTAATTGATTCGTATACTGCTTGTGAGTCAGCATTTACGTATTTTACGTTGTTACCCATGTCTTCCATTATTCCACCAATAACGTAAGCCATCACAATCTGACTAGACCAATTGTGAGTTGGAATAACTATAGGTTTTTTGCTATCTGCATTAGATAGTCCAGCAAAACTAACTACTGAAATTATCGCTGCAGAAATTAATGATATTATTTTTCGCATTTATTCCCCTTTCTTAATATTAAGGGTACCAGTATGTGCTGAAGTAAAATGATAGTCAACACATAGATATTTATATAATATAAAAATAAATTATAAAAATGTCGCAAACCTCTTTAGATATAAAAGAACCAGGCTTAAATTCTTTACCACCTGGAGTTGAAAGATATGTTGTTGAGGGTGGAGGATTAACCGGCATTCAAATTTTGCCCGATGATGAAATAGAAATAATCAATGATGAAGGTAATCAAATTTGCGAAATTTCAGTATTTAATAAAGACGGTAAGTCAGAACTCGCTATTTTAGGCTTAAAAGAAATAAAAGATAATTCAGAAATAAAGAAAATACTTTTAAAAAAAGATGAACCATCCTTGCAAGCTTTATTACAATTAAAAAAAAGAAACTTAAATATAGAAAAATCAAAATCTTCAGTAATTTTTGACAAAGAAACTAGAGCTGGTGAGAGTATCAAATTAAAATCTAAAGATAAATGCTACTGCATCTTCGCAGCACCTGGAAATCAAATGATGGTACATGAGCAAAATCCTTCGACAGAACTTACTGTAATAATAAAAAGGTCAGAAATCAAAAAAGAAAAAGAATTTTCAATTATACCTGATCCTATTTACGATCCATCTGAGGAAAGAAATATAGCAAGAACCACATCAATTGGTTATCAAGTAAAAGAGGGTGATTACATTCAAGTAATTACTCCGACAGGAAGACAGTGTTCTGATTTTGTAGCTTACGATACATCAAAATTAGATAAGGGAAAAGAGAATGGTCTTGATTGGCAAACAACAAGAACATTTATGGGGCACACTTTTCCTGGACCAGGGTTATTTTCAAAATTTTATGATGTAGATCACGAACCATTAGTAGAAGTTGTAAGAGATACTGTTGGTATTCACGATACATTTAATCTTGCTTGCACATCTAAATATTATGAGGATGCTGGGTATTTTGGTCATGCGAATTGCTCTGATAACTTAAATGAAGCAATGGAAAAATATGGCGTTCAAAAGAAAAAAGGCTGGCATGCAATTAATTTATTTTTCAATACATCGGCTGGTGGTCAAAATTCAGTTTTATCAGATGAATCTTTTGCTAGACCAGGTGATTATGTAATATTTAAAGCTCTAAAAGATTTAACTTGTGGTACAACTGCATGCCCTAGTGATATTGATAGTTGTAATGGATGGAATCCTACTGATATATTTGTTAGGACTTATGACCGAAAAAAGGAATTTACAAAATCGTTTGCTTTTAGAATGAAAACTGACTCTGAAAAAAAACTAACAAGAAACACGGGTTTCTACGAAAGAACTTCTAAACTAACAAGAAACTTTGTTGATGCTCGAGGATTTTGGTTACCAAATGATTATACAAAACATGGTGTAATAAATGAATACACAGCATGTAGAGAAAAAGCGGTTGTCATCGATTTATCTTCTCTAAGAAAGTTTGAAATTATAGGATCAGATGCAGAAGAATTAATGAACTATACACTAACAAGAAATATCAAAAAACTTTCTGTTGGACAGATTGTGTATTCTGCAATGTGTTATGAGAATGGTACTATGTTTGATGATGGTACATTATTAAGATTAAGTGAAACAGGTTTTAGATGGGTTTGTGGAGATGAATACGCTGGTGAATGGCTAAAAGAACAAGCAAAAAAGAAAAATTTTAAAGTA
>CABXXB010000028.1 GCA_902516065.1 uncultured Pelagibacteraceae bacterium | reverse complement strand
TTATTAGATCTAAAATTGAGGTTGCAGTTGGTATACAAAGTTTTCAAGCAAGGGAATTAGCATTTGGACTAGGTATTGAACCAGAATTAATAAGAAGAGCTTCAGAAACTATTGTTGGATGCGCTAAAGCTTTTAGTGAGTTAGATGCCACTATGGTTGAAGTAAATCCGTTGGTAATTTCAAAACAAAAACAAATCTTAGCACTAGATTGTAAAATGAGTTTTGATAATAACGCAATGTTCAGGAGAGATAAAGTATCTGAACTAAGAGATAAGACCCAAGAAGATGAGAAAGAAGTTTATGCATCTGATAGAGGTCTTAATTATGTAAGCTTAGATGGAAATATTGGAAATATTATTAATGGTGCTGGATTAGCAATGGCATCTATGGATATGATTAAATTAGCGGGAGGGGAACCAGCCAATTTTCTAGACGTGGGTGGAGGAGCAACACCTGAAAAAATAGTAAAAGCTTTTAAGTTAATCACGATGGATAAGAAAGTAAAAGTAATTTTAGTTAATATTTTTGCTGGAATAAACAGATGCGACTGGGTCGCAGAAGGAATAGTTCAAGCATTAGAAAAAATAGAAATCAAGGTTCCATTAGTAATAAGATTAGCAGGAACAAATGTTGAAAAAGGAAATAAAATTCTTAGGGATAGCAAATTAAATTATATTGAAGCAAACACTTTAGAGGATGCAGCAAACAAAGCAGTAGCAGCATTAAAAAAATAAAATGGCAGTAATAATTGAAAAAAATACAAAAATTTTAGTTCAAGGCTTCACGGGAAAAATGGGAACTTTTCATGCAGAAGAAATGATAAAATATGGATCTAATGTTGTAGGTGGGGTTACGCCTGGTAAAGGGGGTCAGAAACATTTGGATAGACCTGTTTTTAACACAGTTAAAGATGCAGTAAAACACACTGGAGCAACAGCATCAATATTATTTGTGCCTCCAGCTTTTGCAGCAGACTCAGCGATGGAAGCAGCAGATGCAGGTATAAAAAATTGTGTAGCTATAGTTGATGGGATTCCATCTCATGACATGATTAGAATAAAAAGATATATGAGAAGATATTCTAGAGATGGAAAAATGACATTGGTTGGACCTAATTGTGCTGGAATAATAAGTCCAGGGAAATCAATGTTAGGAATTATGCCAGGACATATTTATAAAGAAGGAAGAGTTGGAATTATAAGCAGATCTGGGACTTTAGGTTATGAAGCTGCAGAACAAATGAAAAACTTAGGTATTGGTATTTCGACTAGTGTTGGAATTGGAGGTGATCCAATTAATGGAAGTTCATTTAGAGACATAATCGAAAAATTTGAGACAGATGATGAAACTGATGCAATTTTAATGATTGGTGAAATTGGTGGACCACAAGAAGTTGCAGCAGGAGAATTTGCAAAAGAAAATATGAAAAAACCAGTAATAGGATACATTGCAGGTTTAACAGCACCAAAGGGAAGGGTAATGGGTCATGCAGGTGCAATAGTATCTGCCTACGGAGAAAGCGCTGTAGAAAAAGTTGAACTTTTAAAAGAGTGTGGAGTAACAATATCAAAAAATCCATCAGTAATGGGAGAAACTGTTAAGTCAGTTTTAAATGGTAAAAAAATATAAGAAAATAAGATATCGTTAGATTCAAAGGGAAATTTGAATGTTAAAAAGAGATCTTTACTATGAGAGGATACCCACAAAATCTTTAAGAGATGACGTAAGATATTTAGGTAATATTTTAGGTAGGGTTATAAAAGAACAAGAGGGGGAAAAGTTTTTTGAGATAGTTGAAAAAATAAGAAAATTATCCAAAGCAAATAAAATAAATCCCAATACTAATCAAACAAATCGAAAAGTAATCAGAGCCATAAAAAACCTAAGTCCAAAAAATACACTCAAATTAACTCGTGCTTTTAAACATTTTATGAATTTTATTAATTTAGCAGAATTAATTGATGTATCAAGAATTTTAAATGAGTATGAAAATAGTAAAAAGAAATTATCTAATAATAATTTATTTATTGAAGAGCTATTTGAGGACCTTTTTAATAATAAAAATATTTCAGAAAATAAAATTTATGATACTGCAAAAAATTTAAATATAGGAATAGTTTTAACCGCTCATCCGACAGAGGTGAAAAGAAGAACTTTAATTCAAAAATACCATAAGATAATAGAAATTCTTGAAGAGAGAGACCTTTTAAAAAATTTTCCTTCAAAAGTAAAAATACTGGATAAAAAACTTTTTGATGAATTAACAATAATTTGGAATACAGATGATCTAAAAAGAGTTAAACCATCACCGTTTGATGAAGCAAGATGGGGCCTTGCTATAATTGAAGATAGTCTTTGGGATACTATCCCTAAAGTTTATAGAAGATTAAATTCAATTTTTGTTCAGAATATGGATAAGGGATTACCTAAAAATTTTAATCCTATTGAGTTTGGATCATGGATGGGTGGTGATAGAGATGGCAACCCAAATGTTACTGCGGATGTTACTAGAAAGGTAATTTTATTATCAAGATGGGAAGCTGCTAAATTATATGAAAAGTCGCTTACAAAAATTATCAGATCTTACTCAATGGAAAAATGTTCTAATAAAATGAAAAATAAAGTAGGCAATTCCTATGAACCCTATAGAGTTTTTTTGAGACCTCTTAGAGATAAAATGAGGACAACACACAGAGCTATTGAACAACACTTAGTAAATAATAAACCCTTAAATCAAAAAAAATTATTAAGTTCTCGTGAGGAAATACTAAAACCATTAAGGGTAGTTAGAGAATCTCTTGAAGAAAATCAAAATGAAAATATAGCAAGTGGAGAATTGTTAGATTTGATGCGAAGAGCAAAATGTTTTGGTATAAACTTAGCCAGACTAGATATTAGACAAGAGTCATCAAGACACAGCCAATTAATCTCTGAATTTTTTAGGAAAAAATATAAAAAAAATTACCTAAAGATGACTGAAAAAGAAAAAATAAATTTTTTGAAATTACATATACAGTCAAAAAAAAATTACATAAATAAATTTCAGTTTAGAAATAAAGAGAATAAAGAAGTTTGGTCGACATTTAAAATATTAGCTGATGAACCACATGAATGTTTGGGAGCATATGTTATATCAATGACAACTTCGGCATCAGACATTTTGTCAGTTTCTTTTTTGCAAAAAGAAGCAAATATTAAAAATAAATTAAGAGTTGTTCCGTTATTTGAAACTTTGGATGATTTAATTAATGCTAAAGAGATTATGGAAAGTTTGTTTTCACAATCTTGGTACAGAAAATTAATTAAAAATAATCAAGAAGTAATGATTGGTTATTCAGATTCTAGTAAAGATGCAGGAAAAATTTGTGCTAATTGGCATCAGTATAAAGCTCAAGAAGAAATAATAAAATTAGGAAAAAAATATAATATAAATGTAGTTTTCTTTCACGGCAGAGGTGGATCGGCAGGAAGAGGAGGCGGCCCAATTCAAGCAACATTAAGATCTCAACCACCCAACTCTGTTAATGGAAAAATAAGAATTACTGACCAAGGAGAGGTTATTCAACAAAAATACGGTTATGAACCTTTAGCAAAATATAACTTATGCAGCTATATAGGTGCGGTTACTGCAGCCACATTAAATCCACCTCCATATCCAAAAAAAGAATGGAGATCATTAATTGAAAAAATGTCTGAGATATCAAAAAATTCTTATAGAAAAAATATTAATCAGAGTTCAGATTTTATAAAATATTTTAAAACTGTAACGCCCCATAGAGCATTAGGAAAACTATCAATTGGATCGAGACCCTCAAAAAGAAAAAATGTTGATAATATAAAAAGTCTTAGAGCTATCCCTTGGGTTTTTGCGTGGACACAAATAAGACTAATGCTTCCTGCTTGGTTAGGTAGCGCCGAAGCTCTAAGGTATTCTTATATAAAGCAATTTAGAAAAACTTTATATGACATGGAAAGAAACTGGCCTTTTTTTAATTCCATGCTTGATATGTTAGATATGGTTATTTCAAAAGCTGATCCTGAAATATCAAAAATATATGAAGAGTATTTAGCAGATGAAAGTTTAAAAAGAGTTGGAAAAAGATTAAGATTTCAATTTGAAGTCGTTAAAGATTTAAATAAAAAGATAACTCCTAAAGAAATAATGAATTCTAGAAAACATTTTAGGACTTCAATCATAGTAAGAAATATTTATTCAGAAGTACTAAACATTATTCAGCCAATAGTGATTAAAAAATTAAAAGGTAAACAAAATACTCAAAATAAAAAATTTTTGGATGACGCTCTTTTGACTTCAATTGCAGGTATATCTGCAGCGATGAAAAATACTGGTTAAATTGAGATTTCTTTAAGTCTTTTTAAATAATCTTCAAATTCTTTCATAAAACTTTCAGTTGGTCTAATATATTTTTTTCTTTGGTCATTTGATGTTTTTTCTAAGATGAAAAATTTTTTTTCACACGCTTCATTTATCATAAGAGCAGATTTAGGACGAGAGGTTTTAAATAATTTAGTTTTAAGTTCTTCAACAGTTAAATTTTCATTAGACTTATGAGCATTCATTACTAAAAGCATCATATGATAATGTGATGGCGACTTACGAAAAAAATAATTACTAGATGTATGAGATAACTTCATTTGATCTTCCCAAAAATTTAACAACTCCTCTGTAGTTTTCATTTAAGATCTTACTCTTGTTTTTTGAGGATCGTAGTGAGGGTATCCAACTATTTTAGCTGGAATTCTTTTTTGGTGACCATCAATTTTTCCAACTTCAACTTCTGTTCCTATCTCAGAATGACCAACATCAATTCTACATAGTGCAATGTTTTTACCTAATGTAGGTGATAAACATGCACTAGTGACGATACCAACTTGTGCTCTGCCAATATGTATGCAATCTCCATGATTAGCTTTTTCTTTGCCAATCAATTCTAGGCCAACCAATTTTTTTTGTGGGGTTTCTTTTCTTTTTATTAAATTTTCTTTACCAATAAAATCATCTGTTTTTGTTTTAAGTGGAACAGCAAATCCTATACCGGCTTCAAAAGGATCTTGTTGTCCATCAAATTCATTTCCAAATAAAACTAATCCAGCTTCAATTCTTAATAAATCTAAAGCACCAAATCCAGCAGGTATTAATCCATCATCTTTACCTGCCTCCATAACTTTGTCCCAAACTTGTGAAGCATTGTCGGGATGACACCAAACTTCATAACCAAGT
>CABXXB010000027.1 GCA_902516065.1 uncultured Pelagibacteraceae bacterium | reverse complement strand
AGTTGTTGATAAATCTGGCTTACCAACGCTCGCTAAAATATTAGGAACTAAGTCGCAATCGTTAAAGGAATCAGTATTCCTTCTTAAAGTAGACTCATCATCAGCACCCCCATCTATGTAATGAAAAATTGGTGAAGGTAATTTTTTTTTAGCTAATTTTCTAAAATCCTCAAAGTTATGGCAATTTTTTAAACTCATTACCCTCTAAATCTTAAATTATTTCGATTTAGATCACTAATTTTTGTACATCCCATTAATTTCATATCTCTTACTAATTCAGACTTATATTTTTCAATAGCTCTTTCAACACCTGCTTGTCCACCAGCTGCTAAAGCATAAAGATATAATCTTCCACCTGAACAAGCTTTAGCTCCCAATGATAAAGCCTTAAGCATATGTGTGCCTCTATGAATTCCACCTTCGCAAATTACATCTAGCTTATCTCCAACTGCATCAACAATTTCTGCAAGTTGGTCAAATGGAGATCTAGATCCATCAAGTTGTCTTCCGCCATGATTTGAAACCATTATACCTGTGCATCCTATATCTACTGCTCTTTTTGCATCTTCCACACTCATGATTCCTTTGAGAGCGAAATGACCTCCCCATTTAGAACAAAGATTTTCAGCATCTTTCCAATTCATAGATTGATCCAACATAGTTGAAAAGTAATTTCCTATTGATGAGTTAACATCAGTACCTTCTTTCACAAAATCTTGAAGATGTGGTAATTCAAACTTACCTTTTGTTAAATAATTTATTCCCCACATTGGCTTGGTAGCAAAACTAAATAAACTTGATAATGTTAACTTTGGAGGAGATGTAAAACCTGTTCTTAGGTCCCTTTCTCGATTTCCTCCGGTTATTGTATCAACTGTTAAAGCCATAACATCAAACTTAGCTGCTTTAGCTCTTTCTAAACAAGAGTCATTTAAACCTCTATCTTTATGGAAATAAAACTGAAACATTTTTGGGGTATCAATTATTGAAGAAATTTCTTCAACACTCACTGTTGCTAATGCTGAAACACCAAACATGGTATTAAATTTTTT
This sequence comes from uncultured Pelagibacteraceae bacterium, assembly GCA_902516065.1. Classification (GTDB taxonomy): domain Bacteria; phylum Pseudomonadota; class Alphaproteobacteria; order Pelagibacterales; family Pelagibacteraceae; genus Pelagibacter. The sequence goes on along the minus strand of CABXXB010000027.1, from coordinate 4,627 downwards.
TGCTGCTTTGCCGACTGCTCTTTCACCATCATAATGAAAAAGTCTTTGAAGTGCAGTAGGGGCAAGATAAAATGGTAAGTCTAATTTTTTTCCAAAAATTGTAGTTGATAAATCAACATCCTCAACTCCTCTTAAAACATTGGGGACTAAATCAACATCATCAAATGCACTTGTATTTCTTTGGTATGTAATCTCATCATCTGCTGCTCCATCAATATAATGAAAAATTGGTGAAGGTAATTTTTTTTTAGCTAATTTTCTAAAATCACTAAAATTGTGACAATCTTTTAAGTTCATTGATCTTTCTTAAAAGTTTTTAATGAAATTAAACATATAACTATTTGCCCCAGGATTTTTATCACCTAAACTAGCATTAGAAACATGATTATACGAAACTCCAAAACTTGTATTATTTGAGGCCGCATATGAAAATTGCACTTCAGATTTAAATTCTAGAACGTGCCCTAAATCTTTACCATCACCTTCATGATATAGACCTGGTGCAAAACTTGGAGTAAATAAAATTTTTTCACCCATATCTACATTCCACTCTATTCCTGTATAAACATAGACAGCAGAATTTTCTGTAACAAATCCACCACTAATTGGAGAAACATTCCCTAAAAATGTATCCCTATATAAATTTTCATTTTGATGTTGGAATCCGACTAAGATAGCTTTTTGCTTATCGTCACTAAAATCAAAATTACCAATGAAAAAATTTAACTGATTTCCATTTGTATTTACTTTTTCTGCAGCAATTAAACTTGATGCAGTAAATAAAATAACTAAAAATATACTTAATTTTTTAAAAAACATTATTCTTATTATCAGATTATCTTTTTATTTTTATCAATTTTTTGAATATTATCGCACCACCAAATAAGAAGATCAATAGAGGTAAAAACCATAAAAAATATGTATTTTTATTAAATTTAGGATCATACAAGATCCACTCACCATACTTTTCGGATAAAAAATTATAAATTTGGTCTTCTGATAAGCCCTCTTTAATTTTATTTCTAACAACTAATTTCAAACTAATAGCAAATTCCGAGTCTGAGTCATACACAGATTGGCCTTGACATATTAAACATCTTAAATTTTTAGTTATATTATTTTGTAGTCTATCTTCATCAGCTTTTAATGGACTAAAATATAATAATATCAGGATTGTTATAAAAATTTTAATTATCTTCATTTTATAATTTCTTCAATTTCTTCAATTGATTTAAAGTTTAGTGGCCCAATAAATTTTTTTACAATCTTGTTTTCAAAAACTAAAAAAGTTTCAGGCACACCAAATGCGCCCCATTCAATTGCATTTGTTCCATCTCTATCAATTAAAATTTTTTTGTAGGGATTACCTAATTCATTTAAAAATTTTTCTGCGTTTTTAAAATTATCTTTATAATTAAGGCCTATGATTTCCAATTTATCATTTTTACTTAGATTAACTAACAATGGATGTTCATCTTTGCAGGGCACACACCATGAGGCCCAAATATTTAATAAATAAAATTTATCTTTATCAAAAATATTTTGTGAATTTATTTTTTCTTTTTGGAAAAAAGTAATTGCTGTAAATACTGGAATATTTTCGATTTTACTTTCAGGCTCATAAAAATTAGATTTATTCAAACCTTTATAAAAAATAATGAAAACTAAAATCAATGGAATAATAATTAAAAATGAAATTATTTTACTTTTCATAAAGTTTTCTTTTTAAATAAACTTATAGTCCCACCCAAAGAAATTAACAAAACTGATAACCATATCCATAAAATAAATGGTTTAACTTGATATCTAATATTAAAATATTCTTCGTTTTGCACTGTATTCATTGTTATAAATTTGTCAGATAAAAATGTGGTTTTAATATCAGCCTCACTAGTAATTATATTTGGCTGATTATAAACTCTTAATTCAGGTTCCAATTTTTCTTCATTTTTATTCTCCTTGATTGAAAAATAACCTTTAAAAGATATATAATTTTTTTCTTCTGATTTCTTAAGATCATTAAACACAATTTGAAATTTATCGTTTTTGAATTTTTCACCAACTTTAAGGTTAGTTATTACTTCACTTGAAAAAATATTGTTAAATAAAATACTTAAAATTAATAAACTAAATCCTAAATGTGACAAATTTTGTGCAACATTTTTAAATTTTTTTGAAAAAAAATCTCTAATAGTAATAAAAAAAAGATAAAAAGCACTGCCAATCAAAATGGTATTTAATAAAAGTTTTGTCCCTAAATTTCTTAAAATAAAAAAAGAAATTAAGATAGATAAAATAAAAAGAGCAACTAAATATAATTTTCCTTCTAGTTCAGATTTAATCCATTTTAGTTGGGGACCTATTGCCATGAAAATTAAAAATGGAATGAGAAAAGGAATGATTAATTTATGATAAAATGGTGGGCCCACAGAAATTTGTTCTGAAGAAATAACATCTAAAAATATTGGATAAACAGTCCCAATTAAAATAACTGATAAAAAATACATCATAAACCAATTATTAATTATTATGGATGTCTCTTTACTTAGTAATGAAAATGATACTAAATTTTTTTTATCAGTTTTATGAAAAACAAAAAAAATAAATAAAGAAATGAAAATTAATATAAATAGGAAAGTTAATATAAATAAACCTCTTTCTGGATCATTCGCAAATGTATGGACTGAGTTTAAAATTCCTGACCGTACTAAAAAAGTTCCACACATACTAAGCGTAAAGGTTGTTATTGAAAGAATTATTACCCAAGAACTTAGAGCAGATCTTTTTTCTAAAACCAAAACACAATGTAATAAGGTCGTTAGTGCCAGCCACGGCATTAATGAAACATTTTCAACGGGATCCCAAAACCAAAAACCTCCCCAACCTAATTCATAGTAAGCCCAAATTGATCCTAATAAAATTCCTAAAGTTAAAAAAATCCACGAAACCAAGATCCAATTCTTTATATGAATAGCCCAAGTTTTTGAAATATAGTTCAAAGTTGTTGCAGCAAGAACACTAGAAAAAATTATAGAAGAACCAACATATCCTAAATACAAAATAGGAGGATGAATAGCTAAAGCAGGATCTTGTAAAATTGGATTAAGACCTAATCCCTCATTAGGAATTGGAAATACATAATTAAACGGGTTCGATGATTTTATTAAAAAAAAGAAAAACCCAATGATAATTATTTGTTGAAATAATAAAGTTAAAATTCTGTAATTCTTTAATAAATTTTTTGATTTAATTAAGAATATAAAAATAAACAAAGTTAAAACTAATAGCCATAGTAATAAACTTCCTTCGTGATTTCCCCACGTTCCAGAAATTTTATAAAATAATGGTTTAGTTGTATGGGAATTGTTAAAAACTGTTTCATTACTAAAATCAGAGTATACAAAAGATAATATTAAACCAAAAAAACTCACAACTACTAAAAATAACTGAATAAATGAGAAGCTAACAATCTTGTTATCTAATATTTTATTATTTCTTAAATTTTTAATTGAAAAAAAAAAAATTGGTAAAGAGATGATTAATCCTAAAATTAATGAGTAATATCCGATAAAGCTATATATCATTTATTTCTCTCCTAAGGCTTCTTTAACTTCTGGTGGCATATAATTTTCATCATGTTTTGCTAAAATTTTAGAAGCATTGAAAAAACTTCTATCTTTTAAATACCCTTCGGCAACTACACCTTTGCCCTCAGAAAAAAGATTGGGAACAACACCTGAATAAGTAACATAAATTTCATTTTTAAAATCTGTTATAATAAAATTAAGTTCATTGCTTGACATCTCTATAGAATTTTTTTTTACCATTCCCCCAATTCTAATTTTTTTATTTTCTAATTCACTTATTAGCTTAACATCTGATGGAGATTTAAAGTAAACTACATTTTCCTCTAAAGATTTTAAAACTAGAAAGACTGATAAAATTAGGGTTAGTAAAATAAAGGTAATAAAAAAAAATCTTAATTTAACCTTTCGACCATACATGGCTTAAAGTTAAATGCTTTGGCTGCTAGATAAAATTTCTTTATTGATAGTTTGAGATCTTGCAACTTCAGCTTTTTTGGAGTCTAGGGCTCCATATTTAGACATAAATTTTTTTCTCTCTTTTGTATATTGAATTTTTGTAATTACATATAAAGTTGTAAAACTTACAAAAGTAAATAAGAATGAAGACCAAACATAAAGTCCGTATCCATTCATTTGTAATAGTTCAGTTATCATAATCTATCTAAGCCTTTATTCTTAATTTTTATCAGTTCTGTATTATATTTCATCAAAAAAATAAGCATAGAAAAAAGCGCAAATGCCGCGGTCATTATTATTAATGGAAACAACATTGATGAATGTATTGAAGATTTTGACAATATATTAATTGAAGCTGGCTGATGTAATGTGTTCCACCAATCTACAGAATATTTAATTATTGGAACATTAATAATTCCAAGAATAGTTATAATTGTTGTTATTTTTAAAACTTGTTCTTTGTCCTCATAAATTCTCCAGGCAATTAAATACATTAAATAAAATAAAGCTAAGATTAACATAGAGGTAATTCGTGCATCCCAAGCCCACCAAGTCCCCCATGTAGGTTTCCCCCATATCGAACC
>CABXXB010000026.1 GCA_902516065.1 uncultured Pelagibacteraceae bacterium | reverse complement strand
AACAACTTGGGATCCTGGTGCTAATGAAGTTTTTACCCATGGTTTAACTTCTAATCCATATTCAATAGCTTTTTTTGCGAGTAATCCAGCTCCAATCAAAACATTTGGGTTAGATGTATTTGTACAAGATGTTATTGCTGCAATTAATATACTTCCATCTTTAATTTCATAATCCGTATTTGCAACTTTTGATGATTTAAATTCTTTTTTATTTGTAATCTCAACAAAACTATCTCTAAAACTTTGAGACGCCTCTGAAAGTAAAACTTTATCTTGTGGTCTTTTAGGACCAGAAATAGTTGGAACTATAGAGGACATATCTAATGTTAATTTATCTGTAAATTCAATGTTGGTGCTTGCCCATAAGCCTTGGGCTTTTGCATACTCCTCAACTACTTTCACAGTTTGTTTGTCTCTACCAGAAAATTCTAAATATTTTAAAGTCTCTTCATCTATTGGGAAAAAACCACACGTAGCTCCATACTCAGGTGCCATATTAGCTATAGTTGCTCTATCTGCTAAAGTAAGATTTTTTAAACCTTCTCCATAAAATTCTACAAATTTTCCTACCACTCCCTTATCTCTTAACATCTTAACAACTGTTAAGACGAGATCTGTAGCAGTAGTGCCTTCAGGCATTTTATTTTTAACTTCAAATCCAATAACTTCAGGTATTAACATTGAGATGGGCTGGCCTAGCATCCCAGCTTCTGCTTCGATGCCTCCTACGCCCCAACCTAAAACTGATAAACCATTTACCATTGTAGTATGACTATCTGTACCAACTAATGTGTCTGGAAATATATACTTCTCACCCTTTACTTCTTCTGACCAAACAACTTTGGATAAATACTCTAGATTTACTTGATGACAAATTCCAGTACCTGGAGGAACAATTCTAAAGTTATTAAATGCATTTTGACCCCATTTTAAAAAAGAATAACGTTCCCCATTTCTTTTAAATTCTATTTCAACATTTTTATCAAAAGAATCTGCTTTTGCTGACTGATCTACTTGAACAGAGTGATCGATTACTAAATCTACCGCTGATAACGGATTAATTGTATTTGGGTCTTTATCTTTTTCTTTAACTGCCTCTCTCATAGCGGCTAAGTCTGCTACTGCTGGTATTCCAGTATAGTCTTGAAGTAATACTCTTGCTGGTCTGTAAGCAATTTCAGTATTTGATTTTTTTGTCTTCAACCAATCTTTAATTGCTGAAATTTGATTTTTATTTACAGTTAAATCATCTTCATATCTCAATAAATTTTCTAATAATACTTTTAATGATTTTGGAAGTTTAGAAACTCCGTCTAAACCATTTTTTTCAGCCTCTGGAATAGAATAAAAAGTGTACTCTTGATTGTTAATCTTTATTTTACTTTTTGAATTAAAAGAGTTTTTATTTCCTGGTTTCATGTTAAATGTAAAATCCGATTATACAGACTAAAATCAACACGGACATACCATAATTAAAACGTTTAATAAAACTATTATTTGCGGCAAATTTTCTTAAAAATTTACCTAATAAAGTCCAAGCTGTAATTGATAAAAAAGCTGTAAAAGAACATACAAAAATAACCATTAATGATGTTTGAAAATAATTATCTTGATCTACAAACTTTGAAATTAATGTAATGGCTGCCATCACGCCTTTTGGGTTTATAAATTGAAATATAAATGTGTCATAAAAAGTTACTGGATTACGCTTACTTTCGTCATTAAAAACATCAGCTGTTGCTATTTTATAAGCTAAATAAATTAAAAATATTGTCCCTAAGATTCTTATTATCTCTTGAATAATTGGGTATTCTTTAAATACAGAAATTAGTACGAAGTTTATTAAAATTACTAATACAGTATATCCAAAACCAACTCCCATTATTAAAGGAATTGTTTTTTTAAAACCAAAATTAAAAGCTGAATAAGAGGCTACTGCATTATTTGGACCTGGTGTAAAACCTAAAGAGAATGAAATTCCAATTAACAAAAGCAGTTCTGAACTCATCTATTTAGGCTATGGGAAGACCATTTTTAGATTTTTGCGAAGGATGTACTAAAATTACTTTACCATCTTTATCAATTGATCCTAAAATTAATACTTGAGAGACAACTCCAGCAATATTTTTTTCAGCAAAATTACAAACACCAATTACCTGTTTTCCTTTAAGGTTTTCTTCATTATAATAATGAGTGATTTGAGCTGATGATTGTTTAATTCCTATTTCTTCACCAAAATCAACTTCAACTACCAATGAAGGCTTTCTTGCTTTTTCATTTTTTTTTACAGAGATTACTGTCCCAACTCTAATATCTATTTTATCAAAATCATCAAAGGTAATTTGTTCTTTCATATAATTAATATATAATGGATGAATAATATGAGTACAGAAAATAATTTGAATGTTTTGTTTGATAATTCTGTTAAAATTTTAACAGACTTGATTGGTTTTAAAACTATATCTGGAGAAGATAATACTGCATTAATAGATTACTGCGATAATATATTAAAAAAAATTAGGTGCTACTTCTTTTAGAACTTATGATGATGAAAAAAAAAGAGTAAATCTATTTGCAACTCTTAAAGCTAAAAATTCAAATAATAAAAAACCAATAATTTTATCAGGACACACAGATGTTGTTCCGGTCTCAAAAGGTTGGAGTTCAGATCCTTTTACAGCAACAATTAGAGAAGACAAATTATTTGGAAGAGGCTCATGTGATATGAAAGGATTTATTGCTTGTACTTTAGCTTATGCACCTATCTATTCTAAATCTAATTTAGATAGAGATATTCATTTTTCTTTTACATTTGATGAAGAAACGGCATGTATAGGAGCTCCTATATTAATTGAAGAATTAAAAAGAAGAAATATTAAAGACGGTATTTGTATAGTTGGAGAACCAACTAATATGAAAATTATTGATGCTCATAAAGGATGTTACGAATACACAACTTACTTTAAAGGTTTAGCAGGACATAGCTCTGCACCTCATAGAGGTGTAAGCGCTGTTGAGTATGCATCAAGATATGTAAATAAATTAATTGAATTAAGAGAAAAACTTAAAGAGAGAGAACCTAAAGACTCTATTTTTGATCCACCTCACTCTACACTCTCAATTGGTGGAATTTTCGGCGGTATAGCCCACAATGTAATTGCAGATAAATGTCATATTAATTGGGAAACAAGACCTGTTGTAAAAGAAGATGGTGTATTTTTAAATCAGGAAATAGATAAATTTGCAAATGAAGTTTTATTACCTGAAATGAAAAAAGTTTTTCCAAATGCTTCGATTGAAAAAAAAATTATAGGCGAAATAATTGGATTTGATAGAGATGATAAATCAGATGCTTGTGAATTTATCTCAAGTTTAACTGGTGATAATTCAAGACAAGTTGTTTCCTTTGGAACAGAAGCTGGGTTGTATCAAGAAATTGGTATTAGTACTGTTGTTTGTGGTCCAGGATCAATTGAACAAGCTCACAAAATTGATGAGTTTATAGTTTTAGATGAACTTAAGAAATGCATTCATCTCTTAGATGGAATTAAAAATAAATCTATTACGAATTAATCGTTCCAACCACTAACAGCTTTTACTTCTAAGAATTCCTCTAAGCCTAATTTGCCAGCTTCACGACCTATACCTGAATGTTTATATCCACCAAAAGGTGCGTCTGGTGCTAATCCTGCACCATTGATATCAACCATTCCAGATCTTAATTTTCTAGCAACACGATTTGCTTTTTCTTGATCTTGAGTTTGAATAAAGTTTAACAATCCATAAGGAGTATCATTTGCAATAGCTATTGCTTCTTCTTCTGTCTCAAATGGTATAATTGATAATACAGGTCCAAAAATTTCAGTTCTTGCAATCTGCATTTGATTATTCACATCTGCAAATGCTGTTGGTTTTACAAAATATCCTTTATCCAAACCATCAGGTTTACCTGTTCCTCCAGCAACTAATTTTGCACCTTCATCAATTCCAACTTGAATTAAAGATTGAATTTTATCAAATTGAGTTTTTGACACCACGGGACCAATATGATCTCCTTCTTTTTTTGCAACATCAACTTTCATTGAATTAGCAAAGTTTTTAACTCTTTCAACTGTCTCGTCATAAATAGATTTTTCAACTAACATTCTAGTAGGTGCATTACATGATTGACCTGTATTTCTGAAACATCTTAAAGCACCTCTTTCAACTGCTTCTGTATCAGCATCTTTAAAAATTATATTTGCACCTTTTCCCCCTAATTCCAAACTTACTCTTTTAAAATCATTAGCTGCATTTTGTGAAATTAAAGCTCCTGCTCTAGTTGATCCAGTAAATGAAATCATATTTACATTTGGATGACTAGTTAAAGCATTTCCTGTGACTGCTCCATCTCCATTCACTAAATTAAAAACACCTTTTGGTAATTTAATTTCATCAATCATTTCTGCTAAAATCATTGAAGATAATGGTGCTATTTCTGAAGGCTTTAAAACCATTGTACAACCAGCAGCAATTGCTGGAATTACTTTTAAACAAGTTTGGTTCATTGGCCAATTCCAAGGTGTAATTAATGCGCAAACACCTTTTGGCTCATGTAAAATATTATTATTAGGAGCATGATCTCCTAAAATTTTTTCAAAAGTATATTCCTTTAAAACTTTAATGTACGATTTTATATGACTAGCACCAGTTCCAGCTTGTAGCTGAGTTGAAAAATCTATTGGCGCTCCCATTTCTAATGATATAGCTTTCGCCATATCTGCCCATCTTTTTTTATAAAGATCATATAGAGCTTCAAGATATTTTAATCTTTCTTCTTTTGTAGAAAATGCCCAAGTTTCAAAAGCTTTAGTTGCTGCACTTACAGCATTATTAACATCCTCAACTCCTCCTAAAGAAATTACCGCACACTCTTCCTCTGTTGAAGGATCAATTACTTTAATGTCATTAGGTTTTTTAGGGGATACCCACTGTCCATTAATATAGAAATTTTTTTTATCTAACATTTCTAATAACTATCCTTTCTTTATGATTTTGCAAATAAATTTGTAAGTTCGTAAACAATTGTTGCTGCGGCTAATGAAGTAACCTCAGCATGATCGTAAGCAGGTGAAACCTCAACCACATCTGCTGAAATAAGATTTAAACCAGACAGTCCTCTTAAAACGTTTACCATCTCTCTTGTGGTCATTCCGGCAATTTCTGGTGTGCCTGTGCCTGGAGCAAAAGCTGGATCTAACACATCAATATCTATTGATAAATACAAAGGATTATCACCTACTCTTTTTTTAATTCTTTCTGCTATTTTATCCGTACCTTCTGTTTGAAATTCATCACAGTGAATTATCTTAAAACCAAAACTTTCATCATTTTTAATGTCATCTCTACTGTAAAGTGGGCCTCTAATACCAACATGCATCGAAGCATCATCTAAAAATAAACCTTCTTCTCTTGCTCTTCTAAAGGGAGTTCCGTGTGTATATGGTGCGCCAAAATAAGTATCCCAAGTGTCTAAATGAGCATCAAAATGTACTAAAGCAACTGGACCATCATTTATTTTGTTAATTGCTTTTAATAATGGGAAAGCAATTGTATGGTCTCCTCCAAGACTAATAATTCCACCTACTTTATTTAATAGTTCTTCAGCACCTACTTCTATTTGTTTGATAGCCTCTTCTATATTAAATGGATTACAAGTAATATCACCTGCATCAGCAACCTGTTGAACTTTAAAAGGCTCCACGTCATAGCTTGGATGGTAATTTGTTCTTAAGTGTCTAGAAGCTTGTCTAATACTTTGAGGCCCAAACCTTGCGCCTGGCCTATAACTTGTTCCTGCATCAAAAGGTATTCCTACAATCGCA
>CABXXB010000025.1 GCA_902516065.1 uncultured Pelagibacteraceae bacterium | reverse complement strand
TGATAGATGATGAATTTTTTTTTTTATTCCTAAAAAAAGTTCTTAGTGATGCATCACCCTTAAGTTTTTTAAAAGATTTACCAATTTTCATTTAATTAGAAATTTTTATAAATCTATTTTGATACTCATTTTCATATTCAAAATATAACCTGGTTACCAGATTAGGTTCTTTTCTTATTATTTGTGGCCACTCAATTAATAAAATTGCTTTATCATTTTCATCAAATATATTTAAATCCTCTAATTCATCTGCTGATTTAAGTCTATAGAGATCATAATGTTTAATTGATAAGCCATTTATATCATACTCATTCATTATATTAAAAGTAGGGCTTGTTATCTCGGTTATTTTTATTTTAGATCTAAGCTGCATATTGTTTATTAGAAATTTAACAAAAGTTGTTTTTCCAACTCCCATTTCTCCGTATAAAAAAAAAATATCTCCTTGCTTTAATTTAGGACTTAAATTGTTTGCAAATTCTCCTAATTTTTTTTCGGAAGATATATCTACTTTACTACCTTTAGTAGCGGTATGCATTTGGTTTGAAAGGACCTTCAACTCCAACACTTATGTAGTCCGCTTGTTCTTTTGATAATTTAGTTAATTTTGCACCTACTTTTTTCAAATGTAACATTGCAACTTTTTCATCTAAATGTTTTGGTAGTACATAAACCTTATTTTCATAATCTTTATGATTTATCCATAGTTCTATTTGAGCAATTACTTGATTGGTAAATGACGCACTCATTACAAAGCTTGGGTGACCTGTTGCACATCCTAAATTTACTAATCTTCCCTCTGCTAATAATATAATTCTTTTACCATCAGGTAGTTCAATTTCATGAACCTGGGGTTTAACCTCTGACCATTTATAATTTCTTAATGCCTCTACTTGAATTTCATTATCAAAGTGTCCAATATTGCAAAGAATTGCTCTGTCTTTCATATTTCTCATATGATCAGCGGTTACAATATCTTTATTACCAGTTGCAGTAACTACGATATCCGCCTTATCAATAGCTTCATCCATTAATACAACTTCATAGCCCTCCATAGAAGCTTGTAACGCACAAATTGGATCAGCTTCTGTAACCAATACTCTTGCCCCACTTTGTCTTAGTGATGCGGCACTTCCCTTGCCTACATCCCCAAAACCTGCAACAATTGCAACTTTCCCTGACATCATCACATCTGTTGCTCTCCTAATTCCATCAACTAAACTTTCTCTACATCCGTACAAATTGTCGAATTTTGATTTTGTAACAGAGTCATTTACATTTATTGCAGGAACCATTAATGTCTTATTTTGCTCCATTTTATTCAAAGCTTTAATTCCTGTCGTTGTTTCCTCTGAAACTCCTTTAACATCTTTAAGTAATTCTTTATAATCGGTATGCATCATTGCGGTTAAATCACCACCATCATCCAATAACATGTTTGGCTTCCAATCTTTTTTTCCCTCAATTGTTTGTTTGATGCACCAAACATACTCTTCTTCTGTTTCACCTTTCCAAGCATAAACTGGTATTCCTGCTTTCGCTATTGCTGCAGCTGCATGATCTTGGGTAGAAAAAATATTACAAGAAGACCATCTAACGTCTGCTCCCAGATAAACTAAGGTTTCTATTAATACAGCTGTTTGGATTGTCATGTGAAGACAGCCAATAATCTTTGCTCCCTTCAGAGGTTTTTTTGCTCCATACTCCTCTCTTAATGCCATTAATCCAGGCATTTCACTTTCAGCAATTGAAATTTCTTTTCTTCCAAATTCTGCTTGGGATATATCTTTTACTTTGAAATCATCCATGGCGGGTTTTCTAACAATAATATTTTATTTAATCAATAAGTCTTTGTGGTTTAGGAAAAATTACTTCTAAATTTGCACCACTTTTGTCTATCCTATTTGATGCAGTTATAGTTGCTTTGTGAAGTTCAACTAGATTTTTAACAATATTTAACCCTAAACCTGAATGTTGTCCAAATTTATCAGGCCTATTGCTATAAAATCTTTTAAATATTTTTGCTGTATCTCTTTCCTTAAATCCTGGACCTTCATCAATAATATTGACAACAACTTGATTATTAGAATTTTTTGTAACTTTAACTTCGATATTATGATTGTTAATACTAAATGAAATTGCGTTATCTAATAAGTTGGCGACTATTTGTTCTATTCTATTTTCAATTCCATTAATAATATAACTCTTTTTACCATCATTATTATATGAGATCTTGATGCCACTTTTAGCCTGATAAATGCTATTATAATCATCGACAACAGACTGAATTATTGGAATTAAATCTATCTTTCTAAATTTTTCCTTACTAAGAGCTACCTCATCTTTTAATATTTGTGAATAATCAGTAATCAATCTTTCAATTCTTTGTACATCATGGCTTAAAATATTGATTAGTTTAATTCTTTCATCTGCCTCTTTTGTATCATTAAGAATTTCTGATGCGCTTTTAAGAGATGCCAAAGGATTTCTAATTTCATGAACAAGGTCAGTAGAAAAATTTTCAGCATGTGAAATTCTTTTTTGTAACTCTAAAGTCATATCATCAAGGGATTTTGATAATAATCCTAATTCATCGTTTCTTACTTTAAGATTATCAATATTAATTTTTTTATGGTCTTTGTTTTTAATCATATTGGTATAATTTACTAAATTTTGAATGGGTTTTAAAAAATATCGATTAAGTACAAAAGAAAATATTAATATTACAATTCCAACAGCAAAAGCAGTTCTAATAATGAAAGTTTTTCTTTCATCGATCGCTGCTCTTACATCATTTGCATTTTCAATAATTGCAATATAGCCAATATTTTTATTCTCTCTAAAAACATTTCTGATAGTAGTTAATTTAAAATTGTTAAACTCTTCTTGAGTAAATGTGAATGGAATTCCATTTTTGTTTGAAGCTGCATAATTGAAAAGAATATCTTTAAGAGATACAAGATTTTCGTTACCTATATTGATATTTTTTTCCTCTGTGATCTCTTTTGTTTTTTTTTCACTCAAAATTTCTAACTCAATTATATCTAATCTTGATGAAAATGATCTTGGATCAAGGTCGAGTGTATCTGTATCGCCAATTAAATCTAAATTGTTATTAAAAAAAATTACTCTGTCCAAGCTTTGAAAAATAAATCTTGTAGAAAACAAAAATCTTCTAATATCCTCCTCATTAAATTTGATTTCCAATCTATTTAAATTTTCAATTGTATTATCAATTATATTTATATGATTAGATGATTTTTTTTTAATTAAATTTGGTTGAATATTTTTAAGGTATAGAAAAGTAAATAAGCCAATAATTGTAAAAAAAATCAAATTAATAAATAAGAATTTTTTTAAAATGGATAAATTTTTTAAGAGATAACTAAACATTAACTAACATTCCACCTATATCCACTTCCATACCTAGTTTCTATAGCTGAAAAATCAGGATCAACTTTTTTAAATTTTTTTCTTATTCTTTTAACGTGACTATCAATCGTTCTATCTTCAATATCGGTATCTTCTCTATAAGCAATATCCATTAGCTGAGCTCTTTCTTTGATAATGCCTGGTCTTTTAGCTAACTCTTTAACTATTAAAAACTCAGTAGTTGTTAGCTTGTCTGGTAATTGTTTATTATTCCATTCACACTCTAATTGAGATGGATCTAGTTTTAATTTACCATGTGAAATAATACTTTTGTTTTCCTCAATACTATTATCTGCATCTTTTTTTCTTAATTGAACTCTAATTCTTTCAACTAAAACTTTAATTGAAAACCCTCCCGATTTTTTTATAAAATCATCTGCACCAAGTTTAAGTCCTAATAATTCATCTACTTCATCATCTTTTGATGTAAGAAATATTACGGGCATAGAGGTTTTTTTTCTCAATTTTTTTAATAATTCTTCACCATCCATTTTTGGCATTTTAATATCTATCACCGCAAGATCAGGGGGTGTTCTACTTAATCCTATTAATGCACTTTCTCCATCAATATACGTTTGAACTTTGAAGCCTTCTTTTTCTAAGGCAATACTTAAACTTGTAAGAATATTTCTATCATCATCTACTAAAGCAATAGTTTGTTTGTGCATGAGTTAGTTTAAAAGTACTAAATTGTTCTAATTTGGGCAATTAATTTAATTAATGAAGTGAGCCCCAATTTTCTCCACTATTAATATCAACTGTTAGAGGGGTAGAAAAAGAATGGTAGTCACTTTTAGCTACACTGCTCATTTCTTCTTTTATAAGCTTAACCATTACTTTTTCATCATTCCTAGGAACTTCAAATATTAATTCATCATGAATCTGTAATAAAATTTTAGATTTTATGTTTTTTTTATCTATCAATTTTTTGTTTAATCTAATCATAGCTAAACGCATAATTTCAGCTGCAGATCCTTGTATTGGTGCATTTATTGCGGCTCGCTCTTGAAAATTTCTAATATTAAAATTTTTATCATTAATACCGTTAAAATGAGATCTTCTTCCAAAAATATTATTTACGTATCCACTTTTTCTACAAAATTTTATTGTGTTATCCATATAAACTTTTATTTCAGGAAATTTAGCAAAATATGCATTTAAAAATTCTTCTGCCTCATAATTAGAAACATTAATCTGTTTTGCTAGCCCATATTGAGAGATTCCATAAATAATTCCAAAATTAATAGCTTTTGCTTTTCTTCTATGTTCTTTATCAACTTTATTAATACCAATATTAAATATTTGACTAGCTGTTAAGGAGTGAATATCCTCATTATTTTTAAAAGCTCTTTTAAGTTCTTTAACATCGGCAATGTCTGCTAAGATTCTCATTTCTATTTGGTTATAATCCGCAGAAATTAATAAATGATCCTTTTTTGCAGTAAATGCTTTCCTAATATCTTTTCCATCCTCCGATTTTATTGGAATGTTTTGTAAATTAGGATCACTTGATGCCAGTCTACCAGTAGTTGTTGCAGCTAATAAGAAAGACGTGTGAACTCTTTTAGTTTTTTGATTTATGTGCTCAGGTAATGAGTCTGAATAAGTATTTTTTAATTTTGAAACTTGCCTCCAATCTAAAACCAGTTTTGGAAATTTATGCCCCTTAAACGCTAAATCCTCTAAAACACTTGCACCAGTAGCAAAACTTCCTTTTTTTGTTTTTTTAAGTCCTGCAATCTTAAGATCATTATAAATTATCTCACCCAGTTGTTTGGGTGATGCAATATTAAACTCTTTTTTAGAAATTTTAAAAACTTCCTTTTCTAAATTTTTAATTTTTTTTTCAAATTTTAAAGAAAGCAATTTTAAAAATTTACTATCTACTTCAATTCCTTCCATTTCCATAAAAGCAAGAATTTCAATTAGTGGTTTTTCAAATATTTCATAAATATTAATCATTTTTTCTAGCTTTAGGCTTTTTATAAATTTTTTATATAATCTAAAGGTTATGTCTGCATCCTCAGCTGCATAATCTTTTGCTTTAGAAATTTCTACTTCACTAAAATTAATCTCTTTTTTTCCAGTGCCCACTATCTCTTTGAAAGAAATTGTTTTATGTCCTAAATGAATTTCAGACAGTGTATCCATGTTGTGTCTATTTTTTCCTGCATCCAACACATATGACATCAACATTGTGTCTTCCATAGATGAAATGGTTATTCCTTGTTTAAACAATACTATAAAATCAAATTTTATATTCTGACCAATTTTTTTTATACTGGGATCTTCCAACAAAGGTTTTATTTTTTTTATAACAGCATCTTTATTAATACATTTTGCAGATTTATGACCAATCGGTATATAACAAGCTTTCCCAATTTTTGAACAAAGTGAAATACCAACTAAATTAGCCTGATGAGGATCCAAGGAGTTTGTCTCTGTATCCACAGCAACTTCTCCTGCTTCTTCAGCCTCTTCAATCCATTTATCTATTTGATCAACATCTGTGATTAAATGATAATTTTTATTATTAATTGGCGTCTGTTTTTCTAATATCTTTGTTCCAGCTGATACACTTGATAATTTAGGTTCACCATATATAGAAATGGCTGAACTTAATAATCTATTAAATTCCATCTCTCTAAGAAATTTATATAATTTATCTTTGTTAATCTCTTTAAGGATAAAATCACTTAATTCTATTTTAATTGGAGAATCTTTTTTTAAAGTAACAAGTTGTTTACTAATTAGGGCCTTATCTTTATTTTCTATAAGTGTTTCTCTTCTTTTGTTTTGTTTTATTTCATGTGCAGATTTTAAAAGTTTTTCCAAAGTTCCATATTGATTAATTAATTCAGCTGCAGTTTTTACTCCAATGCCAGGAACTCCTGGAATATTATCACTACTATC
>CABXXB010000024.1 GCA_902516065.1 uncultured Pelagibacteraceae bacterium | reverse complement strand
CTTTTCTTCCATTGCATATGCAATGTTTAATATGTTTTGTTCATCAAAAGCTTTACCAATTATCTGTAAACCTAATGGATATCCTTTGGCATCATGACCTGCGGGAATAGAAATTCCAGGTAAACCAGCTAAATTAACTGGTACAGTAAAGATATCATTTAAATACATTGATACTGGATCATCTTTCTTCTCCCCGATTTTAAATGCTGAGCTTGGTGTTGAAGGAGTTAATATTGCATCAACTTTTTTATACGCCTCATCAAAATCATTTTTAATTAATTTTCTAACTTTTTGAGCTTTAAGGTAATAAGCATCATAATAACCAGATGATAAAACATAAGTTCCAATCATTATTCTTCTTTGAACTTCTGCACCAAAACCTTCTGACCTAGTTTTTTCATACATGTCTGTAAGGTTCTCTCCTCTGGCTCTAAATCCATATTTTACACCATCATATCTAGCTAAATTAGATGAGGCTTCTGCCGGTGCAACAATGTAATAAGTTGGTAATGCGTAACTTGTGTGAGGAAGTGATATGTCTACTATTTCTGCTCCACAGTCTTTTGCATACTGAATACCTTTGTGCCAAAGTTCTTCAATTTCTTGTGGCATTCCGTCAACTCTGTATTCTTTTGGTATTCCAATTTTTTTACCTTTAATATTTTTTGACAATTCTTTACTGTATTCATTTCTTTTAAAATCAATTGAAGTAGAATCTTTAGGATCATAAGTACTAATTACTTCTTGAAGCAATGCACAATCTTTTACATTCTGCGCCATGGGACCTGCTTGATCTAAAGATGATGCAAATGCAACTATACCATATCGTGAACAACTTCCATAAGTTGGTTTAAGACCTACTGTTCCTGTAAAAGAAGCTGGTTGTCTAATGGAACCACCTGTATCTGTTCCAATAGTTATTGGAGTTAATTGACCAGCAACTGCTGATGCTGAGCCTCCTGAGGAGCCTCCGGGGACCAAATTTTTATCAATTGGATTTTGAACATTACCAAAGAAACTAGTTTCATTTGATGATCCCATTGCAAATTCATCACAATTTAGTTTTCCAAGAAGTATAGCTCCTTCGTTCCAAATATTTTGTGTAACAGTAGATTCATAAGTAGGAACAAAATTATTTAAGATTTTACTTCCAGCAGTTGTGCGAATACTGTCTGTACAAAACAAATCTTTAATTGCCATAGGTATACCTGGTAACTTTAATTCAAGATTTGGTTTTTGATCAAATTTTTTAGCTTTTTCTAATGCAGATGAATAATCTTCAGTAATATATGCGTTCAACTCTTTAGATTTTTCTGACCTATTAATAAAAGCGTTTGTAACTTCTTCTGAGGATAATTTTTTATCTTTTATATTTTTAACTAATTCTGAAAGTGATTGTTTTGTAATATCTAACATTATTCAATAACTTTTGGCACAACAAAATAATCTTCATTATCTTGAGGTGAATTTTTTAATATTTGTTTACGAATATCTTCGCTTTTAATCTCATCAGATCTTAATTTAAGAGTAGTTTCAGCAACTGATGTCAGAGGCACAACGCTGTCTGTTTTTAATTCATTAAGTTTTTCGATGAATTTAAAAATTGAGTTTAAATCACCAGCTAATTTCTCTGCTTTTTGTTCATCAACTGATATTCTTGATAGTTTAGATATATGCTTTATTGTTTTAAGATCTATGCTCATATGATATTTAAATATGACGCAAACTACCACTTAAGTTTAAATTATACAATATGATCACCTTAGAGGAATTCAAAAAAAAACAGTCAGATAAGTCTAGATTAATAGGTTTGGATCTTGGCTCTAAAAGAATTGGTGTGTCGATATGTGATGAAAAACAATTAATAGCTACACCATTTAAAACTATAAATAGAACCAACGCTAAAGAGCTCATAAATGAACTTAAGATTATAATTGAAGAAAATAATGTAAAAGGGATTATTATAGGAAATCCTCTGAATATGGATGGATCATCAAGTAGGTCGACTCAGTCTGTAAAAGATACCTCCGATAATATAGAGAAAAGTATTGATGTACCTATATGTCTATGGGATGAAAGATTATCAACTGTAGGGGCTTTTAATTTATCTAGTCAACTTGATATTAATGTAAGTAAAAGAGAAAAAAAAATAGATGAAAATGCTGCTGCATTTATATTGCAAGGGGCAATAGATTTTTTAAATAATTAATACTTGCTATTATAGAGGTTTATAGTTATAGAGTTGGTTTTAATGGCAATTAAAACCAATAAAGCTATTAAAATCTCCCAAAAACATTTGTTAGGTATCCAAGATTTATCGATTAATGATGTTAATTTAATATTAGATGAAGCACAATCATTTATAAAACTTAACCAAAGTAAAAATAAAAAAATTGATACCCTTAGAGGTAAAACTCAAATAAATTTATTTTTCGAACCCTCAACCAGGACTCAAAGTTCATTTGAATTAGCAGGAAAAAGATTGGGAGCTGATGTAATGTCAATGAACATGGCTAATTCAGCTATCAAGAAAGGTGAAACGTTAATAGATACGGCAATGACTTTAAATGCCATGCATCCAGATATTATTGTTGTAAGACACCAAGACTCTGGTGCTTGTAACTTGTTATCTCAAAAAGTTAATTGTTCAGTTCTAAATGCAGGTGATGGCAGAAGAGAACACCCTACTCAAGCACTATTAGATGCTTTAACGATTATAAATAGAAAAAAGAAAATTGAAGGTCTTAAGATAGCAATTTGTGGAGATATTCTCCATTCAAGAGTAGCGAGATCAAATATTTATTTACTTAATATGCTTGGTGCTGAAGTAAATATTGTAGCTCCAACAAACTTAATGCCAAAAGAAATAGAGAAATTTGGTGTAAATACTTTCACCGATATGAATAAAGGATTAAAAGATTGTGACATCGTTATGATGTTAAGATTACAAAATGAGAGAATGACTAGCTCTTATCTCTCATCAAATAGGGAATATTATGAATATTACGGTTTAACTCCAGATAAGTTGGAACATGCTAAATCTGATGCTTTAATTATGCATCCAGGTCCAATGAATAGAGGTATTGAAATTGACACAATATTAGCAGATGACATTAATAAAAGTGTAATTAAAGAACAAGTCGAACTTGGGGTAGCAGTAAGAATGGCTTGTTTAAAAATGTTTTGTATATAGATGAAAAAACAATATTTTATAAACGCTAATATAATTGATCCTTATAACTCAATTAACGAAGTTGGTGGTTTAATTATTGGAGATGATGGCAAAATTGAAGCTGTTGGAAAAAAGGTCAATACAAACAATCTTCCTACAAGAGAAAGGCCAATTGATTTAAAAGGGAAATATATATTTCCAGGGCTTGTTGATATGCGAGTTTTTGTAGGTGAGCCTGGTTACGAATATAAAGAAAACTTTAAAACACTTAGTAATGCTGCTTTATCAGGTGGTGTCACCTCTGTGGTTACAATGCCTAATACAGATCCAATTATAGATAATGTTTCAATTGTAGATTTTTTAAAAAGAAGAGGAAGAGATAAATCTAAAATTAATATTTTCCCTTGTGCTTCTCTTACAAAAAATATTGAGGGTACTAACATGACAGAATTTGGTTTATTACAAAAAAAGGGAATAATTGCATTTACGGATGGTGTTAAAACAATACAAAACCCAAGACTAATGTCCAGGATAATGAATTCAGCGAAAGACCTCGGATGTTTAATAATGCAACACGCAGAAGATTATGAACTCGCAAAAAATGGTATGATAAATTCAGGAATTATAGCCTCAAAATTGGGTTTATCTGGAATACCAGAAATAGCTGAAAGGATTTTAATTGAAAGAGATTTAACTTTATTAGAAAAAGTTAAGTGTAGATATCATATATCTCAATTATCCTCTCAAAAATCTATTGAAGTCATTAAACAAAGAAAAGAAGTAGTTAAATTTACCTCTGGAGTTTCTATAAATAATCTTTCATTAAATGAAAATGATATAGGTGACTTTAGAACTTTTTTAAAATTATCTCCTCCTTTAAGAAGAGAGGAAGACCGTGAAGCTTTGGTTCAAGGATTAAAAGATGAATTAATCGATGTTATCGTTTCAGATCATAAACCAGAAGATGAAGAATCAAAAAGATTAACTTTTTCTCAGGCTGCAACTGGAGCTTCTGGAATAGAAACTCTTCTTTCTTTAAGTTTAGAACTTTATCATAATGGATCTCTTAAATTGGAAACTATAATAAAAGCACTAACATCTAATCCAGCCAAAATACTTAAAATCAATAAGGGCAACCTTTCAATTGGAAATGATGCTGACTTGTGTATTGTTGATTTAGATAAACCGTGGATTGTAAAAAAAGAGAAATTAGTTTCAAAGTCTAAAAACACCTCTATAGAGGACAAAAAACTTCAAGGCAAAGTAACTAATACCTTTGTAAAAGGTAAAGAATTATTTAAAATATAGTAATGGAATACTTAATTGTAGGTATAGCATCATACCTAATGGGATCTATTCCATTTGGTTTAATCTTAACAAAAATTTTTTTAAAAAAGGATATTAGAGATATAGGTTCAGGTAATATTGGTGCTACAAATGTATTAAGAACTGGAAATAAGCTTATTGGATATTTAACCTTAGTCCTAGATATAACTAAAGCTATAATACCAGTGATTTATGTTAAGATTAATTTTCCTGAACTAATATACATTGCTTCATTATGTGCTTTTTTGGGACATGTATTTCCAATATGGCTAAAATTTAAAGGTGGTAAAGGAGTTGCTACTTATGTTGGAATATTATTTTCAATAAACATTTTATTAGGGATTGTTTTCATATTATCTTGGATAATTATTTTTTTATCATCTAAGTACTCTTCTCTTTCATCCATAGTTGCTTCTCTTTCTGTTCCTATTTATCTTTTGATAAAAGGTAATATAGATACTGTTATTTTTTTTATAATTATGTTTGTTTTGATTTTTTTCACACATAGAGAAAATATCAAAAGACTGAAAAATAAAGAAGAAAGTAAGTCCAAAATTTATTAATTTGACTATCAGACCCTTTTAAGTAGTTTGTTAAATTATGAATCTGGTCATAGTTGAAAGTCCTGCTAAAGCTAAAACAATAAATAAATATTTAGGTGATAATTATACTGTTTTAGCTAGTTATGGTCATATAAGAGATTTACCGTCTAAAAATGGTTCGGTAGATCCTGAGCAAAATTTTAAGATGGAATGGGAAGTTGATAGTTTTTCAAAAAAATATCTAAAAGAAATTACTGATGCAGCAAAAGAATCCTCTAAGATTATTTTAGCGACTGACCCAGATCGTGAAGGAGAAGCGATTGCTTGGCATGTAAAAGAATATTTGAATGAAAAAAAACTTTTAAAAGATAAGCAAATTGAAAGAGTTGTTTTTAACGAAATAACAAAAAAAGCGGTAACTCACGGAATTGAAAATCCTAGACAAATTGAACCTCTATTAGTTGATGCTTATATGGCTAGAAGAGCACTAGACTATTTAGTTGGATTTAATATCTCACCAATATTATGGACAAAACTACCTGGTTCTAAATCTGCCGGAAGAGTCCAGTCTGTTGCTTTAAAATTAATTACTGAACGTGAACATGCAATTGAATCCTTTCAGCCTGATGAATTTTGGACATTAACTGTTAATTTTCAAAATGATAAAGATGATAAGATATCTGCAAGCATCTCTCAACTTAATGGAAAAAAAATAGAAAAATTTTCTTTTAAAAATAAAAATGATGTAAACGCTGCAATTTCAGAAATTAGAAATAAAAAATTTCAGATTACTGATATTTCGTCTAAAGTAATAAGTAGAAACCCATCTGGTCCTTTCACAACTTCTACGCTTCAACAGGTTGCTTCAAGCAGACTAGGTTTTGGTGCTTCAAGAACAATGCAAATTGCACAAAAATTATATCAAGGTATTGAGATTGATGGTGAAACAATAGGTTTAATTACCTACATGAGAACAGATGGTACAAACTTATCTGCTGATGCAATTTCAGATTTTAGAAATTTCATAAAGAGTAAATATGGTAAAGAATACCTACCAGAAAATCCTTTAAATTATTCTGGTAAAAAAGCTAAAAATGCACAAGAGGCTCATGAAGCTATTCGCCCTACAGATATTATTAGATCACCTGATTCAGTTAAAAAATATTTAAGTCCAGACCAACAAAAACTATATAATTTAATTTGGAGTCGAGCCTTATCTTCTCAAATGGAAACAGCAAAATTTGATAGAAATACAATTACAATTTCTTCAGAAGATAATCAAACTATATGCAAAACAAGTGGATCTGTTTTAAAATTCGATGGATACTTGAAAGTATTTCCAAGTCCAAATAAAGATGATGATGAGGAAATACTTCCAGAAATCTCGAAAGGACCAATTAACATTGAGGCACTTCTTGATGAACAACATTTTACACAACCACCTCCAAGATACTCAGAAGCTAGTCTCGTAAAAAAATTAGAGGAACTTGGCATAGGAAGACCATCAACATATGCGAGTATAATTTCAACGATAGCTAATCGAGGATATGCTG
>CABXXB010000023.1 GCA_902516065.1 uncultured Pelagibacteraceae bacterium | reverse complement strand
AGAGGCAGGTGGCATTGGAGTTATTCACAGAAACTTAGAAATAAAAAAACAAATAGAAGAAATTAGAAAAGTAAAAAAACAAAAACTGCTTGTTGGAGCAGCCGTCGGTGCTGGCCCAAAGGAATTAAAGAGAGCTAAAGAGATTTTAGATGAGGGTGTAAATTTAATTGTAGTTGATACAGCACATGGACATACAAAAAAAGTTTCAGAGATCATTAAATATATAAAAAGAATTAAGGATAAAAAAATAGCTTTATGTGCAGGAAATATAGCAACACCAGAGGCAGCTAAATTTTTACTAAAATTAGGTGTAGACATTATTAAGGTTGGTATCGGTCCAGGATCTATTTGTACCACACGATTGGTTGCTGGAATTGGAGTTCCACAATTAAGTGCAATTCTTTCTGTTAGAAAAGGAATTAAAAATAAAAATATAAAAATTATTGCTGATGGTGGAGTGAAATATTCAGGAGATTTAGCAAAAGCTTTTGCTGCAGGTGCAGATGCTGTAATGATTGGTTCTTTATTCGCTGGAACAGATGAAGCCCCAGGAAAAATAATAAAAATAAATGGAAAACTTTTTAAAAGTTTTAGAGGAATGGGTTCTGTTGGCGCAATGAACAAAGGCTCTGCTGATAGATATTTTCAAAAAAAGCAAAAAGATAGATCAAAATATGTACCAGAGGGAGTAGAGGGTTTTTCAAAATATAAAGGTGAGGTTAAAAATATTATATACAAATTAATAGGAGGACTTCGTTCATCAATGGGTTATTTAGGATCTAAACAAATTAAATATTTAAGAAATAAACCGCAATTTGTTAAAATTACAAAAGCTGGATTTTATGAAAGTATGGTTCATAATGTGGATATTGTAAAAAGTGATACTAAATATTAATGATTAAATTTTTAAAAATATTCTTGTTAGTTTTATTTATAATTAACTTTTCTAATATTTCATTAAGCAAAGAAAATTTTTATATAGAAGGGGTAAAATTATTTAATACTAAAAAATATGATGAGGCAAAGTTTTTATTTGAAAGAAGCATTGTATTCGATCCAAAAGACTCTAAGTCATATTTGTATTTAGCTAAAATTTACAAAGAAAAAGATAATAAAAAAAAAGAAGAAAAAAATTTAGAATCAACGTTATTGATTGACCCAGCTAATGAAGAAGCAATTTTGATGTTAATGGAAATCGCTCTTGAAAAAACTAATTATTCTAAAGTAAAAAAGTTATCAGAAAGATTTGCAAAAGTTTGTAAAAACTTATGTAAAGAAAATGAACAAATATTAAAAGACCTAGAAAATTTAGAACCAAAAAATGAGTCTTGATTCAAACTTAGACAAAATCTTAATAATAGATTTTGGTTCACAGTTTACTCAATTAATAGTCAGACGAATAAGAGAACTTGGAGTATTCTCTGAATTAATCAGTCATAAAAAAATAAAAAGTTCTCAAATCAAATCTAATGTTAAAGGAATTATTTTATCTGGTGGACCCTTAAATGTTTATCAATTAAATAATAATTTATTTGATAATAAAATTTTAAAACTTGGAATACCAATTCTTGGAATTTGTTTTGGGCATCAAATTTTATCAAAATTTAATGGTGGTAAAGTTAAGCAATCAAATCATAGAGAGTTTGGCCTAACAAATATTCATAAAAGAAATGACAGCCTATTAATAAAAAATTTTTTTAATAAAAAAACAAAAAAAGTTTGGATGAGCCATGCAGATCAAGTAACCAAACTTCCAAAAAATTTTAAAGTTGTTGCTTCGAGTGAAAACTCGAAATTTGCTATAGTCGAAAGCAAAATAAATAATTTTTTTGGTGTACAATTTCATCCTGAAGTTACCCACACTGAAAATGGAAAAAAAATAATTAGTAATTTTATTTTTTTTATTTGTAAAATTAAACGAAATTGGTCTTCAAAAGATCAGAAAAAGAAATTAATTAAAGAGGTAAAGCAACAAGTAGGAACTGATAAGGTTATTTGTGCGCTTTCGGGAGGTGTAGATAGTAGTGTAGTAGCGCAACTTTTAAACAAAGCAATTGGAAAAAAACTTTATTGTATTTTTGTAAATACTGGATTGTTGAGAAAACATGAAGAAACTCAAGTTGTAAAAACTTTTAAAAGAAAACTAAAGATTAATTTAATATATGTGAATGCAGAAAAAGAATTCTTAAGAAAATTAAAAAATGTTTCAGATCCTGAAAAAAAGAGAAAAATAATTGGAAATCTTTTTATTAAAATTTTTGAAAGATATTCGAAAAAAATAAGAAATGTTAAATTTTTAGCTCAAGGAACACTTTATCCTGACTTAATTGAGAGTAAATCAGTAACTGGAAGTCAAACTTCAAAAATAAAATCTCATCACAATGTTGGGGGTCTTCCAAAAAAAATGAAATTAAAGTTAGTAGAGCCATTAAAATTTTTATTTAAAGATGAAGTTAGAAAACTTGGTTTAGAATTAAACTTAAGTAAAGAAATTATTTCTCGTCATCCATTTCCAGGTCCAGGCTTAGCAATTAGAATGCCAGGAGTAATTACCTCTGAAAAGATAAAAATATTAAAAGAAGCAGATTATTATTTTATTAAAGCATTGAAGGATTATGGTCTTTATCATAAAATTTGGCAGGCTTATGCAGCTTTACTTCCAGTAAAAACTGTAGGAGTAATGGGTGATAATCGAACTTATGAATATTTGTGTTTACTAAGGGCGATAACTTCTGAGGATGGTATGACAGCAGATTTTTTTGAATTTAAAAAATCATTTTCTCAAATGATTTCAAATAAAATTGTAAATAGCATTAGAGGAATTAATAGAGTAGTCTATGATATTACATCAAAACCTCCGAGTACTATTGAATTAGAATAAAATGAACAAGAAATTAAAAAAGTTTCTCAACAAAAAAAATAGAGCCAAAGTTATATGTCTTACTGCCTATTCAAAAAATGTTGCATCAATTTTAGATAAACATTGCGATCTAGTATTAGTAGGAGACTCACTTGGTTCAGTTCTTTATGATTATAAATCTACAAAAGAAGTAACTTTAGAAACAATGATTAATCATTCAAAAAGTGTAAGGATTGGTGTAAAGAAATCTTTGATGGTAGTTGATATGCCATATAATACATATCGAAATTCAAAAGAAGCTTTAAAGAATGCACGTTTGGTGATGAAAAAAACCAAATGTGATGCTGTTAAATTAGAAGGAGGAAAAAAAATTGTCCCTATTGTCAAGTCTCTAGTAAAAAACAAAATACCTGTTATGGGGCACTTAGGTATTTTACCTCAAACTGAAAAAAAATTTACCTATAAAGGTAAAAAATTAATAGAAATAAACAGAATTTTAAATGACGCTAAACTATTAGAGGAAGCAGGCATTTTTTCTGTAGTATTAGAATGCATTGAAACTAAACTAGCAAAAAAAATTACCGAACAATTAAATATTATAACTGTTGGTATTGGTTCCTCTGCTAACTGTGATGGACAAGTTTTAGTGATTGATGACTTAATTGGACTAAGTCAAAGTAAATTTAGATTTGTAAAAAAATATGTAAATGTAAATCAAATGATTAATTCGGCAGTTAAAAGATATAAATCTGAAGTTTTAAAAAAACAATTCCCTAAAGCTAAACACTCATTTAAAAATTAAAGAAATTAACCCATTGTAAAAGGATCAGTCATGGGTTTGTCTGATGAGTTATACCATGTGGTCTTTATTCTTGTGTATTCTTTTATGGATTCAATACCTGCCTCTTTTCCATAACCACTATCTTTAATTCCTCCAAAAGGAGCCATGGGAGAAATTAATCTGTAAGTATTAATAAAAACTATTCCAGCTCTTATAGCCTTAGATACTCTTAAGCCACGAGCAAAATTAGAAGTATAAACCCCTGAAGACAATCCATATTTGTTATCATTCATTTTGTCTATCACTTCTTCCTCTTTTTCAAATTTCATGACAGCCAATATTGGCCCAAATAATTCATTTTCTGCAACAGGAAGATTGTGATTTTCGCACTCGATTATTGTTGCAGGAAAATAATAACCTTTATTAGAAACTGAAGATCTTTTTCCGCCACATTTAACTTTTCCTCCTTGTTCAATTGTAGCTTTAATGTTTTTTTCTATATTTTCTAATTGTTTAAAACTGTTTAAAGGACCCATTTGTGTATCTTTTTCCATGGGACCTCCCAATTTAATCTTTTCAGCTTTATTTATAAGTTTTTTTAAAAACTCATCATAAATTTTTGATTGCAAATAAAGTCTTGATCCTGCAATGCAACTTTGTCCACTAGCTCCAAATATTCCTGCAGTAATACCATTTAATGCGTTTTCTTGCTCAGCATCATCAAATACAACAACAGGGCTCTTTCCACCAAGTTCTAAGCTTACTTGTGATAAATTTTCTGCAGAATTTTTTACAATATGTTTTGCAGTTTCAGGTCCACCTGTGAAAGCTATTCTTTCTATTAAGGAGTGAGTGGTTAATGCTTTACCACTCGGTTCACCAAGTCCTGTGATTATATTAATTACTCCTTTTGGTATTCCAGTTTTTTCAATTAATTTTGCAAATTCTAAAAGAGTAACTGGAGCAAGCTCTGAAGCTTTAATTACAACTGTGTTACCCATTGCAAGAGCTGGTGCGAGTTTCACTGCTGTTAAGAGCATTTGAGAGTTCCAAGGAATAATTGCTGCAACAACACCAATAGGAATTCTTGTTGTCGTAACTTGCATATCAGGTTTATCTATTGGAACGACTGTACCTTCTACTTTGTCAGCCAAACCTGCAAAATAATCATAATATTCTGCTATGTAATTTGCCTGAGTTTTTGTTTCTCTATAAAGTTTACCTGTATCTATAGTTTCTATTTTTCCAAGGTGCTCCGCATTAGCTCTTAGTTGATCAGCAATTAATTTTAAATACTTTGCTCTTTCTCTTGGATGAATTTTAGACCAATTATTTTCAAAAGCTTTTTGAGCTGATTGAACAGCTTTATCTACATCTTTTTCATTTGCCTCAGGAACAGTTGCCCAAACTTCATTATTTTCAGGATTTAATGTTTCAATTTTTTTTCCAGAAGATGAATCTACCCATTCACCATTAATATACATTTTAAAATCTTGAATTTTTGACATCTAATTATTAATAAAATTTTTAATTTTCATATTAACATCATCTACACATTCTATACTACAAAGATGTTTTCCATTTTGAATTTCAATATAAGTAGAATTAACAAGGTCTTTAACCAATTCTTTAGACATTGCTGGAGTTGAACCAATATCGTCTGAACCTGTCATTACTAGAGTTTTTCTATCTATCTTTTTTATAGCTTCAAAATCATCATAATGATTAGCAAATAAATCATAAGCTTTAAGAAAATTTCTATGATCTTCAGGTTTTTTATTTAAGATATCCATAAACAAATTATAAGTGTTTGGATTTTTTTCTAGATATTTATCAGTAAACCATCTTTTTAGAGCCTGTTTAGATATTGGTTTATTTAATTTTGCTTGATTATATCTCTCTAATACACGTGATCTTTCCTCATCTGATCTTTTATACTTAGTTCCAATTAATATAAGTTTTTCGATTATTTTTTGAAATTGAGATGAAAAATCTAAAGCAATCAACGAACCTAAAGAAAAACCTATAAGATTTATTTTTTCTATTTTTAAATGATCTAAAAGTTTTAAAAGTTGGTTAGAAAAATCCTTAAGAGTTAACTTATCTTTACTCCATGGTGTCTTTCCATGACCTAATAAATCATAAGTTAAAGTTGAATATTCATTGAAATAACTTACTTGATGATTCCACATTTGATGATCAAGACCAACTCCATGAATAAATACAAGAGGGACAGTATCTTTTTTATTAAATAAATAACAATTTTGATTTGGATCAAAATTTAGAGACATTAAATTATTTGGGATCTAATCCCATTTCTTTCATATCTTGATAACGATCTCCAGTTCTTGCGTGCGCTCTACCACTTGATGCACCTCCAATTGCTATTACAATTTCATCATCAAATGGCGCGTCATGAATAGTAAATTCATGAGTTAAATAATATGGTCTTAAACCAGAATCTGTTTTATGCATCATAGGAATAGATATTTTAGATCCTGCAGGTCCTCTTGTATTAGTAAAACTCAAATAAGAAGTACCACCAACAGCATCTCTAAATTTATTTCCAAATCTTAAAGTATGAATAAAGGCTGAAGCATGTTCTATTTCACCATTCAAACCTACAGTTCCAGCTTTTCCATAAGCTAAAATTTTTTCAGGTGATCCAATTTCTTTGATTAATTCTGGGACCAATATATCACCAAGTTTTGGAGCTAAATCTAAAATGATTGGTTTTAAATCTTCCACAAATCCTTGTCCTGCCCAAGGGTTTTTAAAAATAGCTGCTACCGAAACCATCAAAACAGGTTCCTTTGCTACTTTCCCACCCTCAATAAAAGTTTTATCTACAAATTTTGTAAACTTCCTTAATTCAAGTTTCACTAACTGGCTTTCTCTATATCGTCGTTATCAAAATTAATTTTAGGTATCACTTCATCATTAAACAGTTTTATACTTCTCATACAAGCTTTATGATCAATTCCTGGGAAGTTTGACCAAACTTGTAAGTTTTGTAAATTTAATTCTGATTTCAATTCATTAATTTTGTTAACTACATATTCAGGGGTTCCAAATAATAAATTTCTTTTATGCAAGAAATCATAATTAAGAAGATCTAATTTATGCTTTGTCTCTGGCAATTCTTCACCTGGGTCCATATGATTTCCTAGGCCTCTCCAATGACAAACCCATCTCATATAATTTATAATGTGTTCTCCAGCTAATTTTTCTGCTTCTTCCATAGTTTCTGCAACAAACATATCTCTTACTAAAGAAATTCCTTCACCTAATGGAACATCTCTATTTTCAGCTTTTGATTTTGCATCTCTATATATCTCAAATCTTTTCTTTAAAGCTTTTACAGTAGGTATCCACATTATAGTATTCAAACCATTTTGAGCTGCCCATTCAATTGATCTTGCACCATCTACTACCTGCCAAATGGGTGGGTGTGGAATTTGTTTAGGTTTTGGGACAACACTAATTTTTTTAATCTCATTTGTTTTCGTATCTAGAAATTCTTTACTTGGGGGACTCATATCATGTTGCCATACAAAATTAGGTGAAGGGTATGTATAAAATTCTCCCTCATGGCTAAAAAATTTTTCAGTCCAGGCCTTTTTCATAATTGTT
>CABXXB010000022.1 GCA_902516065.1 uncultured Pelagibacteraceae bacterium | reverse complement strand
ATTTGGATATTCAAAAAATTTTATTAAGTTCTAAAAATGATTTTAAATTCGAAATAAATAAAGATTTTAAAATAAAAAATTTAGACATTAAATCGGATATAGATCTTGATAATTTTGAATTTAAAAATCCATTCAAATTAAAAAATATTTTTCCAAAAGTAAAAAAAAATTTTGTATTTAAAAATCAAAAATTGAAACTTGAATACAAAAAAGATAGTTTTAATATTGTTGGAGAAGGTGACGCTCTTTTGCAAAATAAAATTGATAAAATTGAATATGAAATTTATAAAAAAAAGAATGAAATTAAATTTAATACAAAGCTTAAAATTTCAAAAAATCCATTCAAATTAGATATTTTAAATTATAAAAAAAATAAAGATTCAGATTTAGAATTATTTTTTTTAGGAAAAAGTAATATAGAAAAAGGTTCAGTGTTTAATAAGATTTCTTTAAAGGAAGAAAAAAATATTATTTTTATTGAAAACTTGTCCTTATCAAGTGATTATAAAATTAAAGACCTAGGTAATATTAATATTAATTATATAGATAAAGAAGATTTAAAAAATAACTTAAAATTAACCAAAAAAGATAATAATTATTTAGTTTCAGGAAATAGTTTTAATATCAACAGTATAATTGATGAATTATTAGACTCAGGAAATGACAATAAATTAAAAATTTTTAATAATAATTTTAAAATTAAATTCGATGTTAAAAAAATTTATTTGAATAAAAATGATACTATAAATACTTTAAAGGGATTTTTATTTTTAAACAATAATGAAATTTCTGAACTAGAATTAGAGTCAAATTTTTCTAATAATGAAAATATAAAATTTACTATTAAAGATAATGACAATGAAAAAATTACAACCCTGTATTCTTTTAAAGCCAAACCTTTTGTAGATAGATATAAATTTATAAAAGGTTTTGAAGAAGGCGACCTTGATTTTTATTCAATAAAAAAAAATGGTATTACAAATTCTATATTAAAAATTGATAATTTTAAAATTCAAGAAATCCCTGTATTAGCAAAACTCCTTACCTTAGCATCTTTACAAGGAATAGCTGACCTTTTAACAGGTGAGGGTATAAGGTTTACAGATTTTGAAATGCGATTTTCAAGTAAAAACAATTTAATGACTATCGAAGAACTTTATGCAATAGGTCCTGCAATTTCAATTTTAATGGAAGGATATATTCAAAGTAAAAAATTAATTAGTTTAAGAGGCACATTAGTTCCAGCAACAACGGTAAATAGAACAATTTCTTCAATACCGTTAATTGGGGATATATTAATTGGAAAAAAAGTTGGTGAAGGGGTTTTTGGTGTTAGTTTTAAGATTAAAGGTCCTCCAGGTGATTTAGAAACTACAGTTAATCCAATTAAAACATTAACACCTAGGTTTATTACTCGTACTTTAGAAAAAATAAAAAAAAATAATTAACTAAGTTCAATTTTGATATGTCTTTTTTTTCCAATAGAAAGTTTTAGATAGTTTTTATTAAATAGTTCTTTTTTAATAATAAATTTTTCATCCTTAATCAGCTCATCATTTATCTTAATAGCATTACCTTTAAATAATCTTCTTATTTCACTTTTAGAATTTTCTAATTTAGATAAGATTATGAGATCCATAATACTCATCTGTTTATGAAGTTCTTTTGATTTAATTTTTACTGACGGTAAATTAGCACCAAGAGAATTACCTGAAAAAGCTTCTTTAGCAGCTTGTTCTGAATTTTCAGCAGCCTTTTTACCGTGAAGCATTGCAGTAGCTTTATTTGCTAATAATATTTTTAATTCATTAATATTGTTATTTTGTAAATTATCAATTTCACTAATGTCAAGATCAGTGAAAATTTTTAAAAATTTTACAACATCTCTGTCATCTGTATTTCTCCAAAATTGCCAGTAATCATATGCTGATAAAAATTTTTTATCTAACCAAATTGCTCCAGCCTCAGTTTTTCCCATCTTTGCCCCTGATGCCAATGTAATCAAAGGAGTTGTTAGGCCATAAGCTTGTTTGTTAGAATATCTTTTTATTAGCTCAACACCATTTACAATATTTCCCCATTGATCAGAACCACCAATTTGAAGTGTACAATTTTTCTTTTTGTTCAATTCTAGAAAGTCATAAGCTTGAAGTATCATATAATTAAACTCCATATAGCTAAGAGACTGTTCTCTTTCTAATCTAGTTTTAACACTATCAAAACTTAACATTTTATTTATTGTAAAATGTTTTCCAATATCTCTTAAAAAAGAAATATAATTTAAGCTTTTAAGCCAAGAATAATTATTTACAAAAACTGGTTTTGTTTTAGGATTTTTGACATCTAAAAAATTTTTTAATATTTTTTCTATATTTTTGATATTTTGATCTATTTCTTTTTCATTTAAAATTTTTCTTGTTTTATCTTTACCAGAAGGATCACCAATTCTAGTTGTTCCACCCCCTAATAATACGATTGGTCTGTGTCCATGTTTTTGAAGCAATCTTAAACACATTATTTGTAGAAGACTACCAACATGAAGACTTTCAGCTGTGCAATCAAAACCTATATAACCACTGATTTTTTCTTTATCTAATAATTTAGATAAATCCTCTTCATTAGTGCATTGATAGAAAAAACCTCTATCTTTAAATTCTTTTAAAAATTTATTCATAGGTCTATAGTTCTACAATATACATTATTTATTAAAAAAAAAATAAGAATGGGAAAAATATATACAGCAATGGGTCTAATGAGTGGTACCTCATTAGATGGCGTAGATGTATCTATAATTGAGTCAGATGGTAACAAGGAATTTTCATCAATTTTAGATAGATATTTTGAATACGATAAAGAATTAATTCAAAAAATATTGGTTTTAAGGGAAAAAATCACAGATTCAGAGCAATTAAACAAATACTTAGACGAAATTAAAGATCTAGAAAGAGAGATTACCTTATTTCATGCTGAAGCTATAAATGAAACACTTGGAATAACAAAATCCTCAGTAGATTTAATAGGTTTTCATGGGCAAACAATATTTCACGATCCAGAAAAAAAAATTTCTAAACAATTAGGTGATGGAAAACTATTGTCTCAATTAATAAAGAAAAAGGTTGTTTATAACTTTAGACAAAATGACCTAGAAAACGGGGGACAAGGAGCTCCTTTAACACCTATTTTTCATAACGTTCTTGCAAATAAAATAGATAAAAAATTTAATTTAGGATTTCCTTTAAATTTTTTGAATATTGGAGGTATTTCAAACATTACCTCCACAGTAGATTGGAAAAATTTGGATCACAAATTAAATGATATTAATGCTTATGACATTGGACCTGGAAACTGTCTAATCGATGAATGGATAAGAAAAAATTCTAAAAAAAAATATGATAAGGATGGTTTAATAGCAAAATCTGGAACAATAGATGAATTAGTTTTAAATCAAGCCTTAGAAAATTTTGAAGAAAATTCCAATTACAAAAAATCTTTAGATGTTAGAGATTTTGATATTTTTTTTGCAAAAGGTCTTTCATTAGAAAATGGTGCTGCAACTATTACTAATTTTACTGCGACGCTCATATCTAACGGAATGAAATATTCTCATATAATGGATAATCCAATTATGTATAATTGGTTAGTGTGTGGAGGAGGAAGAAAGAATAAATATCTTTTAGAAAGTATAAAAAATATTTTTGACAAAATAAATATTCAGCCAATTGATGAATATGAAATAGATGGAGATTTTGTAGAATCCCAAGCTTTTGGTTATTTAGCTATTAGGTCTTTTTTAAAATTACCAATTTCATTCCCTAATACAACTGGCTGTAAAGAACCAAGTACTGGAGGTGTATTAGTAAAAAACTTTTAATATAAAGCAGTTTCTTTTTTAATATACTTATCTAAATATTCAACTAATTGATCTTCATTCTTAGTAAAAAAATGATTTGCCTCTGCGATAGATTGAAACTCTACCTTAATTCCTTTTTGCGCGCTCAATCTTTTATTTATTTCAGTTATATATTCTAAGGGCACTAATTCATCTTTTTTACCATAAATCATTAAACCAGATGTTGGACAAGGAGATAAAAATGAAAAGTCATATACATTTGGTTGTGGCGAGATGGCTACAAATCTGTTTATTTCAGGTCTTCGCATTAATAATTGCATTGCAATTAACGAGCCAAAAGAAAAACCTGAAACCCAACATTGGGAATTATCAAAGTTTTCTCTTTCAAGCCAATCTAAAGCTGCAGCCGCATCTGCCAATTCTCCTTGACCATTATCAAACTCTCCATCACTTTTACCAACACCTCTAAAATTTACTCTACAAACTGAAAAATCATTTTCCATAAATGTTTTGAAAGTTTCAACAACTACTTTATTATTCATTGTTCCACCGTACTGAGGATGTGGCTGCAATACCAGTGCGACAGGAGAAGTATTTTTTTTACTTTTAAAATATTTTGCTTCTAGTCTTCCAGCAGGGCCAGGTATAAAAATTTCTAAAATTTTGTTATCCATTAGTGTTATTGATTATCATTCTCAAAAAAAAAATTACATTTATCATAAGTGAGAGACAATATGTTACTTTTTTTGTTATAATCTATACTTGACCAATTTAGTCAGGAATGTATAAAAACCCATTAATTTAAAGGGTAATATGAAATTAACATCAAAAGGCAGATATGCTGTAATGGCATTAGCAGACTTAGCTCAGTTTGATAGCATCAATCCAGTATCACTGAGGGATATATCTTTAAGACAAGGAATTTCATTGGATTACCTTGAGCAAATTTTTTTGAAACTCAAAAAAAATCAAATTGTGAAAAGTATTAGAGGCACACATGGAGGTTATGTACTCTCTAAAAAACCAAACGAAATAAAACTTAATAATATTTTTTATGCAGTTGATGAAAAAGTGAAAACTGTTCAATGTAAAAAAGAATCTAAAAAAGGTTGCAACGGTAAAGCCACAAAATGTGTGACTCATAATCTTTGGGATGAATTAGAAACTCACATAAATAGTTTTTTTGAAAAAAAAAGTCTAGAAGATTTATTAAAAGAAAATATAGAACGAAGAATATAGTATGGATAATAGGCAAAAAGAAATTGATAATTTAAAAGATTATAAATACGGTTTTTCAACCGACATTGAAAATACAAGAGCTCCAAAAGGTTTGAATGAAAATGTAATCAAATTTATTTCAAATATTAAAAAAGAACCTGAGTGGATGCTTGATTTTAGATTAAAAGCATTTGAAAGATTTAAACTTTTAAAAGAACCAGATTGGCAAAAACCAAAATATCCAAAAATTGACTATCAAGATTTGTACTATTATTCAGCACCAAAAAGTATGGATGATAAACCAAAAAGTTTAGATGAATTAGACCCAAAACTTTTAGAAACTTATAAAAAACTTGGGATTCCTCTTCAAGAACAAGCAAGGCTGAATGGTATAGCCGTTGATGCTGTCTTTGATTCTGTATCTGTTGCTACTACATTTAGAGAAGAATTGACAAAACATGGAATTATTTTTTGCCCAATTTCAGAGGCTATTCAAAAACATCCTGAACTAGTTAAAAAATATTTAGGATCAGTTATTCCAACAACAGATCATTTTTTTGCTACTCTAAACTCAGCAGTTTTTACAGATGGATCTTTTGCATACATTCCTGAGGGAGTAAGATGTCCAATGGAATTGTCTACATACTTTAGAATTAACGCTTCTAATACTGGACAATTTGAGAGAACATTAATTATAGCAGATAAAGGAAGTTATGTAAGTTATTTAGAAGGATGTACTGCACCGATGAGAGATGAAAATCAATTACATGCAGCAAATGTAGAATTAATTGCTCTTGATGACGCAGAAATAAAATATTCAACAGTACAAAACTGGTATCCAGGAGACAAAGATGGCAAAGGCGGTATTTATAACTTTGTAACTAAACGGGGGCTATGTAAAGGTAAAAACTCTAAAATTTCGTGGACACAAGTTGAAACCGGATCTGCTATTACTTGGAAATATCCAAGTTGTATTTTGAGAGGAGATAATTCAGTTGGAGAATTTTATTCAATTGCAATTACAAATAATCATCAAAAAGCTGATACAGGGACAAAAATGATTCATCTTGGAAAAAATACTAAAAGTAAAATTATATCAAAAGGAATAAGTGCTGGATTTTCTGATATGACGTATAGAGGTCTTGTTGATATTTCAGCAAAAGCAACTAATTCCAATAATTATACTCAATGTGATTCATTGTTAATGGGTAACAAATGTGGAGCACATACAGTCCCGTATATTAAAAATAAAAATTCAGAATCAACTATAGCTCATGAAGCAACAACATCCAAAATTAGTGAAGAACAATTACATTATTGTCAGCAGAGAGGCTTAAGTTCAGAAGAGGCTGTTGGGCTGATTGTAAACGGTTTTTGTAAAGAAGTTTTACAACAGTTACCAATGGAATTTGCTGTTGAAGCCCAAAAACTTGTTGGAATCAGTTTGGAAGGAAGCGTTGGCTAATGCTCAAAATAAATAACTTGAATGCAACTATAGATAACAAGTCTATCTTAAAAGGATTTTCTTTAAATATTAATCCTGGAGAAGTACATGCTATTATGGGCCCTAATGGTTCTGGTAAAAGCACTTTATCGAATATTTTATCAGGAAAAAAAGGATACGAAACCTCTGGAGAGATTCTTTTTGAAGGAAAAGATTTATTTGAACTAGAAACCGAGGAAAGAGCCCACAAAGGAATATTTCTAGCTTTTCAATATCCGTTAGAAATTCCAGGTGTAAATACAAATATATTTCTTAAAACCTCTTTAAATGCAATTAGAAAAGCCAGAGGAGAAAAAGAGCTTGATGCTATAGAATTTTTAAAATTAGTTAAAGAAAAATCCAAAGATCTTAAGTTTGATGAAGATAAATTAAATCGACAATTAAATGTTGGTTTTTCAGGGGGAGAAAAAAAGAAAAATGAGATTTTACAAATGTCATTACTGGCACCAAAACTATCAATCTTAGATGAAACTGACTCAGGATTAGATATCGATGCTTTGAAGATTGTTGCTGATGGTGTGAACACATTAAGAGATAAAAAAAATTCATTTTTAATTATTACTCACTATCAAAGATTACTTGATTATATAAAACCTGATTTTGTTCATGTTTTGATGAATGGAAAAATTGTTAAATCTGGAGGACCAGAACTAGCTATAGAATTAGAAAATAAAGGATACGAAAATTTTAATTAGATGAAAGAACAATTACAAAAAGATTTTGACAATACTATTAAAGATTTTAGTTTATCTCAAAAAGATGTTGAAATTAAAAAATTTTTTTTAGATAACTTTATAAATAGAGGTTTTCCAAATAAAAAAGAAGAAGATTGGAAA
>CABXXB010000021.1 GCA_902516065.1 uncultured Pelagibacteraceae bacterium | reverse complement strand
TTATGAATCGTGGAAATTATTTAAAAAGGAAAAAAAATATTTGTTAGTGGAATATGAGGAACTTATAAAAAACCCGAGAGAAATATTGACAAAAATGTTAAATTTTATTTTTAAGTTGAGTAATAATAATTCAAAAATTGATTTTAAAAAAGTTGACAACGTTATCTCTAGCACAACTTTTGAAAAACTAAAAGATTTGGAAAAAAAAGATAATTTTGATGAAAAACCCAAAAGTATGAAATCAAGTTTTTTTAAATTAGGAGAAAAAAATAAATGGCAAAATCTTTTAGATCAAGACGTTGAAAAAATGATAACTAATGAATTTAAAAAAGAGATGAAAGAACTAGGTTATACGTAAATTTTAAAGAATAAATTTAGATAAATCTGTATCTTTAACTAAGTTATCTAAATTTTTGTTTATATATTCCTTATTGATAACTATTTTTTCTCCAGATCGATCAGTTGCAGTAAAACTAATATCATCTAAAATTTTTTCAATAATAGTATGTAACCTTCTAGCACCAATATTTTCAACAGTTGCATTAACTTCTGATGCTATTTTAGCAATTGTATCAATACCATCTTCAGAGAATTCAAGATCAACATTTTCTGTTTTTAATAAAGCAACGTATTGTTTGATTAAACTATAATCAGGCTCTCTAAGTATTCTTTTAAAATCATCACTAGTTAAAGCTTCTAGCTCAACCCTTATTGGTAATCTTCCTTGTAGTTCAGGAAGAAGATCAGAAGGTTTAGCAAGTTGGAATGCTCCAGATGCAATAAATAAAATATGATCTGTTTTAATTGGTCCATGTTTAGTATTAACGGTTGTACCCTCAATTAAAGGCAACAAATCTCTTTGGACACCTTCTCTGGATACATCTCCACCTACTCTATCAGTTCTTGCAGAAATTTTATCAATTTCATCTAGGAAAACTATACCATTATTTTCAGTTGATAATTTTGCAGCCTTAATAATTTTGTCTTGTTCAATTAGTTTATCTGATTCATCATTAATTAAAATCTCATGAGAC
This sequence comes from uncultured Pelagibacteraceae bacterium, assembly GCA_902516065.1. Taxonomy (GTDB): domain Bacteria; phylum Pseudomonadota; class Alphaproteobacteria; order Pelagibacterales; family Pelagibacteraceae; genus Pelagibacter. Next base: position 6,782 of record CABXXB010000021.1, on the reverse strand, counting down.
TCTTTTATGCTCATTTTCTTTTTCTTTTCTTTGTTACCCATGGATTTACCAATCATTTCACCTATATTAATCATGCCCACATTTGCACCAGGCATGCCAGGAATTTCAAATGATGTTCCACCAGGACCAGTATCACTGACTGCAATTTCTATTTCATTATCATCCAGGTCTCCATTTCTGAGTCTTTTTCTAAAACTTTCTCTTGTTGCTAAGCTTGCTTTTTTACCAACTAAAGCATCTAGTACTTTTTCTTCAGCCGCTTTTTGAGCTTGAGCAAAAACTTCTTTTCTTTTTTTTACTTTTTCCATTGAAATAGCAATTTCAATTAAATCCCTTACTATTTGTTCAACATCTCTTCCAACATATCCAACTTCAGTAAATCTGGTCGCTTCTACTTTTACAAAGGGAGCTTCAGCAAGCTTTGAAAGTCTTCTTGAAATTTCAGTTTTACCAACTCCAGTTGGCCCTATCATTAAAATATTTTTAGGTAAAATTTCATTTTTCATTTCACCTTCGAGAGCTTGTCTTCTCCATCTATTTCTAAGAGCAACAGCAACTGCTTTTTTAGCTTTGTTTTGTCCAACAACAAATCTATCTAATTCTGAAACTATCTCTCTTGGAGATAAAGAGCTTACTAAAGACGCTTTTTCTTTTTGAGCTTTTTCTTTAGGGTGCAGAGGTGTTACGTTTGAATTATCCATTATATTTTTTCAATTTTAACATTATTGTTTGTAAAAACACATATATCTGCAGCAACCGCAATTGCTTTTTTTGCAACATCTTCAGCAGACATGTTACTTTCTATTAGTACTTTGCCTGCGGCTAAAGCGTAATTTCCTCCAGAACCAATTCCAATTACATCTCCTTCAGGTTCTAGAACATCTCCAGTTCCAGAAATAATATAGCTATTATTTTTATCTCCAACAGCCATTAAAGCTTCTAATCTTCTCAGATATTTATCTGTTCGCCAATCTTTTGCTAGTTCAACGGCAGCTCTCGACAAATTACCTGCGTGTTTTTCAAGTTTTCCTTCTAATCTTTCAAATAAAGTTAAAGCATCAGCTGTTGATCCTGCAAAGCCAGCTACAACATCTCTTTTATCAATTTTTCTAACTTTTGATGCAGTGCTTTTAACAACAGTATTTCCCATACTGACTTGTCCATCACCAGCAACTACTACATCTTTGTTCTTTCTTACTAGCACAATCGTTGTCATGATTAATAAATGGTAACTATTTTTGATACTTCAAGTGTTTAGACTGATATTGATATAGAGGGATTATGTATGTATACCATTAAAAATATATGGCTAGAAAAGGAAAAGTATCTCGAAAAACCAAAGAAACTAGCATCAATGTTGAGATTAATATTGATGGCAAAGGTAAGTACCAAATTGACACTGGTATAGGTTTCTTGGATCATATGCTTGAACAGTTATCAAAACATTCACTTATTGATTTAAAAGTTAAAGCAAAAGGAGACACACATATTGACCTTCACCACACTACTGAAGATACAGGGATTGCAATTGGCGAGGCTTTAAAGAAAGCTGCAAAAAAATTTGTAGGTATTAAAAGGTATGCACATGCAATGATACCAATGGATGAAACTTTATCTAGAGTTGCTGTAGATGTTTCAAACAGACCTTATTTAATTTGGAAAGTAAAATTAAAAGTTGAGAAACTTGGAGAAATGGATACTGAATTATTCAAAGAGTGGTTTCAGGCTTTTTCACAATCAGCAGGTATTACTTTACATATAGAAAATATTTATGGCGATAATAGCCATCATATTATTGAGTCTTGCTATAAAGGTCTTGCAAGATCTTTAAGAGCCGCATTAGAGATGGATCCAAGAAACAAAAAGAGCATTCCATCAACTAAAGGCTCATTATAAGTTTAATGAACGTCACAATTGTTGATTATAATTCGGGTAATATAAGCTCGGTAATAAACTCTTTTAAAGAAGTTGCTAAGGATAAAGTAAATATTGAGGTAACTTCGGATTTAAATAAAATTAAATCAAGCGATAAAATAGTTTTACCAGGACAGGGCTCATTTAAAAACTGTGTCGATGCTTTAAACAGTATTGATGGTCTTTCAGATACACTTAATGAACTTGTAATAAACGATAAAAAACCACTTCTTGGAATTTGTGTTGGTTTACAAATGTTTGCAGATATTGGATATGAAGAAACCGAAACAAAAGGATTAGGCTGGATTTCAGGCAAAGTTTCAAAAATAGATAATCAAAATGGAAAGTTTAAGCTTCCCCATATTGGCTGGAACCAAATCAATATTGTAAAAGATAGTAAAATTTTTAAAGATATAGAAAATAATTCTCATATGTATTTTGTTCATAGTTATGAATTTATTCCAGAAGACAAAAAAGTGATTTCAGCAACAACAGATTATTCATCAAATATTGTTTGTTCTGTTGAAAAAGAAAATATTTTTGGAATGCAATTTCATCCTGAAAAGAGTGATATGATGGGACTTAAAATAATTAGTAATTTTATAAATTTATAAAATGATTTGTATTAAAACCGATATACCGAGTGAATTAAATGAAAATATTTCCAGCTATAGATATTAAAGATAAAAAATGTGTGAGGTTAGTAAAAGGGGATTTTGATAATAAAACAGAGTATGAAATGTCTCCAGTTGAACAAGCTGGGAAATTTAAAGATCATGGATTTAAAAATTTACATATAGTTGATTTAGATGGAGCTTTAACTGGTGAAACAGTTAATCTGAATATTATCCAAGATATAGTTGGCAAATTTGACCTAAAGATTGAGGTAGGTGGTGGTATTAGAAATCTTGATAGTGTTAAAAAATATATCAATGCCGGCGTAGAAAAAGTTATTTTAGGGAGTGCCGCTATTAAGGATAAAAATTTTTTAAAAGATGCTTGTGAAAAATTTCCTAATAAAATTGCTTTAGGTTTAGATGCTAAAAATGGGTATTTATCAGTATCTGGTTGGAAAGAAAATTCTAATCAGTTGACTTTAGACTATTTAAAGGAAGTAAACGATTATGGTGTTAGTAGATTGATTTATACTGATATTGATAGAGATGGCATGAAACAAAGTCCAAATTTTGATGAGACATCAAAAGTTGCAGAGATATCAAATTGTCCTGTGATTATATCTGGTGGTGTTTCTTCAATAGATGATATTAAAAAAGCCAAGAATTTAAAAAATGTTGAGGGTATAATAGTTGGCAAAGCTATTTACGATAGCGATATTCAATTAGAGGAACTGGTAAAAGAAGATGCTTAAAAATAGAATAATTCCTTGTCTAGACGTTAAAAATGGTCGTGTTGTTAAGGGGATTAACTTTATTGACCTAAAGGATGCAGGTGATCCTGTAGAACAAGCTAAAATTTACAGTGATGGTGGAGCAGATGAAATTTGTTTTCTAGACATTACTGCTTCAAATGAAAATAGAGATACTATTTATAATGTTGTAGAGAAAACTTCAAAAAGATGTTTTGTTCCTCTAACTGTTGGAGGTGGCGTTAGAAGTGTTGCGGATATTAACAAACTACTTAACTGTGGTGCTGATAAAGTTTCAATAAATACAGCGGCAGTAGAAAATTCAAAAGTTATTTCAGATAGTTCAAAAAAATTTGGATCTCAATGTATTGTTGTTGCAATTGATGCAAAAAAGAACGGAGATAAATGGGAAGTATTTACTCACGGAGGAAGAAACAATAGCGGTATTGATGCTTTAGAATATGCAAAACAAATGGAAGAAAATGGTGCAGGAGAATTATTAGTAACTTCAATGGATAGAGATGGAACCCAAGTTGGTTATGATATTGATTTGATGTCTAAAATTTCTTCTAAAGTTAATATTCCTGTAATTGCATCAGGTGGAGTAGGTAATTTAGATCATTTGGTAGATGGAATTAAATTAGGCAAGGCTAGTGCTGTTCTAGCAGCATCTATATTCCATTATGGAAAACATTCAGTTAAAGAGGCAAAGGAATATTTGGACTCAAAAGGAATACCTGTTAGAATTTAATATGCTTAATACTTTGGAAAATTTATTTAATCTTGCAAGAGAAAGAAAAAAAAATCCTGTAGAGGGCTCCTATACAAACAAATTACTTAGTAACAAATCTTTAAGTAAAGAAAAGATTTTGGAAGAGATTAACGAACTTATCGAAGCAGTTGATAATAATTCAAACAAAATTCATGAGGCTGCAGATGTTTTTTATCACTTGATAATGTACTTGGAGGCAAATGATATCAAAGTAGAGGATGTTATGAGCGAATTAAATAAAAGAAAAAAATGATTTACGACGATAAAAATATTTTTGCTAAGATTTTAAGAGGTGAAATACCCTGTAAAAAAATTTATGAGGATGATTATGTTTTATCATTTCACGATATTAATCCACGAAAAAAAATTCATGCGTTAGTTATTCCTAAAGGAAAATATGTTGATCTTGACGACTTCAGTGAAAACGCAAGTTCGCAAGAAATGGTTGGTTTACTAAAAGGAATTAATATAGTTGCAAAAAAACTAAGAATTTCAGTTGATACAGGGAAAGGCTACAGAGCATTAGCAAATATAAGTGAAGATGGAGGTCAAGAGGTTCCTCATTTACATTTTCATTTATTTGGTGGCGAAAAAATAGGAAAAATGGTTGAGTGAGTGAAAACATTACCAGAAATTATTTAGAGATAAAGTCTATCAATGCCTTAAATGAGAGCATTTCTCCTAAGTTGGAATGTTCAATTAACCTTGTAAAACCAGATGATTTTCAAATTAATAAGTTTTTCTATAAAAATGTTGGTAAGAAACATAGATGGACTGATCGACTAATTTGGTCAGATTCTGATTGGATTAAATATTCTTCAGACAAAAAAGTTGAAACATACATATTAAAAGTAAAGGAAGATTTTGCAGGTTACTTTGAGTTAATTTGTCATTTAGATCTTCAAGAAATTGAAATTGCATACTTTGGTTTGTTGGAAGAATATCATAATAAAAAGTTAGGCGGATATCTGCTCTCAGCAGCAATCAAAAAGAGTTTTGATAAAAAAGATATTAAAAGAGTTTGGGTCCACACATGCACACTAGACCATGAAAATGCTATAAAAAATTATTTAGCAAGAGGTATGAAAATTTATAATAAAGAAACTATTAAGGTCTAATTAATAGATGGAAGTTTAAAAATATTTTTTTTTAATAATTTATTTTTTTTTAAAGAGGAAAGATATGTGATGTTTAAATTTTGATAAACATCTAATGTTTGCCATCCAATTAAATTAAAACTCTTTATATCAAAAAAAATATTAATTTCATTTTCATCTTTAAAAATAGTAAAATTTACAAATTTGTTATCAATAATTCTCTCTTTTAAATCTTTAATTTCTTTAATTAAAAAATTTTTATCAAGAATATAATTTAAAGGTGTACTTTCAATAGAATACCGATAATAACTGCCACTTTGAGTTCTTATTACAAGAGATTTTCCATTTGAAACTAAAACTTTATTATTTGCCTTATCATATTTACAAAAAATTTTTTTTTGGATATTCAATAATGCAGTATCCCTTTTCGACCTTACCATTAATATTTTGTTCAAAATTAAAACTTAAATTATTAGTACTTTTCAAATTATTAATTACATTTTCTTTTACAGAGCCAAGAGCATAACTATTTAAGTTAATAAAAAAAATTATTAATAAAATTTTTTTCATTAAAAAACATCTCTTTTACCAACATGATTTGCTTTACTTACAATTCTTTCTTCTTCCATCATATCAATAATTCTAGCTGCTCTATTGTAGCCAATTTGTAACTTTCTTTGTAAAAAGGATGTAGAAGCTTTTCCCTCAGATTTAATAATTTCTACTGCAGTTTGGTAAAGCTCATCTTTATCTCCCTCATTTTTTGATCCTTCCCCTATTTCTTTCTCATCTGCATAATTTAATATTTCATCTATGTAATCAGGTTCTGCTTGTGATCTTAAAAAATTATTGATCCTTTCAATTTCATCATCAGATACAAAAGGGGCATGAATTCTTAAAATTCTATTAGCTGATGACATGTAAAGCATATCCCCTTTACCAAGAAGTTGTTCAGCGCCTTGTTCTCCTAGTATTGTCCTACTATCTATTTTTGAAGTTACTTGGAATGAAATTCTTGTTGGAAAATTTGCTTTAATCGTCCCTGTAATAACATCCACACTTGGCCTTTGGGTAGCCATTATTATATGAATTCCTGCTGCCCTAGCCATTTGAGATAATTTTTGAATATAATTTTCTATTTCTTTACCGGCTACAAGCATCAGATCAGACATCTCATCAACTATTACGACAATATAAGGCATTGGTAATTTATGTTTTGTGTTATAGCTATCAATGTTCCTAACCCCTTCTTTTGTCATCAATCTATATCTGCTTTCCATTTCTTTAACCACCCAACCAAGTACTGAAGCCGCTTTTTTAGCTTCAGTTATTACGGGACATAGTAAATGTGGGATTCCTTCATATGTGGAAAGCTCTAACATTTTAGGATCTATTAAAATAAATTTACATTTTTCAGGAGTATGTCTGTAAAGAAGTGATAAAATAATAGTATTAATACAAACTGATTTACCAGATCCAGTAGTACCAGCGATTAATAAATGAGGCATTCTAGCTAAATCGCCAACTATCGGGATACCAGAAATATTTTTTCCTAAAGCAATTGGTAACTTAATTTCTTTTTTTTTAAAATCAGTATTATCTAAAATTTCACTTAAAAATACATTTTCTCTTG
>CABXXB010000020.1 GCA_902516065.1 uncultured Pelagibacteraceae bacterium | reverse complement strand
CGATTAATGACCAGGAAATTCAATTAAATTTTCAACTTTATAGTTTTTTTTAATTAGTTTTTCACAACCACCTAAATCAAACAAATTTATCACAAAAATAAATGCAGAAACTTTGCCTTTAGAGATTTCGACAAGTTGTGCTGCTGCTTCAGCTGTTCCACCTGTAGCAATTAGATCATCTACAATTAATACATCATCTTTCTTATCTATCGAGTCTTTATGAACCTCTATTGTTGCTGTTCCATATTCAAGTTCAAAATCAACTGAATGAACATCTGCGGGTAATTTATTTTTCTTCCTAAGCATAATGAAAGGTTTATTTAATAGATATGAAACTGCAGAAGCAAATACAAAACCTCTAGATTCAATTGCAGCGATCTTGTTAAAGTTGAATTTTTTAGATTTATCAACAATTTGATTTATTGTTTCAGCAAAAGCTTTTTCATCTTTAATTAAGGTAGTAATATCTCTAAATAAAATACCTTTCTTAGGGTAATCTGGGATAGATCTAATAAAATCTTTTAAATTCATATAGTTAAATATAAAAGTATAAATAAATTATATTTTTAACATGACAATAAATAAATTAGCAATAATTGGTGGAAGTGGCTTATATGATATTGAGGAGTTTAAAGATAGAGAATTACTAGACTTAAATAGCCCTTGGGGTAAGCCTTCTGATCAAATTTTAAAAACAAATTATAAAAATAAAGAAGTTTTTTTTGTTCCAAGACATGGACGAGGCCATTTTATATCTCCCTCTAATATTAATTTTAGAGCAAATATAGATGTTTTAAAGCAACTTGGAGTTACTGATATTGTGTCTATATCTGCAGTTGGCTCTTTAAAAGAAGAATTACCGCCAGGAAAATTCGTTATTGTTGACCAATTTATAGATCGAACTTTTGCTAGAAATAAAACTTTTTTTGATGATGAAATTGTAGCACACGTTTCTATGGCTCTTCCTACATCTGTTGGCTTGATGAATGCATGTGAGGAGGCAATTAAATTGGAAAATATCGATTATCAAAAAGGAGGAACTTATGTAGTAATGGAAGGGCCACAGTTTTCTACTTTAGCTGAATCAAAATTATATAGATCATGGAAAGCTGATGTTATTGGAATGACAAATATGCCGGAAGCAAAATTAGCAAGAGAGGCTGAAATTAGATACGCATCTATTTCAATGGTAACCGATTACGATTGTTGGCATCCAGATCATGAAAATGTTGATGTTCAACAAGTAATAAAAGTTCTTTTAGGCAATGCTGCTAAAGCAAAAAATATGATTAAAAATTTAATAGAAAATTTTGAAAATCATATTGATCCAAATGACCCAACAAATAACTGTTTAGATGTAGCTGTAATTACTGCTCCAGAAAAAAGAACGCAAAAAACAAAAGATAAACTTAAGACTATTGCAGGACGTGTTTTAAATAAATGAAAAAAATAATATATATTTTAATATTCAATTTAATTTTTATTTTAAGTATCAACGCCAAAAATCATAACCTAGTTCAAGTTGCTGAACTCAACAAACTTTTTGATGATTTAAGTAAGATAAATAACGCTCAGGATGGAGATGTTCTAGAAAAAAAAATTTGGGCTGTTTGGAATAAACACCCAAATCAAAAAAACCTGACAGAAAAATTGGAGTTTGGCACTAAACTTATGTATCAAGGTCAATACGATTATGCATTAGAAGTCTTTACAAATATTATTGAAACGGATCCAGAATGGTCAGAAGCCTGGAATAAAAGAGCTACTTTACTCTTTTTAATGAAAGATTATCAAAAATCTTTAGAGGATATTAGTAAAGTATTAGATTTAGAACCAAGGCATTTTGGAGCATTATCAGGCAGAGCTCAAATATACATTGATTTAGAATTATATCAAAAAGCTCTTATAGATTTAAAAGATGCAAGGAAAATTCATCCAGTTATTAGAGGTAATAAATTAATTAATGAGCTTGAAAAGCTTATTAATGGAGAAAATGTATAAAAAAAAATAATGAAAATTGAAGGTAAAGAATATCGTACAATTTGGTTAGAAAATAATATTGTAAAAATTATTGATCAAACAAAACTACCTCATAAATTTATTATTAAAGATCTTAAAACAGTTAAAGACGCCGTAAATGCTATCAAGACAATGGAAGTAAGAGGTGCACCCTTAATAGGAGCAACGGCAGCTTATGGATTAGTTTTAGCAATTATTGAAAATAATGAGCAGACATTTTTAAAAAAATCAGCAGAAGATTTAATTAGTTCAAGACCTACAGCTATTAATTTAAAGTGGGCTGTTAATAGAATGATAAAAAAATTATCAGGTGTAAATAGTGACAAAATTTTAGAAATTGCTCTCAATGAAGCAGAAGGAATTTGTGAAGAAGATATAAAATTTTGTAAAAATATTGGATTGAATGGCCTTAAAATAATAGAGGAAATTTATCATAAAAAAAAAGACACTGTTAATATTCTTACTCATTGTAATGCAGGTTGGTTAGCTACAATTAATTGGGGAACAGCCACTTCACCAATTTATCATGCGCACAAAAAAGGTATTCCGGTCCATGTTTGGGCCGACGAAACAAGACCAAGAAACCAGGGTGCAAATTTAACTTCTTATGAATTTAATGAGGAAGGAGTTAAAAATACAATTATTGCTGATAATACTGGTGGAATATTAATGCAAAGAGGCGAAGTTGATATGTGTATTGTTGGAACTGATAGAACTTTATCAAATGGAGATGTCTGTAATAAAGTTGGAACTTATTTAAAAGCACTTGCTGCTCATGATAATGATATTCCTTTTTATGTAGCTCTTCCAAGCTCAACAATAGATTGGAATATTAAAGATCATAAAAATATTCCAATTGAAGAGAGAAATTCAGAAGAATTATCACATATCGAAGGTTTAGATGAGATAGGAAATATTAAGAAAATACAAATTTATCCAAAAAAAAGTAAAGCAATGAACTTAGCATTTGATGTTACGCCGGCAAAGTATGTTACTGGATTAATTACTGAAAAGGGTATTTGTGAAGCATCAGAAAAAGGACTGAAAGATTTATTTAAATGAAAAATTTAGATCAAAGAAATAAGATTATTGAATATTCTTTAAAACTAAATTCAACAAATCTTTCACCTTTAAGATCAGGCAATATATCTTTGAGAGCTAAAGAGGATAATAAAGACGGATATTTAATTACCCCATCAGGAAAAAAATATGAGTCATTAAAACCAGAAGAAATAGTTTTTATGAGAATGGATGATGAGGAGAAAAAAAACGACTCATCTAACAAACCTTCATCTGAATGGAGATTTCACAGAGACATTTATCTTAACAAAGAAGAAGCGCAGGCAATTGTTCACGCTCATTCTCCACACGCAACAGCTGTATCTTCACATGGAAAATCTATACCTCCATTTCATTACATGATCGCTCTTGCAGGCGGTGAAGACATTAAATGTGCTGAATATGCTACTTTTGGAACAGAAGAACTTTCTAGTAATGTAATTGAAGCTTTGGAGAAGAGAAGCGCTTGCTTAATGTCAAATCACGGACAGGTTGCTTTTGGAAAAAATTTAGAGGATGCGTTTGAACTTGCACAAGAGATAGAAAATATTTGTCATCAATACACTATTGCTCTAAAGTTAGGAAAGCCAAAGATTCTTTCTTTTGAAGAAATGAAGAAAGTTTTAGATAAGGCTAAAAATTATAAAAAAGAGTAAAATGATAAAAGTAGGGGAGCATATTACCTTAGATATAATTGGAACCTCGAAAGAGTATGATCCTTCGGTCTATGAAAAGGTAATAAACAAAATTGCTAAAGCAGCAGATGTAACTATTTTAAACATTTCAAAATATAAATTTGAACCTCAAGGATTTACGATTTTAGCTTTATTAGCAGAAAGCCATATCAGTTTTCATACTTTTCCAGAGAAAGGAATAATAAGTTTTGACTTTTTCACTTGTGGTAAAATTAGTCCTTCAGTAGCAATTGATATTGTAAAAAATGAATTTGAACATACTAGAATAGTTAAAAAAGAATTTAACAGAGATACTAGATCACTTTATCACGATATTTATAGCACACCTGGTTTACAAAAATCATATGTTGTGAATGAAGTTTTAGAGGATTTTAGATCAAAAGTTGGTCAACACATAGAAATTTTAGAATTAGAACAGTTTGGTAAATCTTTATTTATCGATGGAGAGATTCAAGTATCAGCTTCAGATGAGCACTTATATAGCTCAACTTTTGTAGGTGCTGGTTTGAATTTAAATAGAAATAATGAGAGAGCAGCAATCATTGGAGGTGGAGACGGAGGTGTTGCAAGAGAATGTGTTACAAAAAAATTTAATTTTATAGATTGGTATGAACTTGATCCTGAAGTAGTTGAAGTTTGTAATAAACACTTAGGTGATATTGCAAATAAAGCTACTGAAAAAAATTCAGTAAAATGTGTTTGGGGTGATGCTTTTGAAAGCATTAAATCTGTAGAGGACGATGCTTATGATCATATTTTTGTAGATTTAAACGATGACCAGTTTTGTATAGATTTGGCTGCTAAAAATATGGATTCCTTAGTTAGAATTTTAAAACCCAAAGGAGTTATTACAGCTCAAGTTGGAAGCCAAGACAAAAAACCTCTTCAAGTTGAAAACTGGTTAAATGTTTTTAACCATCATTTTGGAAATACTAAATTATCAAGGGTTTACATACCTAGTTTTGATTGCTCTTGGAATTTTTCTTCATCTATTAATCACTAATTTTTTCTTTTTAAAATCTTTAATCTGTGAAATACTAATTTTTTATTAAAGGAGATTATAATGAGTATATTTAAAAAAACTATTTTTTCAGTTTTACTTTCATTGTTGGTAATGGGTAATGTACATGCTGATAAAATTAAAATTGGAACTGAAGGCGCTTATCCTCCATGGAATTCAAAAGATGAATCTGGAAAATTAATTGGGTTTGAAGTGGAGTTAGCTTACACACTGTGTAGATACATTGGTGAACAATGTACTATTGTTGAGCAAGATTGGGATGGAATGATACCAGCATTAATAATGAGAAAATTTGATGCAATTATGGCTGGAATGTCAATTACTGCAGAAAGACAAAAAGCAATTAGTTTTTCTCAAGGTTATGCAGACGAGGTAGCTTCATTAGCAGTAATGAAAGGATCTAGTCTTGAGGGTTTAGATACTCCAGCTGGGATTAATTTAACTAAACCAAATTCTGATGCTAAAAAGGCATTAAAAACACTTACAGCAGCATTAGCTGGAAAAACAGTTTGTGTTCAAACAGCTACAATTCATCAAAACTTTTTAGACTCTGGTGATGTAGGTAAAGTAAATGTAAGAACATATAAAACACAGGACGAAGTTAATTTAGATTTAACAGCAGGAAGATGTGATGCTGCATTAGCTGCAGCTGTTGCATTTAGTGATTATGCAGAAAAATCTGGTAAGCCAGTTGTTTTAACTGGTCCAACTTTTTCAGGTGGTGCATTTGGAAATGGTGTTGGAGTTGGTATTAGAAAAGACGATACTGAACTTCTAAAGAAATTTAATAGAGCTATAGATCAAGCTAGAAAAAATGGTGACATTAGTAGAATTGCTACTAAGTGGTTTGGCTTCGACGCATCTATGTAATTAATTTAAGATTTGGCGACTATAATGTATAGTCGCCAATCTGTATGGAACTTCTAGCATTTGGAGACTCTGGTTGGGGTGATGAATTATTTTATGCAACCCTAATGACAATAGCTGTATCAATTACAGCAATGATAATTGGTTTTTGTTTTGCAGCAATTTTTACTCCACTTAAACTGTCAAAAAATAGATTACTAAATTTTATTGCCAATTCTTACACAACAGTAATTAGAGGTGTTCCAGAATTATTAGTAATATACCTTTTCTTTTTTGGTGGAACAGGTGCAGTAATGTATGTTGCTTCGATATTTGGATATAATGAATATATTGAAATAAATGCATTTATAACAGGCGCATTTGCAATTGGAATTATTTCTGGTGCTTATTCAACAGAAGTTTTTAGAGGAGCAGTTCAATCAATTGACAAAGGCCAGTTTGAGGCAGCAAAAGTTTTGGGATTAAGTAAATTTGCTCAATTTTTTAAAATTATCCTTCCCCAAGTTTTACGGCTAGCTATCCCTAACCTAAGTAATGTATGGCAAATAACTCTTAAAGATACATCGCTAATTTCTGTAACAGGTCTCGTTGAAATTATGAGACAATCTTATATTGCAGCAGGTTCTACTAGAGATCCTTTATTTTTTTATTCTTTTGCTGCAGTTTTGTATTTACTTCTTACATATCTGAGCATGAAATTAATTAACAGATTAGAAATTAAATATAGCAAGGGATATTAATGGATCTTGAATTAATGATAGGTAGTTTTCCAAGGTTATTAAGCGCTGCAGTTATAACTTTAAAACTTTTATCAGTTTCTTTAATCATTGGTTTATTTATTGGGTTTTTATTTGCAATTTTGAGATTAAATAAGAATATTTTTGTTAATAGATTTGCTTATGGATATTCATATGTATTTAGAGGTACTCCACTATTAGTTCAAATATTTATTATTTATTTTGGTTTGGGTCAAATCGAATATTTAAGATCAACATTTCTATGGGTGATTTTAAAAGAACCATATTGGTGTGCGATTATTGCTTTTGCATTAAATACTGGAGCTTATACATCAGAAATTTTGAGATCTGCATTTCAAACAATTAAACCAGGTGTAATTGAGGCCGGTAAAAGCTTGGGTATTTCAAGCAAAATTATTTTTTATAAAATTCAAATTCCTATAGCAATTAGACAATCACTTCCCGCATATGGAAATGAAATTATTTTAATGATGAAAGGTACTTCACTAGCTAGCACAGTAACAATTATGGATTTAACTGGTGTAGCAAAATATATTATTTCAACAACTTTTAAGCCAATTGAAGTATTTATTGTTGCAGGTGGTATTTACCTATTTATGACCTTTATTATTCATAATTTGATTAAATTTTTAGAAAAAAAATACAGTTTTAATTAAAGCACAACTAGATCTAGCTTTTGATTACCAAGTCTCTCATTTCCTTTATTAGTAACTAAATAAGTTTCACCTAAATTCATTGCTAATTGGTTATCTGAGTCCATTAATATCATATGCATAAAAAATACATTACCAGGTTCAATTACATATGGATTGCCAGTGTATAACATTGGCCAATCCATCCAATTAGGAGAAAAAGTTGTACCTAAAGAATAACCACATGCATTCATTCTTGCTTTATTAAAACCTAGATCGTCAAAAGTTTTTGCATGAGCATCAAACACGTCCCCAACTTTATTTCCTGGTTTGAGTTTATTTTCACAATTCTTTAATGCTTCGATGCAAGCTTCATGCATTTTATGATGCTTAGGATCTGCTTTACCAATAGGAATAGTCCTAAACATTGCAGAATGGTAATGTCTGTAAGTTCCAGCCCATTCTACAGTCAATTGATCCTGATTATTCAAAATTTGTTTTTCTGCTTGATAACGGCAGAGAAGAGCATTTTTTCCTGAACCAATAATAAATTCATTTGCAGGATAATCTCCACCCCCTTCAAATATTACTCTATTCATTTCAGCTAATATCTTAGACTCACTTACACCAGCTTTTGCATTTTTCCATACTTCATCCAAAGCATTATCTGCAAGCTTTGCAGCTTTTTTTACATAAACAATTTCTTCATCAGATTTTACTACTCTTAATTTTGTTACTAAGTCAGATTTATCCTCTAAGATACAATAATTTTCTAAAGATTTGTTAAGTCTGAGTGCATTACGTCCAGTCAAACCATAAGATTCATATTCAACTCCTAATTTTTTTCCTTTGAGATTTAATTCATCTAAAATTACTTTAAGATCGTCAGTTGGGTTTGATCCATCTTTATCTACCCAAATTCTAATATCTTCTATATTTGACGTATTTTGTGCCTGTCTTAAGTCAGGAGCTCTAGTAAGTAATATTGTGTTTCCACTTTTATCAAAGATTAATGTTTGAAAAAAAACGTATCCGAATGTGTCATAACCTGTAAGCCAATACATAGACTCTTGTCTAAACATTAATAGAGCATCAAGATTTTGCTCTTTCATTGATTTTAAAACCTGAGTTTTTCTCCTTGAAAATTCTTCTTTTGAAAAATGAAGTCCCATTAAATAATTTAATAGCCAGTATATTCTTTTATTTCTTTAATCGTTGAACCGGTATAATTATTAATTTCT
>CABXXB010000019.1 GCA_902516065.1 uncultured Pelagibacteraceae bacterium | reverse complement strand
AAAACAAAAAAAGAATTAGACAAATATTCAAATAAAGAAAATTTATTACATCAAGGATATGTTGCTGAAATTGAACATTTACAGAAACCAGTTTTAAAAGAATTTATAAAGAATAAAAATGATTTAATTTTAGCCTGTTTGGATAATGTTACTGATCCTAGAAATATAGGTTCATTAATTAGAAGTGCTGCCTCATTTAATTTGGATGGAATAATTGTGAAGGATAGACATTTTCCAAGTGAAAGTAAATTGATGTATAAAGCTGCCAGTGGTTGCATGGAATATATAAATATTTTTGAAGTATCAAATATCAATAGCACATTAAAAAATCTTAGAGAAAAAAATTTTTGGGTTTATGGATTTGACGCAAATGGAGATGAAAATTTTACAGAAATAAAATGGAGCGGTAATAATATATTGTTATTTGGATCGGAAGGATTTGGGATACGGCAATATACTTCAAAATATACAGATTTTTTTGTGAAAATTGAAATTAATAAAAATATAGAAAGTTTAAATATTTCTAATACCGCGTCAATAGTTTTTCATCATTTACAATATAAAAAAAAAATTTAAACCAAAAGTATTAATATTTCTTTGAATCTTTATTCATTATTTTTTATAAATTTTAAATATTTATTGCAGTTTAGTCTATAATCAAAACGATAAAAATTTTTTGTTCCGATTAAAACCTTTTTTTTAATTATTTTTTTTCTTTTATGGTAATTTTTTATAAGAAAGGATAACTTCTTATAGTCACCGATGGAAATTAAATCACCCGCCTTTCCATTAAGTAGTATTTCTTTAGGACCAGTTTCACAATTCGTTGAAATAATATATTTTTTTAAATATTGGGCTTCTAAAAGAATATTAGGAAGACCTTCGAATTTTGATGTTGATATAACTATATCTGAGTTTTTTAAATAGTTATAAGGATTTTTTAAATACCCAAATAGTCTAACCCTATCTTGAAGATTATTATTTAGAATAAAGTTTTGAAGAATTTTTTTTTTCTTGCCTTTGCCAATAATAATTAACCTAACTTTTAAATTCTTTTTTAATAAATTAATTGATTTTAATAATGTAAGATGATCCTTTTGATCATGCAATCGACCGATGGAAATTAAATTTAAATAATCTTTTTTAAAAAATCTTATCTTTTCTTTTTTTTTTAAAAAAAAATTAATAAAATCTTTATCAAATGGATTGTAGATACACTTTGGATCAATATTAAATTTTTTTTTGAAAGACTTTTTAAATTCTAAAGAATTGACCATGATATCATCAGCTAAACTGAGAAAGAACTTATACAAAAAAAATTTTAAAATATTTTTTGACCATCCAGCTGGTGCAGTATTAGATCGCGTAATTATTTTTGTATTTATAAGTTTGGCTACTAATATTGCATAGATATTCGCTTGAAAAGCAAATACAAGTGGTTTATCTTTTCTAACAATTAGATTAGCAAATAATAATAATAGACAGGCTAAATACTTAATCAATCTATTTTGTTTTTGCCAAAATACGCTTTTTGTTCCTATTAACTTGATACCTTTTTTAAATTTTTTTGATTTATCATAATTTGCTGTTAATATTTCAAGATCAATTCCACAATCTTTCAAATAATTGCTAATTAAATATAGATTTTTTTCAACTCCACCATCTTCTATTGACGGGATAAATATTAACAATTTTTTTTTCATTAAATAATAATTTTATAAAACTTTTTATAAGTAATGATATCTAAATCTAATAAATCTTGCTTAATTGTTTTTTTATAATTATAAAGTCTTACAACGCCCTTGTAGCTCAGCTGGTAGAGCAATTGATTTGTAATCAATAGGTCCGCGGTTCGAATCCGTGCGGGGGCACCATCACTCAATAAAATCAACGTTAATTTTTTTCAAAATTTTTAGTTTTAATTAAATTTCTTTATTAAGTGTGACGCTAGTGTGACGTCAGTGTGATGTAATCAGGTAGTCGTTTAAAAATTATATTAATACCTGAACTGATTTTTCAATAGATTGATAAACTTCTTGAACAATTTCTGAAATTTTATCCTTTGAAGACTGAGATAAATTTCCATCAAAACAACTTTTAGAAATCATTTCACTCGGATCTAAACCTTTATTTTGATAATCAAACAAAAGCATACCAACTTCAACCGAACCCAACTCAAGTCTTATTGCATTTTCAATATCTGAAAATTCACCAGTGGATATAACTTTTGCCTCAGTTCCTAATCTTAAATATATGTGCAATATCAACATTGTTAAAATAGCTTTCCAATGATCTTTTAAAATGTTTATTTTTTCTTTATCTAAAGAAGAGCTTTCAGGTATCTCATTTAAATATGCATCAAAGTTTTTTTGGTCTCCCTCTTTCAAATTTGATAAAGCAAGATCAATAAGTTGATTCTTTAATGATTTTCCAAAGAAGCCCATAATTTATTTATGTTTATTTCTGGTTTCATCGTTTATTTTTTTTCCATACTCTCTTATCTGCATTCTTTCTATAGCTTCTGCTTCTTTTTGAGCTTCTTTCTTTCTTTGATAAGAATAATAAATTGGCATTATGATCGATAACAGAACAACTATTATTGCCAGTATTATTTGCCAAGTTGTCATAAATTAATCCGTTAATAATTTGTACGTTAGAAATGTTAATTCAATAATAATTAGTGCTTCAAGCATTATTTATCCCTATTAATTTCATTGTCATTTAAAAAATAATTTAAATCATCAATTCTTTCAGATTGATCATCTTTATTTTGATTAGAGTTAACCTCATTTTTTTCAATTGTTTTTTTTGCTTTTGATAAAAATCTATAAAAGTAGAAATAACTTAAAGTGACAATTAAAATTAAACTGTTTTTAATAATAAAAGATAAACCAATATAATTTGCTGTAGTTTTTTCTTTGAATTCTACATAATTTAAATATTCGCTATGAATATAAATAATTAAAAAAATCATAATAGCAGTGAATGATATCCCAACTATTCTCTCTTTAATAAAATTATAAATTTGTCTGTATATAAATAGTTTAGTTAAAAATTGAATCATTAAATGTTAGCTATACCAAACATTGCTAGAATTGTTGTGGCAGCACCTTTCAAACCCCACCCTTGTAAGATTTTTTTTTCTTCGTTAACGATTAAGTCTCTTAGTTCGTCTTTTGTATAATCTGATGGTTTTTTTTGAAGATATGCAATTTTTTCGTTAACGTTAGCTATTGCTTTTTTTCTTATAATTTTTTTTGCTTTATCAATCATAAACCCAGAACCACAATCCCTAAAAGTTTTTTCATTTTATAAATTGCTTAAACGTTTGTGAAAAACATTATAAAACTTTTGAAGATTATTTATAATCCACTCTACGTAATTATCCCAATCTTCTTCTTTATTTAGAAAAGAATCGTGCCTATCCAAAGCAATTCTAGAGGCGTTTTTGTTTGGCAAAAATTGCCAATCTAATTTTTCACCAAATTCATTTTCAATAGCATCTTTTTCCTTTGAGAGTTCCTCAATCATACTCTTGTCCTTATGAAAGTATATTTCAGTTCTGATCCAGTTTTCTCTTGTATTCCATACGTGAGCTAGATGGGCTCCATATTTTCCAACTGGGTATGTATGCCAAGCTTGTGGTCGTGCTTTTCGAATTTTAAGATTGCTAACATTTTTATCTTTAATTGTACTGCAAACTTTATTATGAAATTCAAGTTGTTTAAGTTTAGTGTCACTTAAATCATCTAGAGATAAACTTGATGCGGCAGAAGAAATACTTCGAGACCAATCATTTGGTTGACTAACTACTTTAAAATTAGGAGCCATTTGATCACCAATTCTTAAAATTTCTATTTTAACACCGAAAAAATTATGTCTGTCGTTTGTAATTTTATTTAACCAATCTAATGTAGCTCTATGTTCTTCGCTAAATTCTTTAGCAATCCAAACAATTGACACTGCATCTAATCCAGTTGCATAAGTTAAAAGTTGTCCAAGATGTTTATGATCAGTTCTTTCTAATTGGTTTTCAATTAATACCCACTCTTCAGTTGCCTCATCTTTGCAAAGAATATCTGCTCTAAAAGGACCCACTTCTTTTTCTTCAGCCTCAACGACTAAATCAATTCCTAGCGCTAAACTTAATCTTCTAATATTTTCTTCTTGAGCTAACCAAGGTGTAAAATCTGCATCTTCTTTTTCCCATATTTCACGAACATCTATTTGCTCAATATTTCCTAATTCAACTTTTTTCATAAAAAAACTTTATCATTGTGACGTGAGTGTGACTAGATCAAAGTTAAATATTAAATTTTGTTGTTAACAAATGTTTATTTAAACTTTAGCAATTGATTTGTAATCAATAGGTCCGCGGTTCGAATCCGTGCGGGGGCACCACTAAAATCTTACTTATTTCAAATAAAAACTTGAATTACCTTATTTTTTTTAAAATTAAAAATTGTTGAATAAGACTACAGAAAGGAAGAGAGAAGAACTCTTTGTAGTGAATTTGTAGTGAATTTTAATTTACCCTATTAGGTTCTATTTATCCTTAAAGGTTTAGTTGGGTGGTTATAGAGAAAATTTTTTAATTTCTATATAATTTATAATATGAAAAAAAAAGCTCATAAAATAGTTGATAGGTTTTATAAATTTTTTGAAATGAACGTATTTGATGCTGAAAACATTAAACATAAAAAGATTGTGCAAAATAGGATCAATAAAATGATGCAAACTGAGTTAATGAATAAATGGTTAAAAGAAAATAATTGGTTTAATACAGATGTTATATTGACTGAGGAAGCAATCAAATTTCTAATAGATTGTGCTGTATCTTTTTTTGATGAAAAAGAATTTGAAGATAAAATAAATTATAATTCTCAAGAATGGTTAGAGGCATTGGATTTAAGAATTTCTAAGGTAAAAAAAAAAACTAGTGTTTATTAATTTAAAGTTTTAAGTCTTTTAATTAAAAAATCTTTGATTTCATTTTCGCTTGCATTATCATCTAGCTGTTCATTAAAACCAGTATTAAGTACTTTGATAAAGTTTTTTAAGTTATAGAAATCATCGTTTCCATTTATAATTTTTATAATAGACTCTAGTTTTTTAATTAATAAATTGATCTGAAATTTTTTGTCTACCTTTTTTACATTACCCATAGGATGAGCAATATCAAGGTGTTCACCGGAGGTTATTAAAATTATATTTTCTCGAATATATCTTAAATCGGGAAAATCACCTTTTGGAAAAATATGATGGGCATGATTTGCTTTCTCCCCACTGTATTCACTAAGATGGTTGTGTCTTTCTTTTACATCTCTTTTGGCACCATTTTCAAACACATCTTCTTTTTTATTTTTTTCCTGATTCTGATAATATAATTTTCTCCATTCGGCCCTAGATATGTCTTTTGGTTTTTTAGTATCATGGTCATGCCAATTTTTAGAGTTATATTGTAAATCCTCTAGCAAAATTGTGTCATGTGATATAGCTCCTTGGTTACCATAACTTCCTTTTTTTCCTAAATCGTAAGCTAAATGATTTATTATCTTATTGTAAATTCTTGACGGCTCATGCGGGTTAGGTCTTCTTTCTCCAATATTGGTATTCGCTCTAATAAAAATATCCAAATTTGTTCTTAGATCTTTGAAAGAGTCAGATGTCTCTTTGCTAAAAAAATCATTAAAATAATTTGACAAGTTGTTTTGTTTTGCAAATTCTTGTGAAACAAAAACCAGAAACTTCAAAGACCTATCTGATTGAGAGTGTATATAACTTAAAACATTCTGGTCTAAAATCTTAAATTTATGTGGTATTTTTTTTTCATCTCTACTTAAAACACCAAAGTAACTCAATAAATTCATTGGTTGAGCAAAAAATTTATCATATTCATTTTTTTTATTTTCGTCATAAACAGAACCTTTGCCATAAATTTTAACCAATTCATCTGACACATCATGTTTCCAAATATAGCTTTTTGTAAAATGATCAATTTTATCTTTTTTAGTAATTTCAGAAATACATTTAGCAACAGTGTAAAGATTATCCATAGTAAGTTTTTGATCGAATGGTCTTGGATTAGAATTTTTTTTTGTAAGTTTTAGATTTTGACTTGATAAAAAACTTTTAACTTCATCATCTAAAAGCATATTAATTAGCTTTTTTTAGTCCCCAGAAAAAAACACTATTTTTATCTATATTAAGTGATCTGGTTCCAAAATTTCTGGCTATACGATAAAAAGCTGTAAATTCTTTTGAAGCAAAGAACTCTAATTGTTTATTATTAATTTTTTTATTTTTTTTTGGAAATAAAAGTGCCGCTGAACCATCAACAATTGAGTTCTCTGGTAATTTACAAGCTCTTGGATAATAAGTGAGGTTTGGAACTAAATATACATTTTTCTTATTCAAATATTTAGATACTGCAAAATTATCTATTTTATTTAAATAAGTGTCATACCCATCAAGCGAAACAATATTGTTGTTGGATATATTTCGGGATTTTAAAACTCTTATTCTTCCCTTATTCAAAGTATGTTTTTTTGTGATTTGTCGATCTCTGAAAAAGTTAAAAACGCCAAATTCCATTTTTTTACAAACATCATCAAAAAACTTATCTCTATAAAGTAACCAGTATGGAAATTTTGGATCTATTATATAGTCTTGATTTTGTAGGATGTAATTTTTATTTGTATAACTATAAAATTTAACCTGGTTATCTTTTACTTTTTTTCCGTTTAATACAAGACCAATTGTTTCAATTTTAACTCCCTTAAAACCATTTTCACCAAAATCTAAAATTGAATATATATTTTTCTTTTCAATTTTTGATCTTATCTGATCATGTTCTGGTGATGATATTAAACTCTTTGGTAAAACGAGAGCAACATTTTTACTCAAACTTAAAGACTTATTAAGAAACAAGGTAAAAAGATTATTAGTGATGCTTAGACCATGTTTTTTATATTCTTTTAGAGTGTTTTTTGCCTTTATTTTACCAAATGGAGGATTTCCAATAACTAAATCATAATTATTTTTAAAAGTATGCGTTAAAAAATCTTTATTGAAATATTTAATATTGATATTTTTAGGAACTTTTATTTTTTTAAGTAATAATTTCAATAAACTTAAAATTTCTGTATCTATATCAAAAACATCAATTTGAACTGACGGTAAATGAGAAAATTTCTTAATCATTTGAAATAGAAAACTTCCTGAGCCAACCGATGGTTCAAGTATTCTAATTTTTCCTTTAAGTGTTGAAATATTATTCAATATATCAATACTAAGAGAGCTATCTGTAAAATAAGAGAAGTTCTTTTCTTTATCTGGATTAGAAAACTCTAATATTTTAATAACAAAATCTAAATCGAGTTTATTGTAAAATTTGTTAATAAAAGCTTTCTTATTATTAAAATTAGTCAAATTGTGTAATTTAATAATCTTATTAATTGATTGAAGATTATCTTTAAAACCAATGTCTTCTATATTTGATAAATCTTTAATTTTTTTTGCAATATTATTAAAAACTTTTGTTGGTACGGCCTCCCCTATACATCGCCTAATATTCAATTCATTCTTTTTTAAAAACTTTTTCTTATTTTCAAAGCTTAATGAATTTAGAGTTTCTTCTTTTATATCAGACCATTTAAAATCATCCGGTATAGACATAAATCGCATTAACTCTCTTATACTGAAAACTCTGTTCTCCTTTGGATGAATTGTGTTTTGACTGGCTAATATATCGTTTCTTGTGTGAATACACGGTGCAACTTGATTTAAAAAATTTCTTTTATATTTATCACCATTTTTTTTTTGATTAATTACTATTTTATTATCAATAATTTGATGAGGTTTACGAAAATTTTCTTTATTATCAAAAGCACTTTCACCCTCTTTAAGTTTCTCAATCCATGGAAGCATTTTTTGATCGTAAGATCTAAAAGAGTGATAGATATCTTTTGATATCTCACCAAATTTATTCAATTTTTCTAAGCTTTTTGTTAATTCTTTAATTGTTTTTGGTTCAGTTATCTCTGGAAACAATCCCTCTGGATTAATTTTTTGATCTCTTCTAACACCTATTACAATAGTTCTTGTCCTACTCGAATTGGAACCATAGTTTTTTAGATTAACCACTTTTGATGAAATAAAATAATCTTGTAATAAGTTTTTATTCATAGCGTCTTGAATTTGTATCAATTCACCATCAATATCTGTACAAAGAGTTTTTAAAAAGCTTTGAACGTTTTCATAAATAAAAAATTTTGGTTTAATCTTTTTAGTAATTTTAAAACTTTCAACAATTAAAGAGTTTCTATTTAATTCATTTTTTTTCTTATGGTTTGCAACAGAAATACCTTGGCATGGTGGTGTAGCGATTAATAAGGTTAAATCTTTAATGTTATTATTTTCTTTATATCTTCTTACATTGTTAAAAATTTTGTCTTGTATTTCGCTTTTTTGAATATCTCCTGTTATATATTGTGTGGGGTCTTTACAAATCCAGTTATTTTTCTGAATCTCTATTCTTTTCGGATCTATCTCACAAGTTGATATACACTTAAAATTTTCTTGATTGAAACCATAACAACCTACACCAGCTGAACTGAAAAGAGATATGTAGTTTAATTGTTTCATATTAGAAGTATATACCACAAAATTTTGGTCCTAATATTTAAAGGAATAACTAATAAATTTTGATTTTTTTTTATATTTTAACTGTGATTCGTTTCAATAATTTTTGAAACGATTTAATGAATTTTTTATAGATATACAGAGGTAGCACACCTAATAGGAGAATTTCCCACAACATTCTAAAATTTTAATATCTAAGTGTGTTTATATTTTGTTTAATCTATTTCTAAGTGTAGTGAATATGTAGTGAATTTATTTTACTTAAATTCAATAAACATTAAAAGTTAATACTATCAACGTTAATGAAAAAAAATTTAAGAAGCTTTTTGATTTGTAATCAATAGGTCCGCTTAATAACTTGAAATTAACACTAATCATTTTTGGGATTAATTAAAAAACTATCAAAATTTGACTCATTATGATGATAAGTCTTTTTCAATTTCAAAATTTCCAAGATGCGCCAAAATATTTTAAATCTTCTTTGCTTAATAAATAATGGAGGATTTAATTTATCTCCCAACTCTGAGTGTTTAATAAATTTAGCAAGACCAGTTGATCCATGAATAGTTGAAAAATTAATAGATGAATAATTGGCTCTGAAAATAGCCTGAAGCAAATCAAATATTTGTCTATTTACTATCTCAGTACTTACAGAATCTTTTCTTTGACCTCTCATATACGGACCACTATCAATATCATCAAAATAAATTACTCCATCCTTTTTGACATATTCGAAATAGGCATAAACTTCTTTTAAAACATGTGATTGAGTATGCATTGAATCTACGTATAAAATATCAATTCCATTTTTTATTATTGGTTTTTTTAGAAGTAACGAATTTATATCTGCTGAATCTTGTTGAACAAATTCCCAATTATTAGACTCTACTGCGCTCTTACAATCTTTAATATCAATTGAAATTAATCTTGAATTATTCTTATTATTTATTGCGTTTAAAAAAATTCTAGTGCTTTGTCCTTTGTCAACACCTAGTTCAACTATAATTGGATTTTCACGTTTGCATGCCTCTTTATGCATTTCTAATAATTGATTTGCAGCAAATCTGGTTTCAGAATTTTTAAATGAATAATTATTTAATTTAT
>CABXXB010000018.1 GCA_902516065.1 uncultured Pelagibacteraceae bacterium | reverse complement strand
AAATTTATCATTAAAGTGTCTATTCTCTCTTGATCATGAACACTGTAACCTTTTAATTTTTTTGAAATTTTTGTATTAATTAAATTAACTGCATTTAGTACACTTTTACCAAGATATCTTTTATTATTTTTATCTCTTTTTTCAAAAGCTTCATAAGTTCCTGTTGATGCCCCAGAGGGACAAATCGCAGATGCGCTAGAGCTAGATGTATAAACTTCAGCTTCTACTGTAGGATTCCCCCTGCTATCATAAACTTGTCTTGACTTAACTTTAATAATTTTACTCATTAGCTTTTAATTAAATTATCTATATCGTTAAGTTGCTTTAATAAATTTTCTAATTTATTTAAAGGTACCATATTAGGACCATCTGATGGCGCATTATCAGGATCTTGATGGGTTTCAATAAAAACTCCTGCTACTCCTACTGCGACAGCAGCCCTCGCTAAATGCTCTACGAATTCTCTTTGCCCACCAGACGTCTCACCTTGACCTCCTGGTTGTTGAACTGAATGTGTGGCATCAAATATAACTGGATAACCATTTTTTGCCATAATAGGTAAAGATCTCATATCAGAAACTAAAGTATTATATCCAAAACTAGCTCCCCTCTCGGTAACTAAAATATTCTCATTACCGGAGTCAGAAATTTTCTTTGTAACGTTAACCATATCCCAAGGCGCTAAGAACTGGCCTTTTTTTACATTAATAATTTTATTTGTTTTTGCTGCAGCAATTAATAGATCAGTTTGTCTGCATAAAAAGGCAGGTATTTGTAAAACATCAACATGGTTTGCAACAAGAGAGCATTGTTCTGAATTGTGAATGTCGGTTAAAATTGGGACTTTTAATTCTTTTTTAATTTTATCAAAAACTGGTAACGAAGCATCTAAGCCTGCTCCTCTTTTTCCTTTTAAACTAGTTCTATTCGCTTTATCAAAAGAAGTTTTATAAATAAACCCAAGACCAAATTTTTTAGTAATTTCTTGTATTTTGCCTGCCATATCCATAGCATGTTGCTCTGTTTCAAGCTGACAAGGTCCGGCTATGATGCAAATCTTCTTATTATTTGAAATCTCTATATTTCCACAATTTACTTTTTTGTTACTCATTTATGATTTTTTGCTGCTTTGATAAAAGATGAGAATAATGGATGTGGGGTTAAAGGTCTAGATTTAAATTCTGGATGAAATTGAACCCCAATAAACCATGGGTGATTTTTAAGTTCTATTATTTCTGGTAAATTATCGTCTGGTGACATCCCTGAAAAAATTAATCCCTTTCTTTCAAATTCATTTTTCAAATTATTGTTAACTTCATATCTATGTCTGTGTCTTTCTTTAATTGAATTAGATTTATAAATCTTTTTTATGGCAGAATTGTTTCTTAATTTAGCTTCGTATAAGCCTAATCTCATAGTTCCACCTAATTCTTTATCTGTGCCTTTAATGATTTTGCCATTTTTATCCCACTCATTAATTAATCCGATAACTGGATAACAATTTTTATCTAATTCGCTAGAGCTAGCTCTTTTAATTTTTAATTTATTACGAGCAAATTCAATTATTGCCATTTGCATTCCAAAACAAATACCAAGAAATGGTATCTTGTTTTCTCTTGCATATTTAATTGCAGAAATTTTACCTTCTGTCCCTCTTTTTCCAAAACCACCTGGTATTAATAAACCTGAAACATTTTTAAGTTTTTTTCTAATTTGATTTACTTTTAGCTTATCTGATTCAATTCTTACTAAGTTAACTCTAACTTTATTGGAAATACCTCCATGAATTAAAGCTTCATCTAAAGATTTATAAGCATCTTTTAAATTCACATATTTACCAATTATTGCAATATTAACTGATTTTTTTGTATTTAAAGAAATTTTTGTTATTTTTTTCCATGGAAGTAGATTGGGTCTTTTTTTGGATTTAAGTTTAAAATATTTTAAAACTTGTTTATCAAGTTTTTGATTAAAAAAGCTAATCGGTGCTTCATAGATCGTTCTTACATCAACTGTTTCAATTACATTGTCAATTGGAACATTGCAAAATAAAGATATTTTTTTCTTTTGATCTAATGGTATTGACTGTTGAGACCTACAAATAATTATATCTGGCTGAATACCTATACTTCTTAATTCTTTTACTGAATGTTGTGTGGGTTTTGTTTTTATTTCATCAGAGGATTTTAAAAAAGGAACAAAAGTTAAATGAATAAATAATGTTTTTGACTTACCATGTTCATTTGAAAATTGTCTTATTGCTTCAACAAATGGTAAACTTTCAATGTCACCAACAGTTCCACCAATTTCACAAATAACAAAATCTTCATTGGAAATATCTTTTTTAATAAATTCTTTAATTCTATCTGTAATATGAGGAATTACTTGAACTGTCTTTCCAAGATATCCTCCCTGTCTTTCTTTTTTTATTATATCGCTATAAATACGACCTGTTGTAATATTGTCTGATTTTTTTGAAGATATATTTGTGAATCTTTCGTAATGACCTAGATCTAAATCTGTTTCTGCTCCATCATCAGTTACAAAAACTTCTCCATGTTGAAATGGACTCATTGTGCCTGGGTCAACATTTAAGTACGGATCCATTTTTCTTAATCTAACTTTGTAGCCTTGAGATTTTAGCAAATACGCTAAAGAAGCAGATGACAATCCTTTACCTAATGATGAAACCACGCCGCCCGTGACAAATATATATCGCGCCATGGAATTATCTTATAGCGAATAAAAAAAGAATTGAAAAGTATTAATTAATTATTTTCTGGAATTGATGGAGTATCTTCAGCTTTTTCCTCTATAGTGTCTAAAACAGAATTAGTCGGCGCAAGCTCCCCTCGTGATACAATAGTTAAGGCAAGACTGCAAATTATGAATAATGTAGCTATGACTGCTGTAGCTTTAGTCATAAAATTTCCTGCTGTTTTAGAAAACATTAAATTTTCTTGTGAAACTCCTATACCGAGAGCTCCACCCTCTGATTTTTGCATTAAAACCAGCAAAACAAGAATAATTGCAAATACGATATTTAATACTAATAAAATATTTTCCATGCGGACTAATTAAAGGTTTTTTTAACTATATCAATAAATTTTTTTGAACTTTGTGATGCTCCTCCAATTAAAAAACCATCTAGACTAATAATCTTTGTTAAATCATTTATATTTTTAGGATTAACAGATCCTCCATATAAAATTTTTGGTAATTTACCTTTAAACTTTTTCTTAATAAATTCTACTGTTTGCTGAAGTTCTTTAGATTTTGGAATTTTACCAGTACCAATAGACCAGACAGGTTCATATGCAATAAATATATTAGATTTTTTTTTAACCTTATCTAAACCAAATTTTATTTGTTTTGATAAAATTGAATTAGTTTTACCACTATTTTTTTCTTTTAAAGTTTCTCCAATACAAAATATAACTTTTAATTTTGCTTTAATAGCACTTCTAATTTTTAAATTAATAAGTTTGTCTGTTTCTCCTTTAATTCTATTTTCGGAATGTCCTAATATAACATAATTTGCTCCTATGCTTTTTAACATTCTTGAATTTATAAAACCTGTATGTGCGCCGTAATCATCGCTTTCATGACAATTTTGCCCACCAATATCAATTAAACAATTTTCAAATTTTTTGAAAAAAGAGGTTATTAAAGTGTATGGAGGACAATAAATTAATCTTCCCTTCTTAATTTCTTTAGATTTTGAAAATTTAATAACTTTATCCAATGTATTTATTGATTTTAAGTTTCCAAACATTTTCCAATTAGCTACAAAATACATATATTTATTTGTCATAATTCTATTTTTAATCTATAGATTTGTTTTTACAGATCAATACATAAATAGAGCTTAAATGAGTATCGGAAAATATATTAATAAAAATAAAATTGGCGCGGTAGTGCTAATAATAATAATCATTATTGCCTTTGGTTTTGGTGGATTTGGTGGAGGCTTTTTATCTAATAATCAAAACAATATTGCAAAAATAAATAAAACAAATATCACCACAAAAAACTTTATTAATTATTTAAATCAAACTGGAATTTCTCAAAAAGCAATAAAGGATAACTTAGACGATAATATAATAGAGGAATTATTATCAGGTTTAGTTTCAACAACATTGTTAGATTTGGAAATCAAAGATTTTAATATTAACTTCTCTGAAAAATCTATATCAAAAAAGATAAAATCTAATAAAAATTTTATAGATGAAAATAATATATTCCAAAGAATCAAGTATGAAAAATTTTTGTTAGAAAATAATATCTCAGCTCCAATGTTTGAAAAAAGATTAAAAGATAGAGAGCTTCAAAAGAAATTGTTTGATTTTATAGGTGCTGGTACAACTACTCCTCAATTTTTAGCCAAAAAACTTTTTGAAAAAGAAAATACAAAGCTAGAAATAGAGTTCTTTGAATTAGATAGTTTTTATAAAAAAAAAAGTCAAATTAGTACTTTAGAATTAGAGAAATTTCTTAATGATAACAAGGAAAAAATTAAGATTGAATATATCGATTTTAATTATGCTATAATCAATCCTCAAAATTTGATTGGTGTTGACGAGTTTAATCAGACTTTTTTTGATAAAATTGATCAAATAGAAATAGATATATCAAATAACTTAGATTTAGATTCAATCTTAAAAGATACTGATATTAAGAAAATTCAAGTTTCAGATTTTAGATATACTTATGATAAGAGTGATATTGAGAAAAAAATATTTGAAGTAAGAAATATTGATTTTGATATCATAGAAAATGGTGATGATTATATTCTTTACAAAATTACAAAATCTGAAGAGCGTACACCTGATTTAAATGACTCTGTTTTAAAAGAAGAAATTTTAGGGCTTATATATGAAAAAAATAAATATGAATATAACAAAAAACTAATTAAAAAAATTGAAGAAAGAAATTTTAATAATAAAGATTTTGTTGAAATGGGAAATAATAAAATTAAAAATTTAATATTAAATTCTATAAAAGATAATAAAAAATTTGAAATTAAAGCTGTAGAACTTCTTTACTCATTACCATTAAATTCATTTACTTTAATAAATGATGATAAGAGTAAAATTTATTTAGCAAAAATAAAAAAAAGACTAAATCAAACTGAAGTTACTGAAATTAAATTAAAAGAATATACCTCTAGCCAGAATACTAATATCAAAAATAGTATTTTGAAATCATATGATATTTTTCTTAACGACAAATATAACGTTGATATAAATAAAGTTGCTATTAACAACGTTGAAAATTATTTTAAATGATAATAAATCGAAGCTATAAGGATTTTAGATTTCGACACAAAAGCAAAAAAAATCAAATAATATATACTTCAAAAAAGGTAAAAAATGATGACGAAGTTTTAAACTTAATTGATAATTTTTTAGAAGAAAAAAATAGTTTTATTTTTGAGTCTGTAGAAAAGGGTAAAATTAAGGGTAGGTATACTATATTTGGTAAAAATCCTGATAAAATTTGGGAATTTAATAACAATACTTCATACTTAATTGAAAATAATAAAAAAAAAATATTAAAAGATAAGCCAAATCAATTAATTGAAAAAATAATTGAAGAATTTAAGTTTGAAACTCCAAAGAATTTACCTAAGATTTGCTCTCTTATTTCAGGGTATTTTTCTTATGACTCAATCAGGTACATCGAAAAAATTCCTAATAAATGTAAAAATGATCTTAATTTACCAGACGTAAGACTTTTGCGTCCTAGGACTCTTGTTATTCATGACAATTTAAAAAAAGAAATGTTTTTTATAAGTAATATTTTTCAAGATGAAAAAATTGAAAATTATCAAAAAAAATATGACGAAATTAAAACTGATTTATTTAGATTGATCATACAGTCATCAATTAAAAATATTGATATTAAACCAAATCAAAAAATTAAAGATATAAAGGTTAAATCAAACACATCTAAAAATAGATTTTTAGCTATGGTTAATAGGGCTAAAAAATACATAAAATTAGGTGATATTTTTCAAGTAGTTTTAAGTCAAAGATTTGAAGCTAAATTGACAAAAAGACCAATAGATATTTATAAAAAACTTAGAGTAACAAACCCCTCACCTTTTATGTTTTTCTTTAACTTCAATGACTTTCAAATTATTGGTGCTAGCCCAGAAATATTAGTGAGACTAAGAGATAACAAAATTACTGTAAGACCAATTGCTGGAACAAGACCAAGGGGTAAAACGTTAAAAGAAGATCGTTTTTATGAAAAAGATCTTCTTCAAGACAAAAAAGAATTATCTGAGCATTTAATGCTTCTAGATTTAGGAAGAAATGATGCCGGAAAAGTATCTAAAATTAATTCTGTTAAAGTTACTGAAAGTTTTATTATTGAAAAATATTCACATGTTATGCATATTGTTTCTAATGTAGTTGGTAAATATAATAAGAAATTTTCAAAATTTAAATCATTGTTAGCTGGGTTTCCTGCTGGAACAGTCTCTGGTGCTCCAAAAATTAGAGCAATGGAAATTATTGATGAACTAGAAATAACTAAAAGAAAAGTTTATGCCGGAGGAATTGGATATTTTTCAGCAAATGGTGAATTTGATACGTGCATAGCTTTAAGAACAGCAGTAGCTAAAAATAAAAAATTTTATGTTCAAGCAGGAGCTGGGATTGTTGCTGACAGCAAACCTAAAAATGAATATGAGGAAACAGTTAATAAAGCAAAAGCCTTAATTAACGCTTTAAAATGATGAAAATTTTATTAATAGATAATTACGATAGTTTTACATTTAATTTATACCATTACATTTCATCATTAAAAGTTAATGTTGATGTTATTCGAAATGATAAAATTAACTCAAAAGAAATTGTTAGAAAAAATTATAATAAAATTGTAATTTCTCCAGGCCCAGGAAACCCAAATCAGTCAGGAAATTGTATTAATATTTTAAAAACTTTACACCAAGAACTACCCTTTTTAGGAGTATGTTTAGGACATCAAATTATTGGACAGGTTTTCGGCTCAAAAATTGTACAAGCAAAAAAATTAATGCATGGCAAAACTAGTAAAATAAGGTCTCAGAAAACTGGTATTTTAAAAAACCTCCCAAAAACTTTTGAAGCTACTAGATATCATAGTTTAATAATTGAGAAAAAATCGTTGTCTAAAGATCTAGAAATTACAGCTGAAACTGATGATGGAATAATAATGGGTGTACAGCACAGAAAATTCAATATTCATGGTGTACAATTCCATCCTGAAAGTATTAAAACTAAATTAGGTATAAAAATATTAAGAAACTTTATTAATTATTAATTTTATGGAACAAATTTTAGAAAAGCTTAAAAACAAGGAAAATTTGTCTTTTGAAGAAAGTAAGTCAGCTTTTGAATTACTTATGACTGGTAAAGCTAATGAAGACCAAATCTATGACTTCTTAACATTATTGTCTAATAAAGGTGAGGTTGCTGACGAAATTGCAGGTGGCGTTTATGTTTTAAGAGATAAATCTAAAAGAGTAAGTGTGAGTGATTGCATAGATACTTGTGGAACTGGTGGTGACGGAATGAATACTCTTAATATATCAACTGCATCAGCATTACTTTTAGCAAGTATGGGTACAAAAGTAGCTAAACATGGCAATAAGGCTGTTTCTTCTAAATGTGGATCTGGGGATGTTTTAGAAGCTCTTAAAATTAAAATTGATTTAGAGCCCAAAGATATAGAAAACGAAATCAATAATAACAACTTTGGTTTTATGTTTGCTCCTAATTATCATAGTGCAATGAGATTTGTTGGACCTGTTAGAAAAAAGATTGGAAAAAGAACTATCTTCAATATGATTGGTCCATTAAGTAATCCAGCGCTGGTAACTAGACAGGTAATTGGTGTTTTTGATAAAAAGTTATTAAAAATTTTTGCAGAGGGACTTAAAAATTTAGATATAAAATTTGCATGGATAGTTAATAGCGAAGATGGCTTAGATGAAATATCACCATATGCAAAAACAAATATTATGCAATTAAGGGATGGTCAAATATCTGAAGTTAGTATTGATCCTAAATCTTTAAATGTTAATGCAGAAAAATTTGAAAATTTAGTTGGAGATGATGCTAAATTTAATGCAGAAAAAATGATCAATGTATTTAAAGGTGAAGATAACGATTTTTCTAAAGCTGTGTGTTTAAATGCTGCTGCTGGTTTAATTGTTGGAGAAAAATGTTCTGAATTTTCTGACGCATATAGTCAAACTAGAGAGCATATTTTATCAGGTAAAACTTTTCAACATTTGGAAAAAATTCAAAATGCCTGAAAATATACTTGAAAAAATAATCAAAAAAAAAATAGAAAAAGTTGATATTTTAAAAAAATCTATAGATTTAAAATCTTTAGATGAATTGATTAATAAGAATCAAACTTATATTAATTTTAAAAAAAAAATTGAAGATAATGTAAATAATAACAAAATATCAATAATTGCTGAAATTAAAAAAGCAAGTCCATCAGCAGGTATAATAATTGATAATTATAATCCTGTAGAAATTGCTAAAGTTTATAATAATAATAAAGTAACATGTCTTTCTGTATTAACTGAAGAAGATTTTTTTTTAGGAAACCTTATTCATGTTAGTAAAATAAAAGACAAAATAAAATTACCCATACTATGTAAGGATTTTTTTATAGATAAGTTTCAAATACCTTTGGCTAAAAGTTATGGTGCTGATGCAATTTTAATTATTCTTGCAGGTGTTTCGGATGAACTTGCTAATGAATTATATGAGGAAGCTTTAAAATTTAATATGTCAGTTATAGTTGAAGTTCACACAGTTAAAGAAGCTGAAAAAGCTCTCAACTTTAAAGAAGCTTTAATAGGAGTTAATAATAGAAATCTCAAAACTCTAGATACAAATATAAATACAACTTATGATATCCATGATGTATTGATTAATCACAGTGGACCATTGATTTCTGAAAGTGGAATTAAAACAAAAGAAGAACTTCTAACTTTAAAAGATAAAACAAAAATAAAAACTTTTTTAATCGGTGAATCACTTTTAAAAAATTTGGATAAAAATTCTATATTTTCAGTTTTATAATCAAATAAACCCCTATTTTATTGGTTTTTTATCTATTGTTAAATTAGAAGAACTTTTATAGAACAGATTTTGTACGATATTTGTTCTTATGCTAACTAAAAAACAAAAAAACCTGCTTTTATTTATCAACAAGAAGTTGAGAAGCTCAGGTGTATCTCCTTCTTATGAAGAAATGAAGCAATCTCTTAACCTAAAATCTAAATCTGGAATTCATAGGTTGATAAGTGCTTTAGAAGAAAGAGGATTTATTAAAAGATTAGCCCATAAAGCAAGAGCATTAGAAGTTATTAAATTACCAGAAACTGCATCTGCAAATGATATTTATAACAGTTTTTCACCAAGTGTAATCAAAGGTGGTTTAGATGAGGTTGAAATTAATTCTGATGAAGTGGAAGTTCCTGTTCTTGGAAAAATTGCTGCTGGTACACCAGTTGAGGCAATTCAAAATGAGGTATCTAGAATTCCTTTACCAAGCAATTTAGAAAAAAATGGTGATTATTTTGGTTTAAAAGTTCAAGGAGACTCTATGATTGAAGCAGGTATTAATGAAGGTGATACAGTAATTATTAGAAGAACTGATACAGCAGATAATGGTAAAATAGTAGTAGCTTTAATAGATGAACATGAAGCTATGCTGAAAAGAATTCGTAAAAAAGGTAAAGTTGTAGCACTTGAAAGTGCTAATAAAAACTACGAAACAAAAATTTTTGGCCCAGATAGAGTAAAAGTTCAGGGTGTTTTGGTATCTTTATATAGAAACTTTTAAAAAAATAGTCTAAACAATTTCAATGAAGAAAGTAGCAACTAGATTTGCTCCATCCCCTACTGGGCCTTTGCATATAGGTGGTGTGAGAACAGCTTTATTTAATTGGTTATATTCTAAAAACCATAAAGGTGATTTTTATTTAAGAGTTGAAGATACTGATAAAGAAAGATCAAAAGACGAATATAAAGATCAAATTGTTAAATCTCTTAAATGGATTGGTATTAATTATGATGGAGAAGAGTATATACAATCTAAAAAAGTTGAAGATCATATCAAAGTTGCAAATGAATTACTTAAAAGTGGTTTCGCATATAAATGTTATTGTTCAAGCGAAGAAATAGAAGAACAAAAGAAACGAGCAAGACAAAAAAAAATTCCTTATATATATGATAGAAAATGGAGAGATAAGAAAGAAACTGATGCCCCTAAAAATATAAAACCAG
>CABXXB010000017.1 GCA_902516065.1 uncultured Pelagibacteraceae bacterium | reverse complement strand
GGTCATCAAATTTTAGCATTAGCTTTAGGAGGTAAAACAAAAAAAATGAAGTTGGGACATAGAGGTGCAAACCATCCTGTCAAAAATTTAGTTCATGATAAAGTTGAAATTACTAGTCAAAATCATGGTTTTGTAGTTGTTGAAGAAACTTTACCAAAAAAAATTGAAGTAACTCATAAATCTCTTTTTGATAATACCATTGAAGGAATAAGACTT
The DNA here is from genome assembly GCA_902516065.1 of uncultured Pelagibacteraceae bacterium. Classification (GTDB taxonomy): domain Bacteria; phylum Pseudomonadota; class Alphaproteobacteria; order Pelagibacterales; family Pelagibacteraceae; genus Pelagibacter. The sequence continues at coordinate 10,105 of CABXXB010000017.1, read as the reverse complement.
AAAAACAGACCAATATTTTCAGTGCAATACCATCCAGAGTCAAACCCTGGACCACAGGATAGTGTCTACTTATTTCAAGAATTTATTAACAACATAAAAAAAAATGCCAAAAAGAAGAGATATTAAAAAAATATTAGTTGTAGGAGCTGGACCCATTATCATTGGTCAAGCATGCGAGTTTGATTATTCAGGCACGCAAGCTTGTAAGGCATTAAAAGATGAGGGTTACAAAGTAATTTTAATTAACTCAAATCCTGCAACTATTATGACTGATCCAGATGTTGCAGATAAAACTTATATAGAACCAATAACATTAGAAGTTTTAGAAAAAATTCTTCAAAAAGAGAAACCAGATGCAATCCTGCCAACTATGGGTGGTCAGACTGCACTTAATCTTGCAATGGAAGCTGAGAAAAAAGGAATTTTAAAAAAATATAAAATTGAACTTATAGGAGCAAACTCTAAAGCAATTGCCAATGCAGAGGATAGGAAGAAATTTAGAAAAAATATGATCGACATTGGTTTAGATTTACCTAAATCTGAAATTGTAAACAATATAAACCAAGCATCAAAAGTTTTAAAAAAAATTGGTCTTCCTGCAATTATAAGACCTGCATTTACACTTGGTGGTCTTGGTGGTGGTATAGCTAAAAATAAAAAAGACTACCTTAAAATTATTAAAAGCGGGCTTCACGAGTCTCCAGTTAGTCAGGTATTAGTTGAAGAGTGCTTAGAAGGCTGGAAAGAATTTGAGATGGAAGTTATAAGAGATAAAAAAGATAACTGCATCATCATCTGCTCAATTGAAAATGTTGATCCGATGGGAATACATACTGGTGACTCAGTAACTGTTGCTCCAGCGCTTACATTGACTGATAAAGAATACCAAATAATGAGAAATGCTTCTATTGCATGTTTAAGAAAAATTGGAGTTGAGACAGGTGGATCAAATGTTCAATTTGCAATCAATCCTAAAAATGGCCGAATGGTTGTAATTGAAATGAACCCTAGAGTATCAAGATCATCAGCACTTGCATCAAAAGCAACTGGATTTCCAATTGCAAAGGTTGCTGCAAAACTTGCGGTTGGTTACACTTTGGATGAATTAAAAAATGAAATCACCAAAGTAACACCTGCTTCATTTGAACCTAGTATTGATTATGTAGTAACAAAAATTCCAAGATTCACATTTGAAAAATTTTCAACTTCTCCAGCAACTCTAGGCACATCGATGAAATCAGTTGGTGAAGCAATGGCTATAGGAAGAAATTTTAAAGAATCTCTCCAAAAAGCATTGGTGTCTCTTGAAACTGGTTTTTCAGGATTAGATAGAATATTTGACTTAGATAAAAAACTAATTGAAAAAAAACTCAAAGAAAATATTCCCAATAAACTCTTACTAGTTGCAGAAGCGATTAGAAAAAAAATTAATTTAAAAAGAATATTCCTACTATCGAAAATTGATCCTTGGTTTCTAGAACAAATTAAAGAAATAGTAGACAATGAGATTAAGATTAAAAGCAGAGGGTTACCCAAGAATTTTAATGAATTTAATAAAATAAAATCAATAGGCTTTTCTGACAAAAAATTATCAGAGTTAACAAATACATCAGAAGATATAATAAGACGAAAAAGGACTGCCCTTAAAATTTTACCAGTATTTAAAAAAGTCGATACTTGTGCAGCTGAATTTAAATCATTTACACCTTATATGTACTCAACATATCAACGAAATTTCTCAATTAATTCAGAATGTGAAGCAGATCCATCAACTAAAAAAAAAATTGTTATTCTAGGTGGTGGTCCTAATAGGATTGGTCAAGGAATAGAATTTGATTATTGCTGCTGCCAGGCTAGTTTTTCATTAAAGGAAGCTGGATTTGAGACGATTATGGTTAATTGTAATCCTGAAACAGTTTCAACAGATTATGATACAAGCGATCGATTATATTTTGAGCCACTCAAAGAAGAATATGTTTTTAATATAATTAAGAAAGAAAAAGAAAAAGGAAACTTAGTTGGGATTATTGCTCAATTTGGTGGTCAAACCCCAATTAAACTTTCAAAATTTTTACATGATAACAGGCTTCCAATCTTAGGAACACAATACACATCAATTGATTTAGCAGAAGACAGAGATAGATTTAGAAATTTACTTAATAGGTTAAAGCTAAAACAGGCTGAAAGTGGCATTGCTAAAACTTTTAAACAAGCTATTCAAATAGCTGACAAAATCGGTTTACCTTTAATGGTAAGGCCCTCATACGTTCTAGGTGGAAGAGCAATGGAAATAGTTCATGAAAAAAGCCAGCTTAAAAATTTTGTTGAAGAAGCGTTTAAAGCAGCTGAAAAAAATCCAATTCTAGTTGATAAGTTTATTAATCATGCAATGGAAGTTGATGTTGATGCAATATCTGATGGAAAGCAAGTACACGTGGCAGGTATCATGCAGCACATTGAAGAGGCTGGAATTCACTCTGGTGACTCTGCTTGTAGCTTACCTCCAATATCTATCAAACCATATTTAATTAAAGAAATTGAAAATCAAACTAAAAAATTGGCTTTGGCTTTAAAAGTTAAAGGTTTCATGAATGTTCAATTTGCAATCAAAAAAGATGAAATTTATGTTATCGAAGTTAACCCTAGAGCAAGTAGGACAGTGCCATTTGTCTCAAAAGCAAAAGGTTTACCTCTTGCAAAAATTGCATCTAGAGTGATGGCAGGTGAAAAATTATCTAAATTTAATTTAAAAGATAATTCTAAAGGAATGTATGCAGTTAAAGAAGCTGTATTTCCTTTTAATAAATTTCCTAACAGTGATTTACTTTTAGGTCCTGAAATGAAGTCAACTGGTGAAGTGATGGGCTTTGATAAAAACTTTGGGATGGCATTTGCTAAAAGTCAAATAGCCTCTGCCAATTCTTTACCAAAACAAGGACTTGCTTTTATATCTTTAAAAGACTCTCATAAAGATGAAGGAATTAATTTAGCAAAAGAACTTATAAAGTTAAATTTTACATTATGTGCAACACGAGGGACTGCTGAATATATTAGAAAACATAAAATGAAATGTAGAATTATCAACAAAGTAAGTAGTGGATCTCCTCACATAGTAGATGTATTAGACTCTAAAAAAATTGCTTTGGTAATTAATACTGGTGGAGGAAATTCTGAACACAGATTAAATGATGCAATTGCTCTTAGAAGAGGAACTCTCAAAAATAAAGTTCCTTATTGTACTAATATGTCAACTGCACTAGCATGTTTGGAGGCAATAAGATCTCTAAAGACTAAAAAGTTAGAAGTTACATCGCTTCAAGATATTTAAGTATTTACTTTCCAATCTGTTTCAAAAGTCACATAATTTACTTGTATACATCTTCTTTCTTTAACTATTTTCTTTTTTTCCATTCCGTGCCAAGTATTAGGGCCGCTAGTAAAAAGATATCCATAATTATGTTTATAAGGAACTGTTTTTACTTTTTCTAATTTTTGATTATAAAAATCTGTGCCTAATTCTTCTGACTCGTTTGCGTTATTTACAAAAATTAATCCTGACATTAATTTTTCTTTGATATCACAATGAGGTTTAAGCCAAAATCCTTCCCTATCACAAATAACCTCAACTCTTACATATGAATTTGATAAATCTTTGTTAATCATTTTTGAAATAGTTTGATGTACTTTTTTAGACTGAAGTTCGTTAATAAATTTAACTAGGTGTAGAAATTGTGAGGCGTTTTCCTTGGTTATAAAACATCTAAATTTAATTGCTTTACCTCCAGATGCAATTCCTTCTCTAAACTCTGCGGCACCACCATCAATAGCTCTTGTTCCATCATAATTAAGGTTATGTTTACTAACATCTGGAATATCTGCTTTAATAATTTCTTCTATCGCTTCATTTGTAAGGGCATTAGTATACTCCCAATGATCAAACGGAAATTCATGCTTTTTAGATTTATCTTTAATTGAATTTAAAAATGACATTAAGAATTAATTTTTTGTTTAATGATATTTGCTACTCTATTCGTTTCATCTAGTTTTTGATAGCTCCAATTTTCCTCTTCTTCACCTAAATTTCTTATTATATTTAATTCTCTAAATAAATTTCTAAATTTTTGAAATCTTTTATCATTTTTTCTTGGTAAAATATTTGCGACATAAATAGGTTTTCCAGTTAATGCTGCTTCTGAAATCATTGAGCTTGAGTCACACGTAACAACTATACAATTGGATATAGATAAAGCTGATAAATAAGCTTTTTTATCTACGTTATTTATAATTGTATGATTATCTCCAAAGTAATTTTTAGCATAATCAATTGAATTTTTTGGAGTTCTCATAGATGGAATTACAACAAGTTGAAGGTCATTTTTTTTTAGTAAATTATCCAAAACGGAAAAAATATTTTTCATGTTCTCTGAGGAATAATCGTAATGCTTTGTTGGACCACCCAAAATTAATGAACAAATTTTTCTATGATCTTTTTTAATAAATGAACTTAAATAATTTTTATTTTTAATAATCTCTTCATCCGTAAGATAGTGAATAGCACCTTTTGTACTAATTACATTTTGACCTTTTATAGAGTCATGCTCAGGAGCAACAATAAAATCAAAATGATTAAAGTTCACCTTTGGATCTTGGATATGAATGTTGATTACTTTTTTTTTTGAATTATTTTTTAAGTGAATTGAAGGAATTACACTTTTACGTCCACAAGAAATAATTACATCAAACTCAGGTTGGTCAATTTTTTTATAAACACTTTGAGAAATTGGAGTAAGTTTAGGAGGAATCATTTTCCAAAAATTATTTAGTTCAACTGTCTGGTGTGTAAAATCAATGTCTAAAGCTTTTGCCAGTCCCTCTACTTGACTAATCATGCCATGCATGCCTTGAGTTAATAATATACCTTTTAATTTGTTCATTAATTACTATATAGCTTTCATATGAGTCAAAATCCAACTAAACACACAAAAGTGTTAATAATTGGATCCGGTCCAGCTGGATATACTGCTGCAGTTTATGCAGCACGCGCAATGCTAAATCCAATTTTAGTTTATGGGTCTGAACCCGGAGGACAATTAACAACAACTACTGATGTTGAAAATTATCCTGGCTTTGCTGACGTGATACAAGGACCTTGGTTAATGGACCAAATGAAAGATCAAGCAAAAGCAGTTGGAACTGAGATGATTGAAGATCATATTAGTTCTGTAAATTTAAAATCTAAACCTTTCGAGGCAGTTGGAGATAGTGGTCAAAAATATACTGCTGATAGCATAATTATTTCTACAGGTGCTCAGGCAAGATGGTTAAATCTTAAATCAGAACAGGAGTTTAGAGGCTTTGGTGTTTCTGCTTGTGCCACATGTGATGGATTTTTCTTTAAAGAAAAAGAAGTTGCAGTTGTTGGCGGTGGTAATGCTGCTGTTGAAGAAGCAATGTTTCTTACAAAATTTGCCTCAAAAGTAAAATTAATTCATAGACGAGACAGTCTAAGAGCAGAAAAGATGTTACAAAAAAAACTAATGGAAAATAAAAAAATAGAGATAATTTGGGACTCAGTTGTCGAAGATGTTGTTGGAGACACAGAACCTAAAAATGTTAAAGGAATAAAAATTAAAAATTTAAAGACTAATAAAATTGATGAAATCAAAGTTGATGGCTTGTTTATTGCAATCGGTCATGATCCAGCAACATCTTTATTCAAAGAACAATTAAAGATGGATAAAGAAGGATATTTAATCACTAAACCCGACTCTACAGAAACTAATATCCCAGGAGTTTATGCTGCAGGAGATGTTAAAGACAAAACTTTTAGACAAGCTGTAACTGCTGCTGGAATGGGATGTATGGCTGCACTTGAAGCTGAAAAGCATCTTTCACATAAGTAAAGTGAGGAATAATTTACACGTTTTTTTAGGAGCAACTGTAGCTGACGCTGCGGCTAGACCTTTACACTGGGTTTATAATCAAAAAAAATTATTTAGTTATATTAAAGGAAAGAAAGATTTTGCTTTCTTAAAAAAGAATAAAAGTCCTTTTTATAATATTAAAACTGGAAAAGTTTCAGGCTATAATGATGTTGGTCAAGTCATGTTCAAAACATTAATTGAAGGACATGAAAATATAGAAGAAAGATTTAAAAAAAATATTACTAAAAACTTTGGTCCTGGAAGTGTGTATTGGAAAAATCTTAATCTAAGAGCTAAATATAGAAAAGTTAAAGATTGGCGAGGCATAATTAAAGGACCTTGGATACATCAAAATATTATTGAAACAGTCAGAAATATTAAATCTAAAAAAAAATTAACAGGCGGCGCCAAGGTAAATGAATCTGATGGTTATTGTGCTACTCTGCCCTATTTTTTATATGGTTATGATTTTAATACATTAAAAAAAATTATCTCAACTGTTACTGTTTCAAAAATAAGCCTTAAGTACGCTTTAGCTAAGTTTCATCTGATAGATTTAGCTCTAAAAGGCACCAAAGATCCTATAAATGAATTCTTAAAAAAGTTCAAAAATAATTCATATTTTAAAAATGTTGTTGAAGACATAAAAAAAGTAAAAAGATTAAAATCAAAACCTCACTCAATAGTGGTTAAAAAATTAGGAATGGCGTGTAGCTATCCTGGAACTTTTAATAGCTCAATTCATTCAATTATTAATTCAACAAATTATAAAAGTGCAATTTTAAAAACAATTAAAGCTGGCGGCTGTAACTGTTCAAGAGTTAACTTTATTGGGGCATATTTTGCTGCTTTAAAAGGAGTGAATACTATTCCTAAATTATGGATAAAAAAAACTGCTCCTGCTAAAAAAATATTAGACCAAAAATAATATTATCTATATTAAATTTTCACAAAAAGATTTAATTCTATCCATAGCTTTTTTTAGGTTCTTCATTGAAGTAGCATAGGAAATTCTAAAATATCCATCTAAGCCAAATGCGGATCCTTGAACAACAGCTACATTTTCTTTTTCAAGTAACTTTTTGACAAAATCAGTATCAGTTTTAAATTTTGTTTTTTTATTTAAAAGACCTTTACAACTAGGAAACACATAAAAAGCACCATTAGGCGTTAAACATTTAATTCCTTTAATATTATTTAAACTTTTAACAACAAAATCCCTTCTTTCTTTAAAAGCTTTTGATCTCTTTTGAATGAAGCCTTGGTTTCCATTTAAAGCTTCAACAGCTGCTGCTTGACTTATTGAAGACGGGTTAGATGTAGATTGTGATTGAATTTTACCAATAGCTTTAATTATATCTTTGGGGCCTGCGGCGTACCCTATTCTCCATCCAGTCATTGCATAAGATTTACTTACACCGTTCATGGTAAGAGTTCTGTCTTTTAATTTTGAAATTTGAGCAATAGTAAAGAAATCAAAATTATCATATCTAATATGTTCATAGATATCATCACTTAAAATATAAACCATTTTGTTTCTCACTAAAACTTTTGCTAAATCTTGTATTTCTTTTTTTGAATAACCTGCGCCAGTAGGGTTTGAAGGTGAATTAAGAATTAACCATTTTGTTTTTTTTGAAATGGCTTTTTTTAGTTTTTTTGGAGTTAGCTTAAATCCTTCCTGCTCTGTGCATTTAATTATCTTTGGTTTTCCACCTGCTAATAAAACCATATCTGGATATGATACCCAAAAAGGTGCTGGAATAATTACTTCATCACCTTTATTTAAAGTTGCCATAAAAGCATTATAAAGAACCTGCTTCCCACCAGTTCCAACTGTTATCTGGTTAGTTGAATAATTTAATTTATTTTCTCGTCTAAATTTATCTACAATTGCTTTTTTTAAAGTGGCTGTTCCATCAACTGCTGTGTATTTAGTATCACCACTTTTAATTGCTTTAATTGCAGCATTTTTAATATTATCTGGAGTATCAAAATCAGGTTCTCCGGCCCCTAATCCAATAACATCTTTGCCAGCGGCTCTTAATTCTCTTGCTTTTTGAGTTACTGCAATGGTTGGTGAAGGTTTAATTCTTTTTAAACTATTTGATATTATGCTCATTGAAATAAAAATTATATCAATTAGTTTTATAAATAATGCAGAATACTTATCAAGATCTAATTACTGAAATTCAGAATAAAAATCCTGAGATAAGCCCTAAACTAGAGGGTGGTAAAAAGTTTCAAATGAAAACTGACTTTAAACCTGCAGGTGATCAGCCTGAAGCTATAAAACAATTAGTTAATGGTGCCAACAAAGATCAACTTAGTCAAGTTCTTCTAGGAGTGACTGGATCTGGTAAAACTTTTACAATGGCAAAAGTCATAGAAAAAACTAACAGGCCTGCCTTAATACTGGCTCCAAACAAAACTCTTGCAGCTCAACTTTATGGTGAAATGAAATCTTTTTTTCCTGATAATGCTGTTGAGTATTTTGTCTCTTACTACGATTATTATACACCTGAAGCCTACGTTCCACGTTCAGACACTTACATTGAAAAAGAAGCATCAATCAATGAACAGATAGATCGAATGCGTCACTCCGCAACAAGATCATTATTAGAAAGAGATGATGTCATTATTGTATCAAGTGTTTCTTGTATCTATGGACTAGGTTCTGTTGAAGCCTACAGTAAAATGACCTTAAGTTTAAAAACAGGTTATGATTATAATAGAGAACAACTAATTAAATCATTAGTTGCTCTTCAATATAAGCGAAATGATCAAAATCTTTCCATCTCATCTAGAAGACCGTGCCTGGAGATTAAGTTTATTCGGTGATAAATTAGAAAAAATTGAAGAATTTGATCCACTTACAGGTGATTTGGTAAATGAATTAAGTGTAATTAAAGTTTACGCAAATAGCCATTACATAACTCCTAAGCCAACTATTGAGCAAGCAATTATTAAAATCAAAAGAGAATTAGAGGTAACCTTAAAGAATTTTAAAGAACAAAATAAATTACTTGAAGCCCAAAGGTTGGAGGAAAGAACTAAATTTGATTTAGAAATGATTGAAGCAACAGGCTCATGTGCTGGAATTGAGAATTATTCAAGATTTTTATCAGGAAGAAAACCTGGTGAACCACCCCCTACTCTATTTGAATATTTTCCAGATAATACTTTAATTTTTGTTGATGAGTGTCATGTAACAGTTCCTCAATTAAATGGGATGTATAAAGGTGACAGATCTAGAAAAAGTAATCTCGCAGAATATGGTTTTAGATTACCTTCTTGTATGGATAATCGTCCACTTAAATTTGAAGAATGGGATGCAATGAGAACTCAAACAGTTTTTGTGTCAGCAACACCAGGGCCATGGGAATTAAAACAAGTTAAAAATAAATTTGTTGAACAGGTTATCAGACCTACTGGTTTAATAGATCCACCTGTTGAAATTAGACCTGCTAAAAATCAAGTTGATGATTTAATGCATGAGTGCAAAAAGGTTGTAGAAAATAATTACAGAGTTTTAGTAACAACTTTAACAAAAAAAATGGCTGAAGATTTAACAGAATATCTTCACGAAAATGGAATTAAAGTTAGATATATGCATTCTGATATCGACACTCTTGAGAGAATCGAAATTATGAGGGATTTAAGATTGGGAGTGTTTGATGTCTTGGTAGGTATAAATCTTTTAAGAGAAGGTTTGGACATCCCTGAATGTGCTTTGGTTGGAATTTTAGACGCCGATAAAGAAGGATTTTTAAGATCTGAGACTTCATTAATTCAAACTATTGGGAGAGCAGCAAGAAATTTAGATGGAAAAGTAATTCTTTACGCTGACAAAGAAACCAAAAGTATAAAAAATGCAATTAAAGAAACAGATAGAAGAAGATCAATTCAAGTAGCGTACAATAAAAAACATAAAATTAGTGCTGAAAGTATTAAAAAAGAAATTGGAGATGTATTAGAAAGTGTTTATGAAAAAGATTATGTCAAAGTTGGAACTGATGAAAATATAGGTGGAAATCTTAAAAAACATTTAAAGGCTCTAAATAAAAAAATGAAAGTCGCTGCAACCAATCTTGAATTTGAGGAAGCAGCTAAAATAAGAGATGAAATTCGAAAATTGGAAGCATCAGAATTAGAAATTGTTTTAAATCCCAAGGTAAAAC
>CABXXB010000016.1 GCA_902516065.1 uncultured Pelagibacteraceae bacterium | reverse complement strand
AGGGGGAAAAATCCTTATCGATTATATTTTGTCAGAATTGATTGATGAATTTAATGAAATTCTTATTGTCGCAAATGACCCCATTAAACATCTACAATCAAATAAAATTGAAAAAATAAAAGATTTTAAAAAAGATCTTGGACCATTGGGAGGGATCTTTACTGCAATGAAATGGGCAAAAGATAACAATAAGTCTCATAAATGGATTGCATCATTTCCTTCAGACACTCCATTCTTTAAAAAGAATATTCTTAATAACTTTTTTGAAAAAGTTAATGAAAAAGAGAGTGAATTATTTTTTATGACATTTAATGACAAACGACACAATATATTTGGTTTATGGTCTACGAGTTTAATTGATCAGCTAGAAAAAGATTTAGAAAATGGATCAAGAAAAGTTGAAAAATGGGCTAATAATATTGGAGTAAAAACTATTAACATGTCATTTGAAAAAGAAAATCCTTTCTTTAATATCAATACTCAAGAGGATTTAAAAAAAGCAAACAAAATCTTAAATGATTAATTATCTACAAGCAAAAAAAATTTTAAAAAAAGCAAAAATTAAAATTAGGGATGAAGAAATCTTTATTAATGATTCTTTGAATAGAATTGTATCAAAAGATATCCTATCCACCTCTGATTATCCTTTAAGTGATAATGCTGCCTTTGATGGCTTTGCTATTAATTCAAATGATACAAAAGTTATTAATAAAAAAAATATAAAACATTTTAGAATAATTGGATCTATTGCAGCAGGCAATAAACCTTTAAATAAAAAAGTTAAAAAATTTGAAACAGCAGAGATAATGACCGGTGGTGTAATTCCCAAAATGTTTAATACAATTGTTCCAATTGAACAAATTAATTTTTATCCAAATAAAAAAAATCCAAAATCAATTATTATTGATCAAAAGATAAGAAAATTTAATCATATTCGTTTTAAAGGATCTGACTATAAAAAGAATCAACTTGTTATAAAAAAAGGTACAATTATTCGATCGAACCATATTTTAGCACTAAAGACATTGGGCGTTAAAAAAATTAAAGTTAAAAAAAAATTAAATATTTTATTCTTTTCTACAGGTAATGAAATTTCTAATTCAGACAATATTCCAAGTTGGAAAGTAAGAAATTCAAATCATTATTATATTAAAAGTTTGAATAATAGCTTTTTATTTAATTTTAAGGATGGCGGAATTTTAAGAGATCATCATCAACAATTATTTAAATCTAAAATTAGTAAAATGATTAAATCTAGTATAGATATAATTATTACATCAGGAGCTGTCTCTGCTGGAAAATTTGATTATATACCAAGTGTTGTTAATCAATTTAAAACCTCTCATTATTTTAAAAGTGTAATGATAAGACCAGGAAAACCAGTATTATTTGCAAAAATAAAACAAAAAGCAATATTCGGTTTACCAGGAAATCCAATTTCATCTGCTGCCTGTTTCAGATTTTTTGTTTATCCTTTTATTGAAAACATTTTAAATATTAACAATGAAAAACCAATTAAAGCATCTTTAAAAAATGATTTTGAAAAAAAAAAAAATTTTACAAGATTTATTAAGAGCAAACTTATTACAACTCAAAATGGTAAATTAGAAGTAGAGTTATTACCTGGTCAAGAGTCGTTTAGAATTAACTCTTTTGTAAAATCAAATATATGGGCAGTACTGCCTCAAGGCCAAACTAAATTTAAAAAAGGTCAAATTATTGATTGTTTTTTCCCCAACTGCCCTAATAAAATTTTAGATTAAAGCGATGAAATTATGTTGTAGTTCTAAATTTTTAGAATTATTCTCCCGCGCATGCTTGAATTAAAAAATCCAAAAATAGCTATTCAAGTAGTACTATTCGCAGGAATTTTGTGGTCTTTTGGACCCTTGGTAGTTAGATACATGGAGAGCCCTAACCAAGTGCCTTGGCAATATATATTTGGAAGAGGTCTCACTATTTTTATTATTCTTAATCTTTATTTATATTTTGAAGAAGGAATTAAATTTTGGAAAAATTATTTAAAAATAGGTGCATCTGGAATAATAGGTGGTTCAGGTCTTGGTATTGCGATGATCTCATTTATTTATTCAATTACAAATACTACGGCTGCAATTACCTTATTATGTTTAGCTGCAATGCCTTTTTTTACAGCACTCTTAGCATTTATTTTTTTAAAAGAACAAATTTCTCTAAGTGTTTGGATATCAATAGTTATTGCAACAATTGGGATTATAATAATGGCTTTTGGAAATACTGGAGAAAATTCTCTTGTTGGATTTATTTTTGGAATAACTTCTTCTGTAGGTTTTTCTGTTTTTTCTGTAACATTAAGATGGAGAAAAGAAACACCTAAGTTTACAACAGTTGCCTTCGCAGGATTATTTTGTTTTATTTTTGCAACAGCTATGATTTTATTGAAAGGACAGGTTTTTTTTTCAACTAGTTATAATAGCTCATTATTTTCATTACATGGTACTTTAGTTTGTCTCGGACTAATTTTATATTCTATTGGTTCTAAAGCAATCCCTGCCGCTGAATTAACTTTACTGTCTTTAACAGAGGTAATAGGTGGAATTTTTTGGGTATGGTTACCTTTATTTGGTATTAACGAGGTACCAGATACCAATACTATTATTGGTGGTTTCTTTTTATTTATATCTTTATTTTATTACAGTTTGATTATGAGATGGAATAAACGATATATTGGATTAAATTAATTTCTTAGGTAAATAAAATGGAAAGACCTGATTTTTTTACATTAAAAAATGGAGAAAAAGTAAAACTTCCTTTTTCCAACGATGAATATAACAAAAGAGTAACTAAGCTTAGGTCACTAATGGATAAAAATAATCTAGATATGATTATTTTAACATCTATGCACAATATTGCATATTACACAGGTTTTATTTATTGTTCTTTTGGAAGACCATATGGTTGTGTGATAACTGAAAATAAAATTTCCACTATTTCAGCAAATATTGATGCAAGTCAGCCTTGGCGTAGATCGCACTGTGATAATGTAATTTATACTGACTGGAAAAGAGATAATTTTTTAAGAGCAATTGTATCTATTATAGGAAGAGATGAGCCTCCAAAAAGAATTGGCATTGAAAATGATCATGTAACATTAGATATGAGAGAAAAAATAGGATCTATATTCACTTTTTCGGTCTTTAGCGATATTTCTCAAGATTTAATGAAATTAAGAATGATAAAATCTAAAGAGGAAATAGAGATTATTAAAAAAGGAGCAAGAATAGCTGATATCGGAGGTGAGGAAATTGTAAAAAATATTCGAGAGGGTAATACAGAGTTAGAAATTGCTATTGCTGGTAGAGATAAAATGGAAAGAGAAATAGCTAAAACTTATCCAGATGCAGAATATATGGACACTTGGGTTTGGTTTCAATCTGGAATCAACACTGATGGAGCTCACAATCCAAAAACAAACAGAAAATTATTAAAAGGTGATATTTTATCATTAAATACTTTTCCAATGATTTCAGGATATTATACAGCTTTAGAAAGAACTTTATTTGTTGATCATGCAGACGACGCATCTTTAAAAGCTTGGGAAGCAAATGTAAAAGTTCACAAAAGAGGCCTAGAACTTATTAAACCGGGTGTTAAATGCTCAGATATTTGTCATGAGCTTAATGAACTTTTCGCTGAACTTGGATTTCTTCAATTCAGAACTTTTGGTTATGGTCATTCATTTGGAATGCTCTCTCATTTTTATGGTAGAGAAGCTGGATTAGAGTTAAGAGAGGATATTGATACAGTGCTTGAAGAAAACATGGTAGTTTCAATGGAACCAATGATTATGATTCCAGAAGGTAATCTCGGTGCAGGCGGTTATCGAGAACATGATATCTTAGTGATCGGAAAAGAGGGTGTAGAAAATATTACAAAATTTCCTTTTGGTCCTGAGCACAATATTATAAGAAACTGATATTATGAGTGGTAATAAAACAATCGTTAACAGTTGGAACGAGTGGGATCCTTTGAAACATGTAATTGTTGGTCGTGCAGATGGCACATGTATTCCAGCACCAGAGCCTGCATTAGATGCAAAAGTTCCTGAGGATAGTGATATGAGAGGTCAATTTGGACCTAGAACTAAAGATACAGTTGATAAAGCTAATCAACTTTTAAATGATTTTTCAAATATGCTTGAAAAAAAAGGTATTAAGGTAGATCGACCAACTCCAATAGATTTTAATCAAAAAACATCAACACCTGATTGGGAAGCCGAAACTATGTTTGGTTGTATGCCTCCTAGAGACGTTCTTCTAACAGTTGGAAATGAAATCCTAGAAGCAACTATGAGTTATCGATGTCGTTGGTTTGAATATCTTTGTTACCGACCATTATTAAAAGCATATTATGATGCTGATCCTAATATGAGACATGAATCAGCTCCAAAACCAAGATTAACTGATGCAGATTATAGAAAAGATTATCTCTCAGAAAAAATTGGTGTTCAAAAAAGATTAGAGTGGACAGAAAAAAAATATTTTGTAACTACAGAAGAAGAACCATTATTTGATGCTGCTGATGTATTAAGATTTGGTAAAGATTTAGTTATACAACATGGTTTTACAACTAACTTAAAGGGAATTGATTGGTTGAAAAGACATTACAAAGATCATAGAGTTCATGCAGTTAATTTTCCTGGTGATCCGTACCCAATTCATATAGATGCAACTTTTACTCCAATCAAAGAAGGATTAATTATTAATAATCCTCAAAGAAGACTTCCAAAAGAACAAAGAAAGTTATTTGAAGATAATGGTTGGGAAATTATTGACAGTGCTCAACCCGCACATAATGAACCACCACCTTTATGTTATTCATCAACATGGCTATCAATGAATGTTTTAGTTTTAGATCCAAAAACAGTATGTGTAGAAAAAAGTGAAATTTATCAAGCAGAACAACTAGATAAACTTGGAATGGAAGTAATACCAGTAGAACTTAGAGACGCATATGCATTTGGTGGTGGATTACATTGTTGCACTGCAGATGTTTACCGAGAAGGAACTTTAAAAGATTATTTTCCAAAACAGTAAAATTTTAACTGGGATTTTGTTTTAAAAATTCAATATATTTTATTACTTCATTAAATTTTTCATCCGGAATATCTTTATAACTTGCATTAAAATGATCTTTCACACATATAGCAACATGTGCATAAGGGTTTCTTCCTTTTGGATGGTTTGGATGATCTGGTAATTGACCAACCAAATAATCGCCAGCTTCCTGAATAATTTTCCAGAGTTTGCTAGCGTTTTCTTTATTCATACAACCCAATAAAGTTTTTAATCTAAAATAAGTCTAATCGTATATCTTGTTTTTGTTTAATATTTAATAAAATAGTTTATTAAATATTATGGCTAAGTTAAAAAGATTAATTATTGCTTGTGATGGAGAATCTGCAAGTGGAAAAAGCACAGCAGCAAAACTAGTCTCGAAAAAATATAAACTTTTACTTATTAATTCTGGCTTAATTTATAGATATTGTAGTAAAATGATTATTCAACATAAGCCTAAGCGTATTATTCCATTTTTAAAGAAGAAATTTAAAACAGCTTCGTACAAAGTCATATCAAAACAAAAACTTCACTCAGAGGAAATTTCAAATCATGTAGCAATTATTGCTAAAAATAAAAAAGTTAGAGAAATCGTAAATCAATTACAAATGAAAATTATTAGAAGAAATAACAGAATTTGCGTTGAGGGGCGTGATATAGCATCTAAGATTTTAAATAAAAACCCGAAATATGATGTAGCTTTTTATTTTAAATGTAATCTAGAAATTGCAGCTATGAGAAGATGGTTAGATCTTAAAAAATCAGTATCACTAAAAGAGGTAAAAAGATCTCTTAAAATTAGAACTAATTTAGATAAAAAAAGAAAAAATAGCCCTCTTATTAAAGTTAAAGACGCAATATTAGTAAGAAGTGATCAGCTAAATAAGCAACAAGTTTTAAGTAAGATGTCAAAAGCAATTGATAGATCCTTAAGAAATTAATATTTTATTTCTTCAGAAGTATCAGCAATATTCTCAGAACTTTTAATAACAGGATTTGGTTCTTGGATTGGTTCAGTTTGTGGATTTAACTCGATTCCAGCTGGAGTAATTGTTTGAGGCATTGCAACAAATTGTGAGTCTGGATTATCAACTGTTTGTCTTACTCTCATTCTATAAATTCCGAAAACTCCAATCACAGAATGAAAGAAAAATAAAAATATAAAAAATCCGTTCGAACCAACTAAATCCATAAATATTGAACATAAAAAAGGCCCACTCATAGCACCTAATCCAAATACAAATTGGAGACCTGCACCTGCAGCAACAAATTTTTCTTTCGGTATATAGTCATTTGTGTGTGCCAAAATTAAAGAAAACATTGGCAAACTACAAAAAGAAAAGAGTATTAAAAAGATATAAAACCAAGTTTTACTAGTAGCCAGGCCATCGGGTAAATACATTTGTCTTGAAACTAAAATTGCAAGAAGTGCAAATAATGCTGCTCCAAAAGTAGAAACAACGATAACCAATCTTCTATCATACATGTCAGATATTTTTCCAACAGGAAATTGTGAAACAGCCCCAGAAACTGCTAATAAAAATGTTACAATTGATATTTCTAATATCGTAAAATTCATCGAGGTTGCATAAACTGCCAGTAAAGTAAATAAAGCTGCTTGAATTGTTCCATAAAAAAAAGAACTTACCATTCCAAATGGAGAAGCCTCATAGAGATTTTTTAATGTCATTGCTTTAATTCTTTTAAAAGTAGGTGGTTTTTTTTTAGTTAACAAAATGGGAATAAGAGCTGCTGATGTGATTACAGATATTAGTATAAATGGTTGAAAATTTTGAGGACTACTAAAATTAAGTAAAAACATACCCACACCCATTGATCCGTAAAGGATGACCATATAGATAGATAGAACACTTCCTCTATTTTTATTGCTTGATCTGTCATTGAGCCAACTTTCAGCAACTGTATAAATACAAACCATACTTATTCCAGTTAATACCCTTAATAAAAACCAAACAAATGGATTAATTAAAATAGAGTGAACTAAAATGACTAATGATGCTAATGAGGCAAATGCTGCAAAAACTCTTATATGACCTACTCTCGAAATTATGTTTGGAATTGTAGCTGCACCAACAAAGTAACCTACAAAATAACCAGACATCATAAAACCTGTAGCTGTTAGACTAAATTCCTCTTGTACTGCTCTAACACCAAGCAAGGAGCCTTGAAAACCATAAGCCATCATAATGAACCCCATTCCTAAAAAAAGAGCCCAAGAATTTTTTAAAACTTTATTCATAAAAATTGCAGTAACTATTCGCGATCTATTATTAAATCAAGTCTTAATTGTGACAAGCTCAAGAATTCTTAAGCTTTAAAAAAGAATGGACTGCAATGGTAAGAATTATAACTACGCCTCCATAGAGAGTTTCAATACTTGGTTGTTCTTTTATTATCAACCAAACCCAGATTGGACCTATAATAGTCTCTAATAAGAAAAATAGATTGACTTCGGCTGCAGGTATAAATCTTGGAGCTATAGTTACCAAAACAAAAGGTATTGCTACGCATAGAATACACATTAAAGGAACTATAATAAGGTCTTTTTCATTAAGCGCAAAACTCTCAATAAAAAACAATGCAAAAGTTGCCACTAATAGTTTTCCAACAACAGCAGCTGGAACCAGATTTTTTGATTTTGCTGATCTTATAGTAACAGCACCTACTGCTAAACCTATTGCAGTAACAAATCCTAAAATATCTCCATAAAAATTGCCTAATTTTAGAGAGTCAAAAAAGATATAGATTATTGCAAAAAAAGTAACGATTATTGAGATCCAAGTTTTTTTGTCAGGAGGTTCTTTTAAAAAAATTGCACCAAGAATTGCCGACAGCATTGGAGCGGTAGCAATCATTACAAGTGTATTAGCCACATTAGTGTTCTGAATTGAAACTACAAAAGTAATATTTGTTACACTAAATGTGCTCACATAAATAAGTCCATGATAACCACTTGTAAAAAGAATTTTAAAAAAATTTAATTTATAAATTAATAGCATTCCAAAAAAAACAGTAAAAAATGGAATGATTCCTCTATAAAAAACCAAACCCCAAGTATCAATATTGGAAAGTCTTATGAATAAAGAGTCAGGTGTAATAAACATTACAGCTATAAAAGCTAGTAATGAGCCTTTTTGTTGATCTGTTAAATTTTTCACAAATTATTTAAAGTTTAAATCTAATTATTTGAAGCTGTGCTCAGTAAAGATAATTGAGTAATTTTATTATCTCCTAATTCATCAATAGGTTTAACTGGGTAATCACCAGTAAAATAGTGATCAGTTAATTGAGGATAATTTTCATTTCGTTTATCAAATCCGATTGCTCGATACATTCCATTAATTGATAAAAATTTTAAGGATTTTGCACCAATATATTCACATATTTCATCATTTGTTTTATTAGCTGCTAATAATTCTTTTCTTGTAGGAGTATCAACTCCATAAAAATCTGGAAATCTTATTTCAGGACAAGCAATTTTGACATGCACTTCTTTAGCACCAGCTTCATAAAGCATCTTTACAATTTTATGTGATGTAGTTCCTCTAACAAGAGAGTCGTCAATTAAAATTATTTTTTTATCTTTTATTGTTGTTTTATTTGCATTGAGTTTTAATTTAACACCTAAACTTCTTATTTGTTGGCTTGGTTCAATAAAAGTTCTTCCAACATAGTGATTTCTAATTAACCCATGCTCATAATTTTTACCTAAATATTGTGCAAATCCTAAAGCTGCCGCATTTCCACTATCAGGTACAGGCACGACGATATCAGCATCAATATCATTTTCCTTAGCTAATTCTTTACCTAAATTCTTTCTGTGTTCATATGCTGTTACACCCCCCAAAATACTGTCTGGTCTTGCAAAATAAATATATTCAAAAACACATGGTTTTACTTTTTTAGGAGGGAAGGGCTTAATGCTTGTAAGTTTATCATTTTCAATTAAAACGATTTCACCATTTTCGACCTCTCTGACAAAAGTCGCTCCAATAATATCTAGTGCACAAGTTTCAGATGCAAGCACATAACTTTTTTTAAGTTTTCCAATTATAAGAGGTCTAATTCCATGAGGATCTCTAACACCTATTAATGATTTTTGAGTTAACATTACTAAAGCATATCCTCCTTGAATTTGAAAAATTGCATCAACCACCTTATCAATAGTTTTAACTCTTTTAGATTTTGCAATTAATTGAACAATTGTTTCAGTATCTGAAGTAGTGTAAAAAATAGCACCATCTTCAACCAGTTTATTTCTCAAATGAATAGAGTTCGTCAAATTTCCATTATGAGCTACGCCAATTCCACCAGCATTAGTATCTGCAAAAAAAGGCTGAATATTTCTCAGAGTATTGCTTCCTGTGGTGCTATATCGGTTATGTCCAATTGCATAATTGCCTTTTAGTCTTTTAAGGACCTTTTCTTTATTAAAATTATCACCAACTAAACCAAACCTTTTTTCAGAGTAGTACTGTTCACCATCAAAAGTAACAATTCCACAACCCTCTTGACCTCTGTGTTGAAGAGCATGAAGCCCCAATGCAGTTAAAGCAGATGCATCCTCAATATTGCTGATACCAAATACACCACATTCTTCTTTAAGTTTTGGATTAAAGTTCTTCAATTTTTTCTTTAGAATCTTGGTATGTTTTTTCATCTGGGAATTCTTTCAACAAATAATTACTACCTTTCTCTAAGTATGGAAAGGCATAAGATTTATCCACATTTATTGGCCATTTATCATAATTATACACGATATGGATACCTGAAAATATACACACTGAAATTATATATGCTCTTAAAAATCCAAAAAAGAATCCAAACAATGTATCCAAACTTCCAATTCCTGTATATCTAACTGCTTTACTGATACCTTTGTTAATCATTAAAACTAAAAAGATAACAACAACAAATATTGTTATACCAAGACCTATGTCAAGCACATACTCATTATCAATGATATTTTTTAAAAATGGTTTTATTCTTGGAAAAATTATTAATGTAATAATATATGCAAGAAGCCATTTCATCATTGATAAAATGCTAAGGACAAATCCTGTTTTATAACATTTGATTAATGATAGAATAGTAATAACTAAATAAATTAAATCTATAATAGAGGTCGCATCATAAAAATCCACAAAAGTTTTAAACATTTTTTATTTACCAAATGGTTTAATGACTAATATCAAAGAAGGTAGAAGAGTTAATACTGAAATCATTGCGAGTAACATTGCAAGTCCTGTAAATACGCCAAAGTAGATAGTTGGAATAAATTTAGATAAAACTAAAATTGAAAAGCCAAACACAATAGTAATTGAAGTATTTAAAATTGCATTCCCTACAGTTGAATGACAAATTTTAAGTGTTTTCTTATAATCTTTAAGTTTACTAAATTCCTCTTTAAATCGATAAATATAATGAATACTGTTATCTACTGCTATTCCAATAGTTATTGCAGCAATTGTAATTGTCATCATATCAAGGGGAATATTAAGCATTCCAATAATTCCTAAAATAAAAAAAGCAGCAATAAAGTTTGGAACAACACCAATTAATGATAATTTAATATTTTTAAATAAAATTACGAACATTGCAAAAATTCCAATCATAACGAGTCCTAAAGTTAAAATTTGAGA
>CABXXB010000015.1 GCA_902516065.1 uncultured Pelagibacteraceae bacterium | reverse complement strand
TTATATCTATAGCAAGAGACAAGATAGCAAAAGATTTAGATTTAATTAATAATGAAATTTTTGCATTTTGTTGGATAATTGATTATCCAATGTTTGAAAGAGACGATACAAGTAATAAAATAGAATTTAGTCACAATCCTTTTTCAATGCCACAGGGAGAAATTGATAAGATTAAATTTGATAAACCTCTCGATATTCTTGCTTATCAATACGATATTGTTTGTAATGGTGTTGAATTATCATCCGGGGCAATTAGGAACCATATACCAGAATTAATGTACAAACTTTTTTCTATCGCAGGATATTCAAAACAAGATGTTGATCAAAAATTTAGTGGAATGATAAATGCCTTAAGCTATGGTGCACCCCCTCACGGAGGCATTGCTCCTGGAATTGATAGAATAGTTATGTTACTTGCTAATGAGAAAAATATTAGAGAAGTGACAATGTTCCCAATGAATCAAAACGCTCAAGACTTAATGATGAACGCTCCATCAGATGTGTCTGATAAACAACTTAAAGAATTAAATATTAGCCTAAAGTCTAAAAAATAATTATTTTTTACCCTTAAGATTAATCTTAACATCAGATAAATCTACAAGGTTTTTTTTGTAATTATTTCTTACAAAACCTTTACTAGTTATATCTTTAACTATCTTTAATAATTGATTTTGATCCTCAGAGCCCTGATCATCTGAATTAGTTGACTCTAACCCACCAATAGAGGGTGTATGAGCTAGATCTTCTCTATTTTGATAAGAAATTGCTAATTCTCTAAATATATAATCTAAAATAGATGAAGCACTTAATATTCTATCATTACCATGAACTTTTCCAGATGGTTCAAATTTTGTACCAATAAAAGCACTGATGTATTCATCTAATGGGACTCCATATTGTAAACCAAGAGAAACTGCTATCGCAAAGTTATTCATTAAAGCTTTTACCAATTCTCCTTCTTTACTAGTATCTATAAATATTTCTCCAATTTTACCATCCTCATATTCTCCAGTATGAAGGTAAACTTTGTGATCTCCAATAGTTGCTTTTTGAATATAGCCTTTTCTTCTATCAGGCATACTAAATCGTTTTCCCGATTTTTCAGATTTATTTAAAATTTGCGTAACTGATTGTTCAAAATTTTCTTTTTTAGCATCTTTATTAGATGTGACTAAATCAATTTTATTATCTATAACTTTGTTTTTATTTGGATCTAAATTTTTTGTTTTTCTGTTGTCAAGCTTGACATCTATAACTTCAAATTTACCATCATCTCTCTTCTCAAGATTTTTAAGTTCTGTTTCATTAATTTCATCAAGATAGTGATTTACCTTGAATGTACATGTATAATAAGTCTCAACTAAATATTTTGCCATTTTACTCCAATTTAAAATTTATTTTGAATAATGAATTAATTCATTTATATACAAATCCATATTTTAGTCTAATTTAATTTATACAATTAAAAATTGAATAATAAAAAATTTATATGTTGACACTTTTAAAAAAAATTTTCACTTGGTGGAATCAAGATACCTTTGGAACAAGATTAAAAACTATTTTATTTGGAAAATTTGTTGGATCTGATTCTTTGGGGAACAAATATTACGAAGATAAAAAAGGTAAAAGATGGGTTATATATTCAGATGAAATTGATGCGACGAAAATACCTGTCGAATGGTATTCTTGGATGCACTTTACCTCAAATAAGATTGAAAAAGATCATGAATTAAAAAAGTTTGATTGGCAAAAACCTCATCAATCAAATTCTACAGGAACTGAAAAAGCTTATTATCCATATAAAAATAAAGATAATGTTATCAATAAAAAATATAAAAGCTGGAAATCTGAATAAGCTTTTAATTAGCATCGTCATCAGCATTTTTGTATTCAAAATTATAAATGTAAAAGCAGAAAGTGATATGAGCGGTACTAAAACTGATATTAAAATTTTAGATAAGATTAGTTCAAAAAATGAATTAGTTAGTTTAACTAACACTGATGAGCTTATTTATAAAGATTTAGCAATAAAAAGTATGAAATGTACAAACTCAGAACTTGATGACAATCCTGAAATTAAGGCTTACATCCAAGTTAGGGATTTAACAAAAAATGATAATGATAAAGTATATATTTTTAATGGATGGATGTTTTCCTCAAGTCCCTCAATAGCACCTTTTGATCATCCTGTTTATGATATTTGGCTTGTAGATTGTTATTAAATTATTTTTTCTTTATCTAGCCAACCAACATTAAAATCTGATTCCAAAAATTTTTTGTGATTTAGTAGTTTTTTATGTAATGGAATAGTAGTTGTTATTCCTTCAATCACAAATTCATCAAGAGACCTATTCATTCTTTGTATAGCTTCTTTTCTGTTTCTGCCATGACATATTAATTTACATACCATGCTGTCATAATATGGAGTTACTTTATAACCTTGAAATATTGCACCATCTACCCTAGTTCTAAAACCCGAGGGTTGATGACACATTCCTATAGTTCCAGGTGAAGGTTGAAAGTTTTTGCTAGCATCCTCAGCATTGATTCTACATTCTATTGCATGACCTCTTGGCATTATATCGCTTTGTTTTAGAGCAGTTTCTCCAGAAAAAGCTATCCAAATTTGTTCTTTGATAATATCAATCCCAGTCACCATCTCTGTTACTGGGTGTTCTACTTGAACTCTTGTATTCATTTCTAAAAAATAGAATTTTCCATCTTCATAGATAAACTCTACCGTACCAGCACCTTCATAACCAATTTTGCTTACCATTTTTACAGTTCTATCAAAAAGATCTTTTCGAATTTCATCATTTAAAACTGGACTAGGTGTTTCTTCTATAAGTTTTTGATGTCTTCTTTGGACAGAACAATCTCTTTCATGTAAGTGAACAGTCCTATTTTTTCCTGCTAGAATTTGCACCTCAATATGTCTTGGGTTTTGAAAAAATTTTTCTAAATAAATCTCATCATTTCCAAAATATTTTTTTGCTTCAGATTTTGCAGTAGAAAACAATGTCTCAAATTCCTCTTCTTTGTAAACGATTTTCATTCCCTTACCACCACCTCCAGCAGATGCTTTTATTAAAACTGGAAAACCAATTTTTTTGCATAGTTCTTTTGCTTCATGAATATCTTTGACACCACCTTCAGATCCTTCGATTACTGGTAAACCATTTTCTTTAGCAATTTTTTTTGCTTGAATCTTATCACCCATCATTTGAATTAATTTAGATGAAGCACCGATAAACTTGATATTATTTTCTTCCAAAACTCGAGCAAAGTTTGCATTTTCAGATAAAAACCCATAGCCTGGATGTACTGCCTCAGCATTCGTAATTTCGATTGCTGACATTAATGCAGGAATGTTTAGGTAACTATTAGCAGGTTGATGAGATCCTACACAAACACTCTCATCTGCCATTCTAACATGCATACTATCTCTGTCCACATCAGAGTGAACAGCAACAGTAGAAATTCCCCATTCCTTGCATGCTCTTATAATTCTAACTGCAATTTCCCCACGGTTTGCAATTAGAATCTTTTTAAACATTACTCTAATATGATTATTGTTTGCCCAAACTCTACTGCTTGACCATCAGCGACACATATTTCTTTTACCACTCCATCTGCAGTGGATGGTACATGATTCATTGTTTTCATTGCCTCAACAATCATTACTGTATCACCTTTTTTAATTTTTTTTCCTACTTCTACAAATTTTTTGGCACCTGGTTCAGGTGAGTGATATGCAGTACCAATTATAGGAGATGTTACTTGTAGACCTGAAATTATTTCTGACTTAGTTTCCGCAGTCATCTTACCTACCGATGTAGAAGAAGTACTCGGTGCACTTATAGACTGATTAGAAATAGATGAACTAGATTTTGAAACTTTTATTTTTGTATCTTTTTCTGTATATTCAATCTCAGTTAGGTTAAATTCATTAAGATAATCAGTTAACTCTTTGATAATTTTTTTATCTATTTTCATTTTTCAAAAGTTTTTGCATTGAAATTATGGCTAAAATATAACCTTCAGTACCTAATCCGAAAATTCCTCCATCAACAACTTCACTGATGAGAGATTTATGTCTAAATTGCTCTCTTTTGTATATATTAGAGATATGTAACTCAATTATTGGTTTTTTAAAAATATCTAGAGCATCTCTGATTGCTACCGATGTATGAGTAAAACCTGCTGCATTAATAATCATTCCGTCAAATTTTTTTCTAGAGTCTTGAATTTTAGTGACAATTTCGCCTTCTATATTTGATTGAAAAAAATCAGCTTCAATTTTTAATTCAGTAGTTTTTTTAAGACATTTTTCTTTTAATTTATCAAATGTTTCAGATCCATATTGTGATTGTTCTCTTTCACCTAATAGATTAAGATTGGGACCATTAATAATAACTATTTTATTATTCATCCAGCATTTATATACGATGAAAAAATTAAAAAAAATAAAAATTAAGATAAATGGAAAAATTAAGACTATTATTGATAAATTAACGTTATATGAATTAATAAATGATCTAAAAATACCAATTGCAAAAGTGGCAATAGAATTAAATAAAGAAATAATTAATAAAAAAGAAATAAAAAAAATAAAATTAGAAAATAATGATGTCATTGAGATTGTTCATTTTATAGGGGGAGGGTAAATTTTTGAAAGATAAATTAATAGTGGCAAATAAAAAATTTAGCTCAAGATTAATTGTTGGAACTGGAAAATATAAGAGCATGAATGAATGTGCTAAAGCTATAAAACTTTCCGGTGCTGATATTGTTACTGTAGCTGTAAGAAGAGTAAATATATCTGATAAAAATAAACCATTATTAATGGATTATATTGATCCCAAAAAAATCACTTATCTACCAAATACAGCTGGGTGTTTTACTTCTGAAGACGCCCTTAGAACTTTAAGACTTGCGAGAGAGATTGGTGGATGGAAATTAGTTAAACTAGAAGTTTTAGGAGATAAAAAAAATCTTTTTCCAGATATGATTGAAACCTTAAAATCAACTGAGGTTCTATCTAAAGAGGGTTTTAAAGTAATGGTTTATTGTAATGACGATCCTTTAATGGCAAAAAGGTTAGAAAATTCAGGAGCTTCAGCAATTATGCCATTAGCTGCACCAATTGGATCTGGGTTAGGAATTTTGAATAAAACAAATATCATGATTATAAGAAATCAAACTAAGCTTCCTTTGATAATTGATGCGGGGCTAGGACAGGCTTCAGATGCTACAATTGCAATGGAGTTAGGTTGTGATGGTGTTTTAGTTAACACAGCAATAGCTAAAGCAAAAAAACCATTTGAAATGGCTCAAGCATTTAAAAATGCAGTAATAGCAGGAAGACAATCATACCTCTCAGGAAGAATTGATAAAATTTTAATGGGAAGTCCATCTTCACCATCAAAAGGAATTATTTAGTTTTTTTGTAAAATTTTTTTTTATAACCTTTTTTCTTACTATATTTCTTCTTTTCTTTGATGTCATAAATCTTAAGTTCATTTTTTTGCTGTTCCAAGTTTTTCAATTTTTCATGATGTTCAACTAATTCTATTGTTTTTTTAGATTTATTTTTAAGATCAATTTTGTACTCTGGAATGATCAAAGAGTTATCAGTTATAATATCAATTTTCATTTTATTTTTTTTTTCAAAATAAGTTAAATTTTCTATAAAATTTTCTTTTAAAAAATCAGAAATTTTTTCACATACTTTCAATTCAACAAATTTAGCTTTATTTAGCACTGATTTTAATTCTACTATTTTCAATAGTTTTTGAGCAAATGACTCGTCAGTTAATTCAACTTTCCATTTTACTGCACTTTCCCTTAATCTTTGTCGAGACATTTCAAGTAAACCAAAATTACTAATTCTACCAATTTGTATTCTTGCTCTATCGGATCTACATTTTTCTTTTAACTTTTTTTCAACCATCCTTCGATTTCCGTAACTTAGCATATCAATAAAATCTATGATTATTAAACCTGAAAGATCTCTAATTTTTATCTGCCTAGCAATTTCCTCAGCTGCCTCAATGTTCGTATCAAGTGCAGTACTTTCAACATTTTTTTGTCTAATTGAACTTCCGGAGTTAATATCAATTGATACAAGAGCCTCTGTTGGATTAACTACTAAATATCCACCTGAGTTAAGTTTAATTTCTGAGTCAAATATTTGATTTAATTTTTGTTCTATTTTTTCTTCAATAAACAAAGGTATCTTGCCTCTATACTTTTTAATCTTTTTTACATGGGAGGGCATCATCATTTTCATAAAGTTTTGAGCTTTTTTATAACCCTCGTTACCTTCTATGATTATATTTTTAGTATTTTCATCATACATATCTCTTAAAGTTCGTTTAATGATTTCACTTTCTTGATGAATTAATGAGGGAGCTATAGAGCTCAAAGCATTATCTTTAATTTGATTCCAAGTATTTTTTAATGTTTCAAGA
The DNA here is from genome assembly GCA_902516065.1 of uncultured Pelagibacteraceae bacterium. GTDB lineage: Bacteria > Pseudomonadota > Alphaproteobacteria > Pelagibacterales > Pelagibacteraceae > Pelagibacter. The sequence goes on along the minus strand of CABXXB010000015.1, from coordinate 4,792 downwards.
TCTTGATTAATTTCATTTTTAGTTTTGTTACTTCCAGCTGTTCTAACTATCAAACCCATTTCTTTTGGAATTTCAATCTCATTTAGAATAGATCTAATTTTTTTTCTATCAGCTGGATTAAATATCTTTCTAGAAATACCACCGCCTTTAGGAGTATTAGGCATTAAAACAATATATTTACCAGCTATTGAAATAAAAGTGCTTAATGCAGCTCCCTTTTGACCTCTTTCATCTTTTATAACTTGAACAAGAATTACTTGATTTGGTTTTATAACTTCTTGAATTTTATATCTTTTAAATTTGCGAGTTTGATTTTGTTTCTCTTTTTCATCTCTAGAGATAGAATTATTTTTTTCATTTTGAACATTATTATCATTAGGCAAATCACCTTCATCAATATTTTCAATTATACTAGAAATTTCTTTGTCATCCTCTATTTTTTGAATTTCTAAAGGATCATCTATTTCTAATTTACCTTCAGCTAAATTTTTTTCGTCTTTTTCCTCAACTTCTTTTGAAAGTTCTTCTCTAGCTTTCTCTTCTTCTTGTTTGATTATTTCTAAATCACTTTTAGGAATTTGGTAATAATCTGACTGAATATCATTAAATGATAAGAACCCATGTCTGTCTCTTCCAAAGTCAATAAAAGCAGCTTGTAGAGAAGGTTCAATTCTACTTACTTTTCCTAAGTAAATATTATTTTTTATGAGATTATTCTTTAAACCCTCGTATTCGTAATCTTCGATATTGTTTTCAGATTTAAGTACAACTCTAGTTTCATTAGGATGCGAAGCATCAATATATAAATTTTTTTCCATGTTATTTGATTTAATTGGTTCATTTTTTTATATTAAAAATTTTGTTTATATTTGTGCCTTATCTTTAACAAATTCGGCGATATAATGAAATTAAAATGACTAATTTATTCAAAAATATATTTGTTATACTTTTAAGTTTATTTTTGCTTTCTTCAGTAACTATTTTGATAGTTTTATGGACTTTTTCAAACAGTATTCCTGATTATAGGTTTTTAAAGAATTATAAGCCCCCAGTTTCAAGTAAAATGTATTCTGGAAATGGAGAGCTAGTGGCTGATTTTTCTAAAGAAAAAAGAATTTTTGTACCTTATGAAGCAATCCCAAAAAATGTAATTAATTCTTTCTTATCAGCCGAAGATAAAAATTTTTTTTCTCATCCAGGAGTTGATGCTAAAGGAGTAATGAGAGCAATTGTAAATAATATTAAAAATATAATGACCTCTAAAAGACTTGAGGGAGCATCTACCATAACTCAACAAGTAGCAAAAAATTTTCTACTAACAAACGAAGTTAGCTTAAACAGAAAAATTAAAGAGGCAATTTTAGCATTTAGAATTGAACGAGCTTTATCAAAAGAAAGAATTTTAGAACTATATCTTAATCAGATTTATTTAGGAAGCGGAGCCTATGGTGTTGCTGCAGCCAGCCTAGAGTTTTTCGACAAGTCAATTAAAGAGCTTAATTATAACGAGGCAGCATTATTAGCTGCGTTGCCTAAAGCACCAAGTAAATATAATCCTTATAGAAATAAAAAACTTGCGAAGTTCAGAAGAGATCTCGTTTTAAAAAATTTATATGATAATAATTTTATTGATCAAAATAAATATTTAGAGCTGAAAAACAAAAAAATTCAATTAAAAAAAGTTAAAAAAGTTTTTTTGGAAAATTCACAGTATTATATTGAGGATGTTAGAAAAAATATTATAGAGAAATTAACTTATAATAAAGTTTACAACCAAGGTTACAATATCAATACTCCAATTAATTTAGAGTTACAAAAAATTGCTACACAATCATTAAGAAATGGTTTGATATCTTATGATAGAAGAAAGGGGTGGCGTGGGCCAATTAAAAATATTAAGTATTCTAAAGACTGGTATAATAATATCGAGAAAAAATTTAAATTAGAAAAATCTATTGATTGGCAAATAGTAATTGTAAAAAAGATTAATCAATTTAATTCAATAATTGAAACAGAGAATAGTTTACAAGGTGTAATTAATTATAAAGATATATCTTGGACAAAAAAAGAATTTAAAGATTTATTTAAAGTTGGTGATGTTATTTATGTAAAAAAAAACGACTCAGATTCTTATAGTCTTCAACAACTTCCTAAAATTAATGGTGGTATGGTGGTTATGGACCCATTTACAGGAAGAGTTCTTGCATTAAGTGGAGGTTTTAGTTTTAAAAATAGTGAATTTAATAGAGCATCTCAAGCATTACGACAACCAGGTTCAGCGTTTAAACCTTTTGTCTATGCTTTGGCATTAGAAAATGAATACACTCCATCTTCTTTAATTTTAGATGCTCCACTTGTTTTAGATCAAGGGGTAGATTTAAAAAAGTGGAAACCCGAAAATTATGGAAAAAAATTCTATGGCCTTTCAACATTAAGAGTTGGATTGGAAAAATCCAGAAATTTAATGACAGTTAGAATAGCTCAAAAATTAGGAGTTGAGAAAATTGCAAACTTCACAAAAAGAATGAATATTTATAAACAGCCTGAGGAATTATTATCAATCTCATTAGGTTCAGCCGAAACAACATTATTAAATTTAACATCAGCATATTGTTCATTTGTTAATGGAGGAAAATTAATTAAACCAGTTTTAATTGATCGAATTCAAGATGGTGAGGGAAATACTATAATTAATAATGAAAATAGAAAATGCACAAATTGTGATAAAATTTCTTTTACTGGAAAAGAATTTCCTAAAATAGAAGATGATTATGAAAAAGTTTTATCACCTCAGACGGCCTATCAATTAACTTCAATTTTACAAGGAGCTGTAGAGAGAGGAACAGGAAAAAAATTAAAAAAACTGGGACTAAACCTTGCTGGAAAAACTGGTACCACAAACGATAATACTGATGCATGGTTTATTGGTTTTACTTCAAATTTAGTTATTGGTGTTTATGTTGGTATGGATAACCCAAAACCGCTAGGTAAATTCGAAACAGGATCAAAAGCAGCTCTTCCAATTTTTGAGGAGTTTGTAAAAAAAGCAGTAATAAAATCAGATGCTAGACCATTTAAAGTTCCTAAAGATATAACATTAATGGTTGTAGACCCTAATACTGGTAACAAAGCTAAATTTAGTTCAAAAAACACAATAATTGAGTCATACAAAAGTAAAAACATATCTGATGGAAAAATTTTATATTCAAATAACAATAGATTAGATACCAATAATATATTAAGGTTTTATTAATGAATGATAAATATTTAAATTTTAAAAAAGAAATAGAAAAAATTAATAAAAGAATTAAGGAGTATCTTTGAAAAAAACGATATTCATTCAAAATTAGAAAATCATAATAATAAAATGCTTGAAGCTAACTTCTGGCAAGATAAATCAAAATCTCAAAAAATAATTAAAGAAAAAAAGTTATTCGAAGATTTAATAAATTCTTATAATCAATCAAATAATCAACTCAAAGATCTTGACGATTTATATGAATTAGCTTTAGAGGAAAATAATATCGATATTCAAAATGAAGTAAATCAAAATATCTCTAATCTAAGATTACTATCAAAAAAAAATGAAATAAAATGTTTTTTATCAAACGAAGCAGATCCATTAGATTCATATATAGAAATTCACGCGGGTGCTGGAGGAACTGAAAGCCAAGACTGGGCAGATATGTTAAGAAGAATGTACCTAAAATGGGCTGAAAATAAAAAATACAAATATCAAATTGTAAGTGAGCATAAAGGAGATGAAGCTGGAATTAAATCATCAACAATAAAGATTGAAGGTGATTATGTATTTGGTTGGTTAAAAAAAGAATCTGGTATTCATAGATTGGTAAGAATATCACCATTTGACTCAGGTGCTAGGCGACATACAAGTTTTGCCAGCGTTTGGGTATATCCAGTAGTTGATGAAAATATTAATATTGAAATATTAGAAAAAGATCTAAGAATAGACACTTATCGTTCAAGTGGTGCTGGCGGACAACATGTTAATACAACTGATAGTGCTGTTCGAATTACACATATTCCTTCAAAAATAGTAGTTCAATGTCAAAATGAAAGATCTCAACATAAAAATAAAGAGACATGCATGAATATGTTGAAAGCAAGATTATATGATTTTGAAATGAAAAAAAAAGAAGAACAAAGTCAAAGTACTGAAGCATCAAAATCAGAAATAGGCTGGGGTCATCAAATTCGATCTTATGTATTACAACCGTATAGATTAATTAAAGATAATAGAACCAATCATGAAAGTACTAGCCCTGATAAAGTTTTGGACGGGGAAATAGATGAATTTTTAGAAAAATCTTTATATCAAATTTTATGATAAAAATAATTTATAGATCATTTATCAGTTTAATAATAATATTGGTACTTGTAGCAACATATTTAAGTATTATTGGAATTAAAACAGATAAACTAAATTCAAAAATAATATCTCAAATAAATGAAATTGAACCAAATATTAAACTTAAATTAAATGATGTAAGCGCAAAACTAGATCTATTTAACTTTGGAATTAATGCTAAAACTATTGGTACAAATCTAATTTATAGAAATAAAGAAATTAAAATTGAAACAATTAAAACAAAAATTTCTATAAAATCATTTTTAAGAGACAAGTTTTCTATAACTGAAATTTTTATATCAACAAAACCATTATTGATAAAAGATTTAATCACTTTTGCCAGGTTATTAAATAATGATCCTAAACTTTTTATAGCCGAAAATTTTATTAAAAAAGGCTATGTTATAGCTGATTTACAATTAG
>CABXXB010000014.1 GCA_902516065.1 uncultured Pelagibacteraceae bacterium | reverse complement strand
TCATGGGAAAGTAACAGAGCAAAAATTTACAGAAAATTAAATCAAATTCCATCTGAGTGGGGAACAGCGGTAAATGTTCAATCTATGGTATTTGGAAACATGGGTAATAATTGTGCTACTGGTGTTGTGTTTACAAGAAATCCCTCTGATGGATCAAATGATATTTATGGAGAATATTTAATTAATGCTCAAGGTGAAGACGTTGTAGCAGGTACAAGAACACCACAATATATTACTAAAAAAGCACGTAAAGATGCTAATGTTAAAGATGCATCAATGGAAGAGTCGATGCCAAAAGTTTATAAATTATTAGAAAAAATTCTAAAAAAATTAGAAAATCATTACAAAGATATGCAAGATGTAGAATTTACAGTTGAAAATAATAAACTGTGGATTTTACAAACAAGATCAGGCAAAAGAACAGCTAAATCAGCAGTAAAAATTGCTGTTGATATGGTTAAAGAAAAATTAATTTTAAAAAAACAAGCTATTTTAAGAGTAGATCCAAATTCACTAGATACTTTACTTCATCCAACATTAGATGAGAAAAGTGAAATTAAAGTTATTGCAAATGGCTTACCAGCATCACCTGGTGCAGCAAGTGGCAAGGTTGTTTTTACATCAGAAGAAGCAGAGAGATTAAATAGCATGATGCAAGATACGATTTTAGTAAGAACAGAAACATCTCCAGAAGATATTCAGGGTATGCATGCTGCAAAAGGAATATTAACAGCAAGAGGGGGCATGACAAGTCATGCTGCCGTTGTAGCTAGGGGAATGGGAAGACCTTGTGTATCTGGATCAAGCGAAATAAATATAGATTATAAGAAAAAAATTTTTAAAACTTCTGATTTAGAGATTCAAGAGGGAGATATAATTACTATAGATGGATCGTCTGGAAGAATTATATTAGGAAATGTTCCAACTGTTAAACCTGAAATTTCAGGGGACTTTTCTAAGTTAATGAGTTGGGCAGATAGTATAAGAAAGCTTAAAGTAAGATCTAACTCAGAAACTCCAATAGATACAAAAACAGCAAGAGATTTTGGTGCTGAGGGGATTGGCTTGTGCAGAACAGAACATATGTTTTTTGATGAAGAGAGAATTTTATCTGTAAGAGAGATGATTTTGTCTAAAACCAAAGAGGATAGAGCTAAAGCTCTTATAAAACTACTACCTCATCAAAAAAAAGATTTTGTGGAAATTTTTAAGATTATGAATGGTTTACCAGTCACGGTGAGATTACTAGACCCACCTTTACATGAGTTTTTGCCAAATTCTGAAAAAGAGATTTTAGAAGTTTCTAAAATTGTTGGTGCAGATGTAAAAGAAATAGAATCTAGAATATCAGAGCTACATGAACAAAATCCTATGCTTGGGCACAGAGGGTGTAGATTAGGTATTTCTTATCCAGAAATATATGAAATGCAATGTAGAGCAATTTTTGAAGCTTTAGTTGAATTAAAAAATAAAAAGATAAAAGCGGCCTTTCCTGAAATAATGATACCTTTAATTTCCACAGAAGCTGAAATAAAGATAATGAAAGATCTAGTTCAAAATACAGCTAAAAAAGTACAAGAGGAAAATAAAGTTAAATTAGATTATATGGTTGGAACCATGATTGAACTTCCTCGAGCAGCAATAAAAGCAAAAGATATTGCAAAACATGCTGAATTTTTTAGTTTTGGCACAAATGATTTAACTCAAACTACATTTGGAATAAGTAGAGACGACAGTGGAAAGTTTTTAAATGATTACATAGAAAACAAAATTTTTACTATCGATCCATTTGTTTCAATTGATGCAGGAGTTGAAGATTTAATTGAAATAGCAGTTTCAAAAGGAAAGAAACAAAATAAAAACTTAAAGCTAGGAATATGTGGAGAGCACGGAGGTGATCCAAAGAGCATATTTTTTTGCTCTAAAATAGGCCTGAACTACGTTTCTTGTTCTCCATATAGGGTGCCAATAGCAAGACTTGCAGCCGCTCAAGCTGAAATTAATAAAAAATAAATTAATCAAATTTATAAATTAAATAATAAAATAATTAGATTTTAGTGATTTTGCTATTTCTTCTTTTGAGAAGGGGCGTTCTGTTGCCAGGTGCCCCGAACTTTGTTTCAATAACCCTTATATTGCAACAATCAGCAATAATCAAATCACACAAATTATAGAATAATGCCGACCAAATGCCGACCAAAAATCTGGTCGTCACAGGGTATAGGATTTGATAACCTTGGATCATGAAAAAGCTTTTAAAATATTAATAAGGAGGTTCATATGGGAATATTAGTTAAAGGTGAAATTACAATTACCAAAGGATTTAAAACGTGGAAAGAGATGGTTTATGCTCAGGATGGAAAATTAAAAGAGCATGGAATAAAATTTGTTTTTGCAGGCACACAAAAAGATGACCCAACAAAACTTCATACAGTAATGCAATTTCCAAACATGGAAGCACTCCAAGCTTTTAGAGATGATAAGGAACTTACTGAGAAAAGGAAGGAAGCTGGAGCTGTTGTAGAAAGTGCTGTAATGACACCAATTTCAGATGAAAATCTTACTAACTATCCGGATGCATATATTAAACACTAAGGGTTAAGATTAATAAAAATTTAAAATAATAAAACAAACTATAAAGAAAACAGCCAGACCAGAAAGATACTTCGTTTCTAAAGTTTTTCCATTTTTTCTGTAATTAATAAAGCTTACTATTATAAAACCAATAGCAGTTATTAGAAAATATATTGGTTCAGTTATTCCGTTTATGCCCATACCCATTTTACTCACATTAAGAGAATATTTGATATCTATTTATTACACAATGTCATTAATTGTCCTAACGAGTGTTTTAATCATGATTGAATATCAAACTTTTCTAATAAGAAGTGGATTACTAAATTGTAGAAAAATATAAAACAAGAAATATAGAATAGAAAAATTACTCCTATAGAATTAAAGATGTATCCAGTTGAGGTTAAAAGCACAATAAATAGGCTAATTGATAAAGCAAGCTTTGATAGTGCTTTTTTTTTTAAGTGAGATTTAACAATATCTTTTTTCATTAATCATAATATTAATTTAACCATTCTTTACTCCAAACTTACTAAATTTATACCATGCTCTTTCATGAAAATAATACAAAAACATTTTTGTTAAAACCTCTACACCAGCAATTGTACTTGCCCAATCCATCTTGCCAGTAATTATCCATGCTATTAAAAATGTATCAGCACTAGCAATTATTCTCCATGAAATTGTCTTAGCTATGTGTCTTTTCTTTTCAACGTTTTTTTTCATTTTAATCCTTTTGACTTTTTTAAGATGAGTAGGGGCGTTCTGTTTCTCGTCGCTTGATTGATTATACACATAACTAAACACTTTTTCAAAAACTTCGTGTAAAACTTCGTGTAGTGTTTTGCTCATTTTGCCGATTTCTTGACTTTCAACTTCGTGTAATTTGAGTTTTTCCTCAGGTGTTGTACTCGCATTTGCAAGTGTAACTGGAATACTTTTCAAAAATATCTTACATTTATTAATGGAAAAAAAACCTGATGCTAAAAAAGTAGATTTTAAAGAAACTCTCTGGAAATCAGCAGACAAACTTCGAAATCAGATGGATGCTGCTGAGTATAAGCATATCGTACTTGGTTTGATCTTTCTAAAATATATTTCAGACAATTTTGATATTCAAAAAAATAAAATTAAAGAAATGGTTTCAGATAAAAAATCTGATTTATTTATTAGTGAAGACCCTAAAGTTTATGAAAAAGAATTAGAAGATAGAGATTATTATACTCAAGATAATGTTTTTTGGGTTCCTCAAAAAGCAAGATGGGAAAAACTTAGAGCACAAGCAAAACAATCTGGTATTGGGTCAATTATTGATAAAGCAATGATTGAAATTGAAAATGAAAATAAGTTTCTTCAGGGGAAGTTAGATAAAAGGTTTGGTAGAACCCAGTTAGATGAAGGAAGATTAGGAGAACTTATTGATTTAATATCTACAATTGGATTTACAGAAGAGCAAAATGCTAGTGATCTATTAGGTGAAGTTTATGAATATTTTCTAGGGCAGTTTGCGACTGCAGAAGGAAAAAAGGGTGGTCAGTTTTATACACCTAGTCACATAGTAAAAACTTTAGTAGCAATTCTAGCACCTCACAAAGGAAGAATCTATGATCCATGCTGTGGATCAGGAGGAATGTTTGTTCAAAGTGAAGAATTTGTAAAATCACATGGTGGAAAAGTTGATGATGTTTCTATTTATGGTCAAGAAAGTAATCCTACCACATGGAGATTGGCAGCAATGAATTTAGCAATTAGAGGTTTCTCAGTAGATTTAGGAAAAACTCATGCAGACACATTTGCAAATGATCAGTTTCAAGATTTAAAATTTGATTACATATTAGCAAATCCACCATTTAATATTTCTGATTGGGGTGGCGAGAAATATGAGAACGATGCCCGTTGGAAGTATGGAAGACCTTCAATAGGAAATGCAAATTATGCTTGGTTACAACACATATTATGGAAACTTAAACCAGGAGGTGGTCAAGCAGGTGTTGTTCTTGCAAATGGTTCAATGAGTTCTGATGATAATATACGAACTTCAATGATTAAAGATGATGTTGTTGAGGTAATGATTGCATTGCCTGAGAAACTATTTTTAAACACTGGAATTCCTGTCTGCTTATGGTTTTTAACAAATGACAAAACTAAAAATGGAAGAGATAGAAGAAATGAAACTTTATTCATTGATGCTAGAAATCTTGGAACAATGGAAACTAGGGTTGTTAAAACTTTAAAAGATAAAGATATCAAAAAAATTTCAAGCACTATCTCGTCATGGAGGATAGGAGAGTATTATAAAGACTTAAAAGGTTTCTGTAAAAGTTCTACAATTAAAGAAATAGAAAAAAATAATTTTGTTCTAAATCCAGGAAAATATGTTGGGTTTGCAGATATTGAAGATGATGAAGTAAATTTTGAAAATTATATTAGAAGTCTTAATAATAATTACCAAAAACTTTCTGAGGAGGGTTTGGAATTAGATAAAAAAATTAAATTTATTTTAAATGAGATTTAATAGATATGTTTAAAATTGGAACTTTAGATCAATTAGCAGATATTACAATGGGGCAGTCTCCGAAAGGTTTTTCTGTAAGTAATGATGGTGGCGTTCCACTATTAAATGGTCCAACAGAATTTGGTACAAACCATCCTACTCCTATTCAATTTACATCAGATCCAAAAAGATATGCTAAAAAAGGTGACTTATTATTTTGTGTAAGAGGATCAACAGGAAAAATGAATTGGGCAGATAGAGATTACGCTATTGGTAGGGGATTAGCAGCAATACGACCAAAAGATAAATATTCAAAATATTTTATAAAAAGTTCAATAGAGTATTTTCTTAATGATTTGATTTCTGGTGCTACAGGGTCAGTTTTTTCAAATGTTAACAAAGATCAATTACATAAAATGAAATGTTTTATTCCAGATAAAGTATCTTTAAAAAATATAAACACTACTCTTAAATATTTTTCTAAAAAAATAGATATTAATAGTAAATTAAATCAAACTCTTGATGAGATTTTACATTCACTCTTTAAATCTTGGTTTCTGAAATTTGAACCGCTTAAAACAAAAATAGAGGAAAAACATTCTAATGGCATAAAAGAAATTAGTAATTTTTTTCCTAATAGTCTTGAAGATTCAGAGTTAGGAAGAATCCCAAAAGGATGGGAAGCAAGTTCTTTACAAAAAATAATTATTAGGTCAAAAAGTAAAGTTGGTGAAATGGATGCAAAAGTTTTTGCAGCGATTAGCACTGGAGAGTTAGTTCCTTCGGAAGATTATTTTTCTAAAAGAGTTTTTAGTAAGGAAATAAAAAATTATCTTAAAGTAGAAAAGTATGATTTTGCTTACAATCCATCTAGGATTAATATTGGTTCAATTGGAATGAATAAATATGATTATACTGGTTGTGTATCACCAGTATATATTGTTTTTAAAACACAGCAAAATTGGCATTTCTTTGTTGAGAAATTTCTAAAACTTCAGTCAACCAATTTTCAAATAAAACAACTTGCATCAGGTTCAGTCAGACAATCTTTGTCATTTGAGGATTTTTCTTCAATACCTATAATATTACCTGAGATTTCTGTTATTCATGAATTTAATAAGATTTATAAATTATTAAATCAAAAAATTATCCAGAATGAAAATGAAATTAAGATTTTAACAAACATCATGAGGAAACTTTCACCGAAACTGATTTCGGGGGGAAAAACTTTTAATTTAGAAAAAATTATTGAAGAAAAGAATTTTTAATGCCTCTTATTGATGAAGAAAAAGTTGAATTACAAAGTGTCAAGTGGTTCGAAGAATTAGGTTATAAATATAAAGATGGATATGAAATTTCACCCGAAGGAAAGAATCCTGAGAGAGATGAATTTAGACAAGTAGTACTTGAAAAAAGATTAAGATCTGCACTAATTAGGATTAATCCTGATATTCCAAATCAAAAAATTAATAATTCAATTACACAAGTACTTAATCCTAATATTCCAGATTTGTTAAGTTGTAATCGTGAAATTCATTCATGGTTAACAAAGGGTTTAAAAATTACTTATATGAAAGATGATCAAGAAATTGGTCATCAACTTAAATTAATTGATTTTGATAATTTAGAAAAGAATGACTTTTTAGTTGTTAATCAATTTGAAGTGAAAGGAGATAAAAGATTAAGAAGACCTGATGTTGTGGTTTTTATTAATGGAATACCATTATCAGTTATTGAGTTTAAAAACCCCGCTGATGTAAAAGCAGATATCTGGTCAGCATTTAATCAATTACAAACTTACAAAGATAATATTCCAAATCTTTTTAATACCAATGTGAATTTAATTATCAGTGATGGTGTAGAAGCAAGAATTGGTTCTTTAACTGCCGATCGAGAAAGATTTATGCGATGGAGAACAATAGATGGTGATAATGTAGATCCATTTGGACAACATCGAGATTTAGAAACTCTGATTAAAGGTTTATTTAATAAAGAGACTTTTCTTCAGTTTATAAAACACTTCTGTATTTTTGAAGAAGATAAAACAATCATTAAAAAAATTGCTGAATACCATCAGTATCACGCAGTTCATAAAGCAGTAGAAAGAATAGTCTCTTCTAGTAAACCAGATGGAGATAAAAAAGGTGGTGTAGTTTGGCATACACAAGGCGCAGGAAAAAGTTTAGAAATGACATGCCTTGCAGGAAAATTAATTACCGAACCTAGACTTGAAAATCCTACTTTATTAATGGTTACAGATAGACAAGATTTAGATGGATCTTTATTTGATACTTTTAATGATGCAGGAAATTTATTAGCAGAGTCCCCATCAAAAGCAGAAAGCAGAAAAGATCTTAGAGAACAATTAAATAATAAACCATCAGGTGGAATAATTTTTACGACAATTCATAAATTTGGAATAGATAAAGGAGAAGATAAGTTTCCATCACTTACTAATCGTCATAATGTAATTGTAATTTGTGACGAAGCACATAGAACTCAATATGGTTTCAAAGGGCATGTAGATAAAAAAACAGGTGAAATCAAATATGGTCTAGCAAAATCAATGAGAGACGCACTACCAAATGCCACCTTTGTTGCATTTACAGGTACACCTATTTCAAAAGATGATCGAGACACACAATCAGTATTTGGAAATTATGTATCTGTATATGATATTCAGCAAGCAGTTGAAGATGGTGCAACAGTTCCAATTTATTATGAGTCTAGACTTGCAAAAATAAGTCTTAAAGAAAACGAAGTTCCAATTATTGATGAAAAAGTTGAAGAAATTTTTGATGATAGTGTTGACGATGATAGAGAAAAAGAAAGAGCAAAATCAAGATGGGCGCAGTTAGAAGCAGTAGTCGGTGCGGAACCTAGAATTAAACAAATTACAGACGATTTAATCAAACATTTTGAAACTCGAACTCAAACACAACCAGGTAAAGCAATGATTGTATGTATGAGTAGAGAAATTTGTGTCAAATTTTATGAGGCATTGAGAAAATTAAAACCAGAACTTCATGATGATGAACTATCAAAAGGTCAAATGAAAATAGTGATGTCAGCATCTGCATCTGATTTAAAAGAATTTCAACCACATCATACAAACAGATTACAAAAGAAAAATTTAGAAAATAGATTTAAAGATCCATCTGACCCTTTAAAGATAGTGATTGTAAGAGATATGTGGTTAACAGGTTTTGATGCTCCTTGTTTATCTACAATGTATGTAGACAAACCAATGCAAGGAGCAAATCTTGCACAAGCAATTGCAAGAGTAAACAGAGTGTTTGGTGATAAACCTGGTGGATTGGTAGTTGATTATATTGGTATTGCACCTCAACTTAAAGAAGCATTAGCAACTTATGCGAATAGTAATGGAAGAGGGAAACCAACCATTAATACTGATGTTGCATTAAACATACTTCAAGAAAAACTTAAAGTTGCACAAGATTTATTGCACCCAGTTGATTGGTCAGATTATAAAAAAAATGCATTAAAACTTTTGCCTACATGTCTTGATAATATTTTAGAAAAGAATGATGGAAAGAGAAGATATTGCGATACAGTTCTTTCAATTACAAAAGCATTTGCACTTTGCGGAACAATGGAAGAGGCAATGGATCATTCAGCAGAGGTAGCATTTCATCAGGCAATAAGAGCACCATTAATTAAGAAAAGTGGAACGGGCACAGATGGTGAATATAAAAATGTTGATTTTGAACTTAAACAACTAGTTTCAGAGTCATTAGTTGGAGATGGTGTTGCAGATGTTTTTAAAATAGCAGGTCTAGATAGTCCTGACATTTCAATTTTATCTGATGAGTTTCTTGCAGAAGTAAAGAAGATGCCACAGAAAAATCTTGCAGTAGAATTACTCCAAAAATTAATGAAAGACGAAATGAAGACTAGATTTAAAAATAATATTGTTAAACAAAAACAATTTTCTGAATTACTTCAAAATGCATTAGATAAATATAGCAATAGAGCAATAGAGGCAGCACAAGTCATAGAAGAACTAATTCAAATGGCAAAAGAATTTAAAAAAGACTTAGATAAAGCAAAAGAAATGAATTTAAATGAAAGTGAAGTTGCATTTTATGATGCCTTGTCAGACAACAATTCTGCAAAAGAATTAATGGGTGATGAACTTTTAGTTAAAATATCAAGGGAAGTAGCAGAAAAATTAAGAAAGAATGTAACAGTTGATTGGAATGTAAAAGAGTCAGTTAGAGCGAAACTAAGACTTATTATAAAAAATATATTGAAAAGATATAAATATCCACCTGATGAAGAACAAAAAGCGATTGATTTAGTTTTAGTTCAAGCAGAACAGTTTTCTGAAGAGTGGTCTGTAAATTAATCGTTATACTCGCAAATGAGACTATAACCGTTCAAATTATTGACTTCAGACTTCGTGTAAACTTCGTGTAAAACTTCGTGTAGTACCTATTTTAGTATTTGATTTGGATTAACGGTTTTCATTAATTAAGGGGCGTTCTGTTGCCAGGTGCCCCGGACCCCGTCTACTTAATTAACAAAGTTAATTAGGCAGCAAGTGCGTAACTTTCGTTAGCATTTATAAATTAGCCCTTTACGGAGGAACAATTCCGAACGAAAGAATAGCCTTTAGACATTCGTCGATTCTGGTTCACCCCCATAAGTTGTAATGGTGGAGGTGGTGGGTACTGCCCCCACGTCCGCAATGGTTATTACGAAATTCGTTTATCGTCGTAGTTGGCAAGCCAACACTATTAATATAAAAACATTTTTAAGAGATTCAATAAAATTCATGAAATTAACAAAAGAACAATTACAAGAGATTAAAGATCAACAGTCTCAACAAAATCCAACCAAGAGAGTTACCGCTCCAGAGCTAGAAAAGATTCTTTATGAAGCTATGCCAGCTCTTGATCATGGATTTGTGAGAGTAATAGACTATATGGGTGATGATACATCAATTGTTCAATCAGCCAGAGTTTCATATGGAAAGGGAACTAAGCAGGTTTCAACAGATAGTGGTTTAATAAAATACTTAATGCGACATTGGCATAGCACACCATTCGAAATGTGTGAAATTAAGTATCATGTTAAGCTTCCAATATTTATTGCCCGTCAATGGATTAGACATAGAACAGCAAATGTTAATGAATACTCTGCAAGATACTCTATTTTAGACAAAGAATTTTATTTACCAACAGCAGAAAATCTTGCTGCACAATCTTCAAGTAACAGACAAGGCAGAGGTGATGTAATTGAAGGTGAGCAGGCTAAAGAGGTTTTAGAACTTTTAAAAAACGATGCGGAAAGAACATATGATAATTATGAAATGATGCTCAATGAAAGATTTGATGGTTCAACAATTGATGAAAATAAAAAAGGGTTAGCAAGAGAATTAGCAAGAATGAATTTAACTTTAAATACTTATACTCAATGGTATTGGAAAACTGATTTATTAAATCTAATGAACTTTTTAAGACTTAGGGCCGATAGCCATGCTCAGTATGAAATAAGAGTTTACGCAGACATAATGTTAGATACAGTTAAGAAATGGGTTCCAATTACTTATGATGCTTTCATGGATTATAGAGTAGGTGGCACAGAAGTTTCTGCTAAAGGTAAAATAATAATTCAAAAGCTTATTAAAGGAGAAAAAGTTAATGCTGAAAGTTCAGGATTATCTAAGAGGGAATGGAATGAATTAATGAGCGCTTTCGATCTTAAAGATAAGTTGATTTAATCTTATTTGCAAATTCTAAGTATATTTTTGAAATCTCATGATTTGGATTAGATTCCACTATTGGTTTTCCATTATCACCAGTTTTTCCAATTTCTGGGTTTATTGGTATTTCGCCTAAAAATTCTTTTTTAAACTCATCTGCAGTTTTTTTAACTCCTCCTTCACCAAAAATTTTATATTTTTTTCCATCGTCACCTGTAAAATAACTCATATTATCAATTAAGCCTAAAATTTTTACACCAAGCTTATCAAACATTTTAATTCCTCTTTTAACATCTAATAGAGCTACTTCTTGAGGTGTAGAAACAATAATTGCTCCATCCATTTTTATATCTTGTGAAAATGTTAATTGAGTATCCCCAGTTCCTGGTGGCATATCTACAATTATAAAATCTAAATCTTTCCAGTTTACTTTTTGAGTAAACGTTTTAATTGCACTAGTTACCATAGGTCCACGCCAAATCATGGGTGTTTGTTGATCAGTTAAAAAACCAATGGACATACATTGAATATCATATTTTACGATTGGTTCTAATTTTTGACCATCACTTTTTGGTTTTTCATTAATACCAAACATTTTTGGAATTGATGGACCATAAATGTCAGCATCTAATAATCCAACTTTGCAACCAATTTGCTTCAAAGCTAAAGCTAAATTTGTTGCAAAGGTAGATTTACCCACACCACCTTTTGCACTTGATATTGCAATAGTGAACTTAGTACCAATAATTGGATTTTTAACTGGTGTTTTTCTGCTCATTTTAGCTCTCATTGCGTCACTTAATTCTGGTTTTTCCTTTGGCATTTTTGGATCTTAACTTGTTTTTCCACATAAAGACATTATATAGATTGCCATATGTCAGATGATTTTAGACAAAGTGGAGGAAGTCCTTGGGGAACCCCTCCAGGAGGTGGAAGCGGTAATGGCTCAGGAAGAGGCCCGACACCCCCAGATATAGAAAAAATCATAAGAGAGTTTCAAGAAAAAATTAAAAAATTTTTACCAGGAGGAAGTTCTTCTGGAGGTAAGCAAGCTGTTTTAGTTCTGATTATTTTAGGGTTTATTTGGCTAGCTAGCGGTCTTTACAGAGTTTTACCTGATGAGCAAGGTGTTGTTTTGAGATTTGGAAAATTCATAAAAACAACTCAGCCTGGATTAAATTATCATATTCCTTTTCCAGTAGAGTCTGTTCTAACACCAAAAGTTACAAAAGTTAATCGAATTGATATTGGTTTTAGATCTGAAAGAGACAGTGGATTTTCCTCATCAGGAGGTGTTGCTGACGTTCCTCAAGAAAGTTTAATGCTAACTGGAGATGAAAATATTGTGAATATAGACTTTTCAGTTTTTTGGGTGATTAAAGATGCAGGAAATTTTTTATTTAAAATTCAAGATCCTGAAGGAACTGTAAAAGCTGCAGCCGAGACTGCAATGAGAGAAGTAATTGCTAGGTCAAATATTCAACCTATTTTAACTGAAGGAAGAGCAATTATAGAGACAGATACACAAGAAATTATTCAAGAAATTTTAGATGAATACAACAGTGGTATTCAAATTACTCAAGTTCAGACACAAAAAGCTGACCCACCAGATCAAGTTATTGATGCATTTAGAGATGTACAAGCTGCAAGAGCTGATATGGAAAGGTCAAAAAATGAGGCGGAAGCCTATGCTAATGATGTTATTCCAAGAGCAAGAGGGGAAGCGCAAAAAATTTTACAAGCAGCAGAAGCTTATAAAAAAGAAGTTGTTGCAAAAGCAGAGGGTGAAGCAAGCAGATTTATCTCAATTTATGATGAATATGCTAAGGCTAAACAGGTAACTCAAGAAAGAATGTATTTAGAAACTATGGAAAAAGTTTTAGCTGATATTGAAAAAGTAATTATTGAAAAAAATGCTGGATCAGGAGTTGTTCCTTATCTGCCTTTACCAGAATTAAATAAAAAGAAAGCAACTAATTAAATGAAAGCACAAAAAATATTATTACCCATCATAGCAGTTTTAGGAGCCGTGGTTTTCTTTTCAGTTTTTGTAATTAAAGAGGTAAACCAGGCTATTGTTCTTCAGTTTGGTGATCCTAAAAGAATAATTAGCGAACCTGGTTTAAATTTTAAAATTCCATTCATCCAGAACGTTGTCTACTTGGATAAAAGAATATTAAATTTAGATACACCACCAGAAGAAGTAATTGCTTCAGATCAGAAAAGATTAATTGTTGATGCATTTGCAAGATTTAAAATTGTAGATCCATTAAAGTTTTATATTTCAGTAGGCAATGAAAGAGTAGCAAGATCTAGGTTATCAACAATTATTAACTCAAGAATTAGAAATGTTCTTGGTCAACAAGAATTACAAACTCTACTTTCTAAAGACAGAACCAAGCAAATGGCATTAATCCAAGAGGGTGTTAATGCTGAGGCAGAGAATTTTGGAATAGAAATCGTGGATGTTAGAATTAAAAGAGCAGACTTACCCCAAGCAAACAGTGATGCAATTTTTAGAAGAATGCAAACTGAAAGAGAAAGGGAAGCGAAAGAATTCAGAGCAAAAGGTGCTGAAATGGCAGTAACAATTACCTCTACTGCAGATAAAGAAGTAACGGTTATTTTAGCTGATGCTCAAAAAAAATCTGAAATTATGAAAGGGGAAGGAGACGGTCAAAGAAATAAAATTTTTGCGAATGCATTTGGTAGAGATCCCGAATTTTTCGCATTTTATAGAGCTATGCAAGCATATGAAAATGCTTTGATTGGTGGTGATACGTCTTTAATATTGTCTCCAGATAGTGAATTTTTTAAATTTTTTGGAAATATAAAACCTAAAACACAATAATAAATTTATTTATGAAAGAATTGATCATAGCTTTTGGTCTTTTTCTTTTCATTGAGGGTATTTTGTATGCCTTATTTCCATCAAAAATGAAACTTATGTTAAAAAAATTAGATTTAATTGGAGATAGTCAGCTTAGAATTGGAGGTTTAATCTTCACAGTTTTAGGATTTTTAATTATTTATTATATGAAGAGTTAATATGAGTAGAATTAAATTTATATTAGTTACATTATTTTTAACTTTAAGCTTTTCGATTGAATCAAATTCAAAAACTGTTCCGGCCTCTTTTGCTGATCTTGCTGAAAAATTGATGCCTTCTGTGGTAAATATTTCAACCACACAAACAGTAGTTACAAATACCAATCCTTTTCCTTTCCAATTCCCCCCAGGTTCACCATTTGAAGATATGTTTAAGGAGTTTGGAACACCTCAAGAAAGAAAATCATCCGCACTTGGCTCAGGTTTTATCATAGATGAAAAGGGAATAGTCATTACAAACAATCATGTTATTCAAGATGCTGAAGATATTATAGTCAGAGTAAATGGAGATGAAGAATTTAAAGCAAAAATAATTGGTGCTGATCCATTATCAGATATTGCTGTTTTACAATTAGAAACAGATAAAAAATTTATACCTGTTGCTTTTGGTGACTCAGATAAAGCTCGTATAGGAGATTGGGTAATAGCTATAGGAAATCCTTTTGGATTAGGAGGAACTGTAACGTCTGGAATTATTTCTGCAAGAAATAGATCTATAGGTTTATCAAGATACGAAGATTATATTCAAACTGATGCATCTATTAATTCTGGAAATTCAGGTGGACCTTTATTTGATATGAATGGTGATGTTATAGGAATTAATACTGCTATTCTTGGAAGAAGTGGATCAATTGGTATTGGTTTTTCTATTCCATCAAATAGTGCAAAAATAGTAATTGATCAATTACTGGAGTTTGGCGAAACTAAAAGAGGTTGGCTTGGAGTTAGAATACAAGATGTAACACAAGAAATAGCAGATGTTGAAAAATTAGATGAACCTAGGGGTGCATTGGTTGCAAGTGTTGCAGATAACAGTCCATCAGCAAAAGCAGGGATAAAAGCTGGCGATATCATCCTAGAATTTAATGGAGTTAAAATTAATCAAATGAAAGAGTTACCAGCAATTGTTGCAAAAACCAAAGTTGGTACAAATGTTAGAGTAAAAATTTGGAGAAATAAAAAAGAATTAACCAAAAATGTTCGTTTAGGAAGATTGGAAACTTCAGAAGATTTTAAAGTTACAGAGAAATCATCACCTGTCGAAAGTACAATCGAAAACTTAAAGATAACAGTTAGAAAATTAAATAATGAAGATATTAGTCAAAGAAAACTTCCCAATCAAACAAAAGGATTAGTTATTACAAAAATTGAAAATGATAGCCCGTTATCAAATTCTATTGAAGTAAATAGTATTATAATTGAAGCTCAAAAGAAAAAAATAAAAGCAGCAAATGATTTAAATCAAATTGTTAATGAAGTGCTAAAAAGCAATCAAAAAACAATATTGTTAGTAATCTAT
>CABXXB010000013.1 GCA_902516065.1 uncultured Pelagibacteraceae bacterium | reverse complement strand
ATGTGCCTGCCCCGACTTCCATATCATATGGCTGCAAAACAACACAACCTTTTTTACTCCAGAACTTTTGAAGATTAATAATTGTTTCTTGAAATGTTTGTATTTTTTTTTTTGTTTTTTTTATTTTAGAGACCATATCTTTGCCAGATCGACCTTTCATCTAAAATATTAGCTAATTGCTCCACTTGACTATTAGAAGATGATAATTTTTGACTTAACCAACCTTTAGATTTTTCAAATTTTTTAATTACCACATCGTTTCCAAATTTTTCTTTTAAAATTTCATGGGCATTACCTATTCCATCAATTAGGCCTAGATTTTTTGCTTTACTACCTGACCAAAACTCTCCTGAAAAAAGTTCTACCTCAGACTTATTAAGTTTTGTTCCTCTACTTTTTTCCACTACATCTATAAAGTCTTGATGAAGATCTAATTGTATTTTTTTTAGTCTTTCTATGTCTTCATTTTTTTCTTCGAGAAAAGGATCTAATGTACTTTTGTTTTTACCTGCAGTATGCACTCTTCTCTCAACACCAATTTTTTTAATTAATTCTGTGAATCCAAATGAAGAATAAATTACTCCAATTGATCCTATTATCGAACTAGAATTTGCATAAATTTCATCTCCAGCACAAGAAATGAGATAACCACCAGATGCAGCTACATCCTCTGCAAACACAATGACTTTTTTTTTATTTCTTTTTGCCTCTTGTCTTATAAAATTATAAATTAGGTGAGACTGCACAGGAGATCCACCTGGTGAATTAATACTAATAGCTATACAAGTAGCTTTTTTCAGTGAAAAAGCTTTTTTTATTAGCTCTTCTTGCCCTGCAAAATCAATGCCCTGTCTAAATTTTCCAGCATTTCCTATAACTCCACTTAATTTTAAATGGGCTACTATCTTTTTCTTTTTAAAAAAAGAGAACATTATATTAATCCTTATAGAATTTTTAATTGAATATATAGACCACTTATAATTGAAGAAATGGGTGCGTCAATTGATAAGTAATATATAAAACTTAATTATATTAACTTAATTAAATAATGGGAACTGTAGTACAGCTTAAAAATCAAATAAATGACTCTTATTTTCAATTAAGAGATTCTGTTGAGGAAAAGCTTGTTCTAACTGAAGAAAAAATAAAATCAAAATTAGCCAGTGACGTAGAGTTAGTCCAAAAAATGACTGACTACCATATTGAAACTGGAGGAAAAAGATTGAGAGCCTTATTGACATTAGGGGCAGCAAAATTATGTGGGTACTCAAAAGGGTCTAGAGACATAAATTTAGCAGCTTGCGTTGAACTAATCCATAGTGCAACATTAATGCATGACGATGTAATTGACGAAGGTACCGTGAGAAGGGGAAAAGCTACTTTAAATAAAGTTTGGGATAATCAATCTTCTGTTTTAATTGGTGATTATTTATTAAGCAGATGTTTTGAGATGATGGTTGAAGATGGCAATTTAGAAGTATTAAAATTATTATCGTCAACATCCTCAAAAATAGCTCAAGGAGAAGTTCTTCAACTTCAACATAAAGGTGAAGTTGACATGTTAGAAGAAACATATTTAAAAATAATTTCAGCAAAAACTGCTGAGTTATTTGCAGCCGCAACAAAAGTTGGGGCTATTTTATCAAACGTCAATCTTAAAGAAAAAAAAGCCCTTGAATTTTATGGTAGAAATCTTGGCCTTACTTTTCAAATTGCGGACGATACTCTAGATTATAACTCTGAGCTGAAATTATTTGGAAAAAAAATCGGTCAAGATTTTTTTGAAGGAAAAATCACTCTTCCTATAATTTTACTTTTCCAAAAATTAAGCCCATTAGAAAAAAAATTTTTACAAGAAATATTTAACAAAGAGTTAAGAATTGAAGAAGATTTTTATAAAATTATTTCTTTAATAAAAAAATATAAAGTTATAGAAGAGTGTTACCAAAAAGCTCAACATTATATTAATCTTGCATCTAATTCTTTAACTGTATTCAAAGATTCAAAAGAAAAAGAAATTTTTAAAAATCTTACTTCATTTAGTTTGACTAGAAATTTTTAAGGACTTAATAAAGATTTTATCCAATTACCACTACTATCCTTTGTATACTTTAATCTTTCATGTATTCTGCTGTCACCATCCAACCAAAACTCAATACTTGAAGGGGATAAATTCCATCCAGACCAATGAGTTGGTCTAGGAACTATATTTTCGTCGCTATATTTTTTTTTATATTTTTCTATTGAAACCATTAATTCATCTCTACTATTTAATTCTTTACTTTGCTTTGAGGCCCAAGCTCCAATTCTACTTTTATAACTTCTAGAATTATAATATGCATCAGCTACCACATCTGCTACCATTGATACCGAACCTGAAATTCTTATTTGTCTTAAAAGACTTTTCCAGTGAAAACACATTGCAGCTTTAGGATTTGATTTTAATTCATTTCCTTTTTGACTATCTAAATTAGTATAAAAAACAAATCCATTCTTATTAAAATCTTTCAACAAAACCATTCTTACAGATGGTGAATTATTCTTATTAGATGTAGCTAACGCTACCGCATTAGGGTCGTTAGGTTCTGATTTTTTTGCCTCCTCCATCCATACTTTAAATAGGTGAATAGGATCCTCTATATCCAAAAAACAATTATTAAGACCAAGTGAGTTTTTTTGATTCATAATTTAAACAAAATAATCTATATAATATAAATAATGTCATTTAATACTTTTGGAAAGCTATTTCGTTTCACTACTTGGGGAGAGTCTCATGGGCCTGCTATTGGGTGCGTCATAGATGGCTGTCCACCTAATATAAAATTAAAAGAACAAGATATTCAAACGGAATTGAATAAAAGAAAACCAGGGCAGTCAAAATTTACAACTCAAAGAAAAGAGGACGATAAAGTACAAATATTATCTGGTGTATTTGAAGGTAAAACTACAGGAACACCAATTTCTCTTATTATTTACAATAAGGATATGAAATCAAAAGATTATGAAAATATCAAAGATAAATTTAGACCAGGACATGCAGATTATACATATTTTAAAAAGTATGGAATAAGAGACTATAAAGGTGGAGGAAGATCTTCAGCAAGAGAGACAGCAGCTAGAGTTGCCGCAGGCGCAATAGCTAAATTAGTTTTACAAAAAAAATTAGGTAAAAAATTTAAGGTCGTGGGCGCTGTCACTCAGTTAGGTATATTAGGATGCGATACAAATCATTGGAATGATAAAACAATATCTAAAAATCCATTTTTTTGTCCTGACAAATCTATCGTAAAACTTTGGGAAAAATATTTATTAAGTGTAAGAAAATCTGGATCTTCATGCGGAGCTGTAATAGAAATAAGAGCAAGAGGAATTCCTGTTGGTCTTGGTGCTCCAATTTATTCAAAATTAGACGCTGATATTGCCTCTGCCTTAATGAGTATAAATGCAGTTAAAGGTGTTAATATTGGTTCTGGTATGAATTCAGCTCAATTAAGCGGTGAACAAAATTCAGATGAAATTTCTCAAAAAGGAAAGAAGTTAAAGTTTGATACTAATAATGCTGGTGGAATTTTAGGTGGCATTTCAAGTGGTCAGGAAATTATTGCATCTTTTGCTGTAAAACCTACATCTTCGATTTTAACAACAAGAAAAACAATTAATAAATTTGGAAAAAATACTACCATATCAGTTAAAGGCAGGCACGATCCATGTGTTGGAATTAGAGCGGTTCCAATAGGTGAGGCTATGATAAATTGTGTTTTATTAGATCACTATCTAATGAACAAAGCGCAATGTAGTTAAGTCTTATAGTTAATTTTTTACAACTTTAATTGTATCTTTTGTAAACAAAATATCTGAGATTTTTTTTGAAATTTGAGATGAATTTAAACCTGCAAGCTCATACATTTTTTTAGGAGTATCTTGTTCTAAAAAAGAGTCAGGTAGTGTCATTGACCTAAATTTAAGACCTTTATCGAATATTCCTCTTTCAGCAAGTAAATTTTTAACATGTGATCCAAAACCCCCTATTGACCCTTCTTCTATAGTGATCATAACCTCGTGCTCTCTTGCACATTTCAAAATAAGTTCATGATCTAAAGGTTTCGCAAATCTTGCATCAACAATTGTAGTTGAAATACCTTTATTTTTTAATTCTTCAGCTGCTAACTTGCATTCTTCAAGTCTCGTTCCTAAACTTAAAATACAAGCTTGTTTTCCTTCTTGAATTACTCTTCCTTTACCAATTTCAATTTTTTCATCTATTGAAGGAAGTTCAATTCCTATACCTGTGCCTCTCGGGTATCTTATTGCACTCGGTTTATCGTTTATATCAACTGAAGTATTTATCATTTTTACCAATTCAGCTTCATCGCTTGCTGCCATAACAATAAAATTGGGTAAAGTTGATAAATAAGTAATATCAAAAGAACCAGCGTGAGTTGATCCGTCAGCACCTACTAAACCAGCTCTATCTATTGCGAATCTAACTGGTAAACTTTGAATAGCTACATCATGAACAACTTGATCATAAGCTCTTTGTAAAAAAGTGGAATAAATTGCTGCGTATGGTTTATATCCCTCTGTAGCTAAACCTGCTGAAAAAGTTACAGCATGTTGTTCGGCTATACCGACATCAAACATTCTTTTAGGAAATTCTTTTCCAAAAATATTCATTCCTGTGCCATCTGGCATCGCAGCTGTAATACCAATTATTTTACTATCTCTATGGGCATGTTTAACTAATGTATTGGCAAATACTTTTGTATAGGCTGGAAGATTGCTACTACTTTTAATTTGTTCACCCGTCTCAACATTGAATTTTGAAACACCATGATAATGATCTGTAGCTTTTTCTGCATATGAATAGCCATTTCCCTTTTGAGTTTTGATATGTATCATAATTGGACCCTCGTGCTTAGAGTCTCTTGCATTTTTTAAAATTGGAACAAGAGTTGTTAAATCATGACCATCAATTGGGCCTGCATAGTAAAAACCTAACGAATTAAATAAAGTACCGCCAGTAAATGCAGATCTTAAAAAATCCTCAGCTTTACCAGCTTTTGCACTAAATCTTTTTGAAAAAGCAGAAGTTATTAATTTAAATGTCTCCCTTAAACTAAAATATATTTTTCCAGTAAATAATTTAGCTAAATAAGATCTCATAGCACCCACTGGTTTTGCAATAGACATATCGTTATCATTCAAAATAACAATCATTTTAGTTTTTGAAGCCCCAGCATTATTCATTGCTTCATAAGCCATGCCTGCGCTTATTGCTCCATCTCCAATTACAGCTATTACGTTGGATGATCTGTTAGCTAATTTATTTGCTTCAGCAATACCTAGTGCTGAGGATATAGATGTAGAGCTATGAGCAGCTCCAAAGGGATCATATTCACTCTCTGATCTTTTTGTAAATCCTGATAATCCATTTCCTTGTCTTAAAGTTCTAATTTTATTTTTTCTTCCAGTTAAAATTTTATGAGGATAAGATTGGTGACCAACATCCCAAATCAATTTATCATTTGGTGTGTCAAAAACATAATGAAGCGCAACAGTTAATTCAACAACACCTAAACCTGCTCCTAAGTGTCCTCCTGTTTCTGATACAGCGCTGATCATTTCTTTTCTAACTTCATCAGAAACATTCTGAAGATCTTTTTCTGGAAGTTTTCGTATATCAGATGGAAAATTTATTTTGTCTAAAAATTTATAATTCTGCTTCATTTATCTCTATTTAAAATATAATCTAAAGTTTCTTTGATATTTTTTGAATTTGATCCATATTTTTTCAAATTTTTATTAATATCAATAATAATTTCATCACAATATTTAATCGCATTCTTGTGTCCAAGTAAACGTATAAGTGTCGCTTTTCCTTTTTTTTGATCTTTGCCTGTTTTTTTTCCTGCTTTTTTTGAATCCCCTTTAAAATCTATTAAATCGTCAGCTATCTGAAATAGAAGACCAATATTTAAACCTATATTCTCAAAAAATTTTATTTCTCTATTACTCTTATTTTTAATAATTGCAGGGGCTGCACAACAGAAACTAAATAATTTCCCTGTCTTTTTTTTTTCCATTTCGATAATTTTATTTTTTGGAATTTTCTTTTTTTCATAACTAAGGTCTAAATACTGACCGCCAGCGATTCCTAAATGACCAGATGATTTAGATAAATTTTTAATTAAGTTAATTTTATTTTTTTCTTTTATTTTTAAGCTAGGACTTGCTAAAATTTCACATGCCATTGTTTGTAAAGAGTTTCCAGCTAAGACAGCAGTTGACTCACCAAACTTAATATGGGTAGAAGGTTTGCCCCTTCTTATTTTGTCATCATCCATACAGGGTAAATCATCATGTATTAGAGAATAGGCATGAATACATTCAACAGCGGCACCAATTATTATCAATGTTTTATAATCAATTGATAATAACGATCCAATATCTAATAAAATTTTAGATCTAATTTTTTTTCCACCAGGAAACAATCCATATTTCATGGCTGGAACTAATTTAGAGCTATCTTGCTTATTAATAAAATTTTTTAAGTAAAAATTAGTATCTCGTGCAATTTTGTTAAGCTTTTTTTTCATTCTTTTTAATAATTTTTTTTACCTTATTGCTTGTTTCTTCACTAATGTTTTTAAAATTTTTATGGAATTTCTTTTCAATAGCTTTATTTAATCTTAATAATTCCTGATATCTTTCTATTGAATGATCAAGATCTTTCTCATTTTCAAGCGACTCTATTATTTTATTTGCCTTCTCTGTTAACTCCTCAAGAGTATGAGGGTTATTATCAATTGGTAAATCTTTATCTTTCATATAATAATAATTATTAATACATGAAATCTATTCAATCAAATATCAAAAAAGCTAAAAAGTATCTGGATAAAAACCATTGTGTAGCTGTCCCCACTGAAACTGTGTACGGTTTAGCTGGAAATGCCTACTCTAATATTTCTGTTAAAAAAATATTTAAACTCAAAAGAAGACCTTTAAACAACCCTTTAATTGTTCATTATTTTAATATTAATAAGCTAAAAAAAGATTGTCATATAAATAATGATTTCATTAAACTCTATAATAAGTTTTCTCCTGGTCCTATTACATTTATATTAAGATTAAAGAAAAACTCAAAAATCTCTAGATTTGTAACTAATAAAAAAAATAGTCTCGCTGTACGTTTTCCTAAACATACTTTACTTAGAAACTTGTTAAAAAATTTAGATTATCCCCTCGCTGCACCAAGTGCAAATATATCAACTAGATTAAGTTCTGTTCAAGCATCTGATGTTACTGAAGAATTTGGGTCAAAAGTTAAATATGTTCTTGATGGAGGAAGGTGCATAATCGGTGTGGAATCTACAATCATTAATCTTTTAAATAAACCAGTAATACTAAGATTGGGAGGACTAGATATTTCTAAAATTGAAAAAATACTTCAAAAAAAAATTTTGATTAAAAAAAATCTAAAAAAAAAAATTGCACCTGGTCAATTCCATTTACATTATTCTCCTGGAATTCCATTAAGAATGAATGCTAAAAAACCAAAAAAAAAAGAGGCTTTTGTGCTTACGAAAAAAAGAAAGGTTAGTTTCGACAATTATTACTATTTAAGTAAAAAAAATGACCTCAAGCAATCTGCAAAAAATTTATATGCATTACTAAGAAAAATTAAGAATGATGGATATAAAATGGTCGCAGTTGAAAAAATTTCAAACAAAGGAATTGGCAGAACAATTAATGATAGATTACATAAAGCTTCAAAATATTAAATATATAATATGATAGAAGTAATTAATTTATCAAAATCTTTTCAAAATAACAAAGCAGTAAACAATATTAACTTTGATATTGGTGAGAATGAAATTATTGGATTGCTCGGTCCTAATGGATGTGGAAAAACGACAACTATTGCAATGATACTTGGTCTGCTTAAACCGACCAAAGGAAAAATTTTAATCAATAAGAAGAATATTGAAAATCATAGAATTGAACTTTTACATAAAATGAATTTTATTTCTCCTTATATTGAGTTGCCAAAAAAACTAACAGTAAAACAAAACCTAATTGTTTATGCTAAACTTTATAATGTTAAAAATATTGATCAACAAATTGAATATTTATCATCAACTTTAAGATTAGATAAGTTTATCAATAGATTAACTGGAGAACTTTCGTCTGGTCAAAAAAATAGAGTAAGCTTAGCAAAATCATTAATTAATAATCCTTCAGTTTTGTTACTAGACGAACCAACTGCTTCTTTAGATCCTGAAACAGGAAATTTTATTAGGTCTTTTTTAGAGGACTATATAAAACAAAAAAAAATATCCATACTACTTGCATCTCATAATATGGAAGAAGTTAAGAGATTATGCACCTCGGTAATGATGATGAAAAACGGAAAAATAATAGATCGAGGAGCTCCTAGTGAATTAATTAAAAAACATGGTAGAAAAAACTTAGAAGAAGTTTTTTTAAAACTTGCAAGGGCAGAACATGAATTTTAATAGAATGTATGGTCTTTTTTTAAGACATTTTTTTTTAATAAAAAGCTCATTTCCAAGAATTTTAGATTTAATATATTGGCCATCTATTCAAATAATATTATGGGGTTTTATTTCAAAATTTTTTTCAACTTATAGTGATTACTATAATAATACAGTTGGAATAATACTTACTTGTGCCATCCTCTATGATTTTTTATTTAGATCAAGTATCAGTTTTAACATGTTATTTTTAGAAGAAATTTGGAGCAGAAATTTTACCAATTTATTCATTGCACCAATGAAAATTAGTGAAATTATTATTTCATTAGTTTTCACTGCTTTAATAAGAACCTTGATAGGATTGGTGCCTGCAATTTTATTAACATCTCCTTTATTTGGAATTTCAATTCTAAATTTGGGAGTTCCATTATTTTTTTTATTCCTAAGTTTATATATTTTTGGAATTACACTTGGACTATTTGTAAGTTCAGGCTTGATAAGATTTGGACCATCATTTGAAAATATTGCCTGGTCTTCATTATTTTTGTTAGCACCGCTAGGATGTATATATTATCCTATTGAAATATTGCCAGAATTTTTTCAGATTTTAGCAAAAGGATTACCTTTGGTTTACATTTTTGATGAAACTAGAAATATATTGGTTAACAATTTTGTTAATTTTGAAAATATTTTATACGCTTTTTATTTAAATGCTATTTACCTTTCAATTGGTATTAGTTTGTTTTACTTTTCTTTCTCAAAAGCCAGAAAAAAAGGGTCTTTAATTAATATGGGTGAATAAAATGGTGCGCCTGCTAGGAGTCGAACCCAGAACCTCCTGATCCGAAGTCAGGCGCTCTATCCAGTTGAGCTACAAGCGCATATAGTATTAATATTACATTTTATGGAAAAAAACATTAGTTTAATAGTTCTAGAAAATGAAAACAATCTACGAGTAGATGTTTTAATCAACAAAAGAGAGGAATTGATTAGCAGAACCAGAGTCAAAAATTTAATATTAAAAGAAAAACTAATGTTAAATAACGAAATTATAAAAGATCCCTCAAAAAAAGTTAATACTGGTGATAAATTAAATCTTCAAATTCCTACACCTGAGAAGGCTTCTCTAAAACCTTATGCTTATAAATTAGAAATAATTTATGAAGATAAAGATTTATTGGTAATAAATAAGCCAGCAGGAATAGTTATGCACCCTGGTGCTGGTAATTATGACAAAACAATAGTTAATGCATTAATTCATCATGATAAAGACTCTCTTTCAACCATCGGTGACGAGCTTAGGCCAGGAATAGTTCACAGAATTGATAAAAATACATCTGGCTTAGTTGTGATTGCAAAAAATAATGAAACCCATGAAAATTTATCAAAACAATTTAGTGATCATACAATAATAAGAGTTTATCAGTTATTAATATGGGGTAAACTTAGACCCTCATCTGGTAAGATCGAAACTTTAATATCTCGTAGCTCAAAAAATAGACAATTGATGGAAGTTAGTAGATCAAAAGGTAAACGGGCTATAACGAATTTTAAAACTATAGAAGTTTTTGAAAATGATAAGACACCGACATTCAGTCTAGTAGAATGTAAATTAGAAACTGGACGAACTCATCAAATACGTGTTCACATGACACATCTAGGAAACAACATTGTTGGAGATGATAAATATAAAAAAAAATACAAAAAAATTAAAAATATTAATTTATTACTAGAGGATGTAATTTCAAAATTAAATAGACAGTTTTTGCATGCAAAAACTTTAGGTTTTGTTCATCCTAAAACTAATGAAGAAATGATTTTTTCCTCAATTTTGCCAAATGAACTAAATAATTTATTAAAAATGCTTAGAAATACTAAGAAATAAGTCATTGAAAATTTATTATAGTAAATTAAATAAATACAACCATGAATACTACAGTGAATAATTTACCTACTCTCTCTAATGAAGGAGGTCTGTCTGCTTATCTCGAGCAAATTAAAAAATTTCCAATGTTGGCAGCTGAAGAGGAATATATGTTGGCAAAAAATTGGAAAACAACAGGGAATATAAAAGCAGCTGAGAAATTGGTAACAAGCCATTTAAGACTAGTTGCTAAAATAGCTATGGGATACAAAGGTTATGGTTTGCCAGTTAATGAAATGATTTCAGAAGGAAATGTGGGTCTCATGCAAGCAGTTAAAAAATTTGAACCTGAAAAAGGTTTTAGACTAGCTACGTATGCTATGTGGTGGATTAAAGCCTCTATACAAGAATACATTTTAAGATCTTGGAGTTTAGTAAAAATTGGAACTACTACAGCCCAAAAAAAATTATTTTTTAATTTGAAGAAACTTAAAAATCAAATTGCTCCTCGGTCTGAAGGTGATTTACGAGATGAACATGTAAATGAGATTGCTAATAAACTTGATGTTAGCAAAGACGAAGTTGTTTCAATGAATAGAAGACTTTCAGGAAAAGAATTTTCATTAAATGCTCAAGTAGGTGAGGATGGGGATGAATGGCAAGATTGGTTAGTTGATAAAGAATTAGATCATGATCTTAAATTTGCTCATCAAGAAGAAATGGAACAAAGAAAAGATTTATTAAAAAATTCTATTAAAGTTTTAAATCAGAGAGAAAAGGAAATACTTTATTCTAGAAGATTAAACGATGAACCTACTACTTTAGAAGATCTAAGTAAAAAATATAAAATTAGTAGAGAAAGAGTAAGACAAATTGAAAATAAAGCTTTCGAAAAACTTCAAAAACATATGCTATTATTAGCAAAATCTAAAAATCTTTTATCTGTTAATTAAATTTCAAAAGGATTTTCAACTAAAATCGTATCATCTCGCTCAGGACTAGTAGAAATGCTGGATATCTTTGCTTCAATGAAGTCTTCAATTGCAAATATATACTTCTTAGCATTTTCAGGTAAGTCATTTATGTTTTTAATTCCATTAGTTGAAGTTTTCCATCCAGCAAAAGTTTTATAAATAGGTTTAATTTTTAATTGATCTTCAACAGCAGCAGGAAGATAATTAATTTTTTTACCATCTAGCTCATATTCAATACACATCTTAATTTCGTTTAGCTCATCTAAAACGTCTAATTTTGTCAAAGCAATTCCATCGATTCCTGAAATTTTAATAGTCTGTCTTACAAGAACTCCGTCGAACCAACCACATCTTCTTTTTCGACTAGTAACAGTTCCAAATTCTTTTCCACGAGTACCTAATAGATCCCCAACACTATCTGTTAATTCTGTTGGAAAAGGCCCCTCTCCAACTCTTGTGGTATATGCCTTAGTAATACCTAAAACATAATTAATTGAATTAGGTCCACAGCCTGTTCCTGTTGCGGCGCTTGAGGCAACAGTATTAGATGATGTAACATATGGATAAGTGCCATGATCTACATCAAGTAAAATTCCCTGAGCACCTTCAAATAAAATTTTTTTTTTTTGTTTTTTAAATTCATTAATTTTTAACCATACAGGTTGTGAAAACTTCAATATTTTAGGTGCAATTTTTAATAGGTCTGATTTTAGTTTTTCTTTTTCAAAAACTTTTTTTCCTAAACCTTTTCTAATTGCATTATGATGAAGGAGAACAGAGTCTAATCTTTGATCTAAGTTTTTTTCAGACCTTAAATCCATTATTCTAATTGACCTTCTGCCAACTTTATCCTCATAAGCAGGTCCAATTCCTCTTCTTGTTGTTCCAATTTTACTTTTACCAGCCGCATCCTCTCTAATTTCATCCATTTCTCTATGGAATGGTAAAATTAAATTTGCAGCTTCAGAAATAATAAAATTATCAATATTTACCTCCACCCCTTTTGATTTAATTTCTTCAATTTCCTCTAGTAGAGCCCAAGGGTCAACTACTACACCATTTCCAATAATTGAAATTTTATTTTTTCTTACAATTCCAGATGGCAATAATCTTAACTTATAAGTAACACCATCTATAACCAAAGTATGGCCAGCGTTGTGACCGCCTTGAAATCTAATTACAACATCTGCTTGTTCTGAAAGCCAGTCAACAATTTTTCCTTTTCCTTCATCACCCCATTGAGATCCAACTACAACTATATTTTTCATTATCTAAATTTTCTACTTATGCTCATTGTATTAAGGTGATTTATCGGGCCATGACCTTTACCATAGTTTGGGTTTGTTTTAATAGCAAAATTTACATACTTAATTCCAAGCTCACAAGATTTCTTTATAGTTTTTCCACATGATAAAAAAGTGGTTATTGCACTAGATAAAGTGCATCCTGTTCCATGCGTATTTTTAGTTTTATGTCTATGACTCTTAAATATTTTTATATCAAATTTATTAACAAATGCATCTTGAACAAATTTAGAATTTAAGTGCCCTCCTTTTATTAAAACATTTTTTGCACCAAACTCTAATAATTTGTTAGCAGCCAAAATCATATCTTCGATATTTTTTATTTTAACTTTTGTTAAAATTTCGGCCTCAGGAATATTTGGAGTAATTAGAGTTGCTCTATTAATCAATTTTAATTTTAGTAACTTAATTGCCTTATTGTCTATTAACTTAGCACCACCCTTTGCGACCATTACAGGATCAAGTACTATTTTTTTAATCTTAATCCTATCAAGTGATTTAATAACATGTTCTATAACTTTTGTAGAATGTAACATACCAATTTTAATTGCATCAGGTTTAATATCCTTTGAAGTAAACATAATTTGATTTAAAATTTCCTTAGGAGGGATAGGTACTATTGACTTAACACCATTAGTATTTTGTGACGTTACAGCTGTAATTGCTGTCATCGCAAATGATCCTAACGCTGTAATAGTTTTAATATCTGCTTGAATACCCGCTCCACCTGAAGAGTCAGAGCCTGCAATGATTAGTATTTTTGATTTTGGTTTCAGTTTATTTAATCTTTTGTGAAATAATATTAATACATTTTTTTAAGAGTTTTTTATTTTCACTCTCACCCATCACTCTTATTTTTGATTCTGTTCCAGACATTCTTACCAATATTCTTCCTTGTCCGATCATTAATTTTTCTGCAGTCTTTATAGATTTTTTTACTTTTGCATTTTTAATTATAGCTTTATCTTTTACCTCTATATTCTTTAAAATTTGAGGTATTTTTTTAAATTTATTAAAAAATATACTAGCTTTATTTCCTTTTCTAATTGCAAATAATGCTTCTAAAGCAACAAGTAAACCATCTCCTGTTGTTGCAAATTTTCCTAAAATAATATGACCAGATTGCTCACCACCTAAGTTAAAATTATTTTTTTGCATTTTTTCCTTTACATATCTGTCACCTACATTTGCTCGAAGAAATTTTATGTTTTCAGATTTAAAAAATTTTTCTAAACCATAATTAGACATTAAAGTTCCAACGACACCTCCTTTTAACATTTTTTTACTCTTCCATCTTGTGGCTAAAGCAGCAATTATTTGATCACCATCAATTATATTTCCATTTTCATCACACATAATAATTCTGTCGGCATCTCCATCAAGGGAGATCCCTAGGTGTGCTTTGTATTTTTTTACAGCTAGCTTAATTCTATTCGGATAGGTTGAACCACAATTATTATTGATATTAAGTCCATTCGGGTTTACTCCAATTGCTATTACTTTTGCACCTAGTGATTTTAGTAATTCTGGTCCAGCTTTATATCCAGCTCCATTCGCACAATCAATTACAATTCTCAAGCCCCTGAGATTAAATTCTTTGGTAAAATTTTTTTTTAAAATCTTCAAATAATTTTTTGTTCCAGTTTCTAATCTTTTTACTCTGCCCAGTTTTTTCGGGATTTGATAAATTATTTGTAATATTTTTATCAATTAATTTTTCAATTTTTTTTTCAATCTTGTCAGATAGTTTCATTCCATCTGGACCAAATAGTTTTAATCCATTATCATAATGCGGATTATGAGAAGCAGTAATCATAATACCCATATTTGCTCTCATTTCTTTTGTAAGCATGGCTAAGCCGTTAGTTGGTAAAGGTCCTAAAGTATAAACATGCATTCCAGCAGACGTAAGCCCTGAAACTAATGCGGGTTCTAGCGTGTATCCAGATAATCTTGTATCTTTAGCTATTATTGCTATTTGTTTTCTTTTTTTTTTTGCGATTTAAAATATGTGCCTGATGCTAACCCAAATTTAAAGAACATATCACCATTAATATTTTTACTATTAATTGCTCCTCTTATTCCATCAGTGCCAAAATACTTTTTTGCCATTAATTTTCTAATAATTTTTTAAAAACTTTAATTGCTTGTTGTAACTCATTAACATCATGAATTCTTAAAATTTGAACTCCTTGCATCATTAAATATAATGATGAAGCGACAGTTCCTCCAATTCTTTTTTTTTGAGTCATTTTTTCCAGATAATTCCTTTATAAATCTTTTTCGTGAGTTCCCTACAAGTATAGGTAAACCAAGTGTATGGAAAATAGAAATATTGCTGATTAAATTCATATTATGTTTCAAATTTTTTCCAAATCCTATACCTGGATCAATAATTATATTGTTATGTTTTATTCCAATAGATCTTAATAATTTTATCTTATCTTCAAAAAAATCATAAATATCCAATAGTTCATTTTTATAAGTTGGTTTATTTTGCATATTTTCAGGAATTCCCTTAGAATGCTGAATAACAAAAGGAATTTTATATTTTTTTAAAATCTTTATAGACTCTTTATCATAAGTTAAGCCAGATACGTCATTAATGATTTTAACTCCCTGCTTGATACCTTTTTCCATAATTGCTGCTTTTCGTGTATCTAATGATACAGAAACTCTCTTACAGATATATTTCAATATTTTATTTAATCTTTTCCATTCTAGTTTTACACTTACCACTTTAGACCCTGGTCTTGTTGACTCACCTCCAACATCAATTATGTTTGCACCAGCTTCAAACATTTGAATAGCATGTTTTACTCCCTTACTTTTATTATTAAATTTTCCTCCGTCTGAAAAACTATCAGGAGTAAGATTTAATACTCCCATGATATTTGGTATTTTTTGGAAATTTAATTTGCCAAAATTTTTTTTTTTCGAAGTTATTTTCTTCAAATCTAATAATATTTGTTTTTTAAATTTTTTAGGCATACTGTTTATTTTTTTTAATGAAATTTTTTTTTTTGAATTTCTTGATATTATTTCAATGTGATCAAA
>CABXXB010000012.1 GCA_902516065.1 uncultured Pelagibacteraceae bacterium | reverse complement strand
TGATGTTTCATCAAAAGATGATGAAAAAAAAACCAATGTGTTTTATAAATCCTTCTATCAAAAAAGTTAGTGATGAAATGTCGGTATATGAAGAAGGATGCCTATCTATTCCAGATACTTTTATTGAAATTCAAAGACCAAAAATTTGTAAAATTGAATATGTGGATATTAATGGCAAAATTAGAACTCAAGAATTTGATGGTCTTTTATCAACTTGTGTTCAACATGAAATAAATCATTTAGATGGAAAACTCATTATAGATCATTTGTCAAAATTAAAAAAAGATATGATTATCAAGAAAATTTCAAAAATAAAAAAAAATCCAGACAGAATAATAGTTTGAAATGGCAAAAAAAATTATTTTCATGGGTACACCAATGTTTGCAGTGCCTATTTTAAAATCTTTATACCAAAATGGATATCCAATTTCACATGTATACACTCAACCTCCCCAAAGATCACAAAGAGGACAGAAAATAAATAAGTCTCCGATCCAAGGCATTGCTGAAACTTTAAATTTAGAATTTAGAACACCTAATAGCTTAAAAAATGATTATGAAGAATTTGAATATTTTAAGAAAATAGACGCTGATCTTGCAATAGTCGTAGCTTATGGACAAATAATTCCAAAGAAATTTTTAAATTTAACAAAAAAGGGATTCATTAATA
Source organism: uncultured Pelagibacteraceae bacterium (assembly GCA_902516065.1). GTDB lineage: Bacteria > Pseudomonadota > Alphaproteobacteria > Pelagibacterales > Pelagibacteraceae > Pelagibacter. The sequence goes on along the minus strand of CABXXB010000012.1, from coordinate 23,280 downwards.
TCCATGCATCTTTACTTCCTAAATGGAGAGGAGCAGCACCTATACAAAGATCAATAATAAATCTTGATAAAGAAACAGGTATAAGCGTTATGAAAATAGCCGAAGAGCTAGACACAGGTCCAGTATGTAATGCTTATAAAATTGATTTAGAAAATAATTTAAATGCTAGTGATGTTGCCGATAAACTATCTCAACTAGCAGCTGAAAAAATATTAGATAATATTGATGATATATTGGAAGATAAGGCAAATTTTATAGAACAAGATCATTCTAAAGCAACATATGCATCTAAAATTCAAAAAGCAGAGGGTGAAATTAATTGGAGTAATAACGCTAAAGAGATTAATGGAAAAATTAATGGTTTATATCCAGTGCCAGGTGCTTTTTTCGTTTATAAAGGAGAAAGATATAAAATTTTGAAAGCAGAAATTGGGAATGGTATTGGAAATCCAGGGGAGGTTGTTTCAAATTATTTAGAAGTTGCTTGTGGGGATAGACAATCAATTAAAATTAAAGAGATTCAAAGAGAAGGAAAAAAAGTACAAAGTATAAGTGAATTTATGCTTGGTTCTCAAATTAGAAAAGGAATAACAATTTAAATGGCCAGATATCAGTTGCTAATTGAGTATGTAGGTACAAATTTTAGGGGATGGCAAATTCAAAAAAAAGGCTCAACTATCCAAGGGCTAATTCAAGAAAAACTCTCAAAATTATTAAAAGAAAAAATAATTTTACAAGGTTCAGGCAGAACAGATACGGGAGTTCATGCTACTGAACAATCAGCCCACTTTGATTGTAAGAATAAAATTGAAGATTTAAAAAAATTCTTAAAATCAATAAATTATTTTTTAAATAACAAAGGTATTGCAATAACTAAAATTAAAAAAAGAAGCAATAAATTTCATTCAAGATTTTCCGCTAAACAACGAATTTATAAATATATAATTTTTAATCAAATAAGCGAACCTGTAATTGAAAAACAAAGATGTTGGCATGTTATTAAACCTTTAGATTTAGACTTAATAAAAAAAGGTGCTAAGAAATTAGTTGGAACCAATGATTACTCATCTTTTAGATCATCAAGTTGTCACGCAAAAAGTCCAATTAGAACTATCGAATCGGTTAAAGTCAAATCATCTAATAATAAAATTGAAATAGAATTTAAATCAAAATCATTTTTACAACAACAAGTGAGATCTATGGTGGGTTGTTTAAAATATCTAGGCGAAAAAAAATGGGATCTTAATACTTTTATTAAAGTTTTTAAATCAAGAAAAAGGATATTATGTGCCCCACCTGCCCCACCTGAAGGACTTTTTTTACATAAAATAATTTATTAAAAATTGATGAAAATAAAAAAATATTTGATTTCTTTTGGAAGTCCTAATCTAAAATTATCTGCAAAAAGGTTTTTAAAGCAAGCTAAAGATTTTAATTATTTTGATAAAGTTATTGTGTTTTCAATCAATGACCTAGGAAAGAATAATAAAAAAAAATTATTAAATTTACTTAAAAATAGAAAAAATAAAAAAGGATACGGTTTTTGGTTTTGGAAACCTTTAATAATTAAAAAATTTTTAGATAAAATTAATGATAATGATATTGTAAATTACGTAGATTTAGGGTGCCATATAAATTCTAAAGGTAAAAGAAGATTTAATTATTACATTAAAAAATTGAATAAATCTAAAAACGGAATGCTTTGTTTTCAGTATAAAAAATTACTTAAATTAAAAAACAAAAATTTTAAATTTCAAGATATTTATGAACATAGATATACTAAAGCAGACTTATTTCATTATTTCAATGTTGTTAATAAAAAAAATATTACAAACACAGCTCAATATTGGGCAGGTAATATCATTTTAAAAAAAAATTTTTTTACAATTAATTTTTTAAATAGTTGGCTAAAAGTATTTATTGAAAGATTTGATCTAGTGGATGATAGCCAATCTAAAAATACAAACTTTAAAGAATTCATAAAAAATAAGTCTGATCAAAGCGTATTTTCATTGCTTTGTAAAATTAATAAAGTTGCTTCTCTTTCAGCTTATGAAAGTGAATGGATTTATTATAAAAAAAAAAAATATTGGGAACACACTTCAAAAAGTCCTATTATCGCGAAAAGAGATAAAAAATTTAGTTAAATTATTGCTTATCTGGATTTTTTTAACAATTTTTTTTTGTTACTCATTGCAAATTTTTTTTTAATTCGCCATCTAGATTCAGCTCTAACAATGTACCCACAGCAATTTTTAGAACTACATTTACATGGAAATTGTTTAAAATCTTCATCATAGCCAAAGCCATAATCACAAGTAAGTTCCTCCCCTTTCTTAATATCTCGAATTGCCGTAATCCAGACCTTAAAACCTTTACCATTATAATCACAGTTGTTGTCACAGCTATGATTAACTAAACCCGCAGTATTCCAAGAATAATCTCCATCAAGAGTATATTTTTTATTCAATGTAAATAAGTAAATTGGCTTTTTGTTATCAAACTTATCAGATTCATCAACTTGTTTATTTGTAATAATCTTTCCAACATAATCTATTATTTTTGTGCCTTCTTTGATGTCACGTGTAGCGTAAAGACCTCGTCCTTTATTATCAATTTTAGATTTTTTAATTTTATATAATTTCATGTTGGTGATTTACAATGGACTAGATATTAATCAATTAAATTCTATGAGAGCATTAACATGTTCATTAGCACTTTCCGCTAACGCATTTAAATCATATCCACCCTCAAGTATAGAAACAACCTTACCCTTCGTAAACTTGTTAGTTGCTGCTAAAGTTCTCTTAGTTATCTCATAGAAGTCCTTTGAGGTTAATTGAAATTGAGCTAATGGATCATCTTTATGTGCATCAAAACCTGCTGAAAATAATAGAAAGTCAGGTTTATAATCAACTAATCTATCTAAAACTCTTTCAAACGCATTAAAGTATTGCTCTGAATTTGTACCTGCAGGCAAAGGTATGTTTAAAGAATTATTAAAGTCGCCTTTATCTTTATCTGTTCCACCTCCTGGATAAAAAGGATATTGATGAGTTGATATGTATAATGAGTTTTTATTATTACGCATTACATCGTAATTTCCGTTACCCCAATGTACATCAAAATCTACGCAGGCAACTTTTTTGTATTTGTATTTACTAATTAAATAGTTTGTTGCGATACCAGCATTTGATATACAACAGAATCCCATTGCTTTATTCTTTTCAGCATGGTGTCCGGGAGGTCTGGATAAACAAAATGCGTTTTTAAATTTATTATTTTCTATTCCATCTATTGCTCTAATTGTCGAACCTGCAGCTTCGAAAACTGCCTTTTTGCTGTCAGGTGACACTACAGTATCTCCATCTAAAAATTTAAGACCCTTTTGAGGGAAGGAAACTTTTAGATTTTCTATATAATTCTTTGAATGAGTCATAGCCAATATATCCTCTGGAACCCGATCTGGTATTTCCCAAATTAGATCTTTTCTTTTTTTTAATTTTTCCTTTATAGCTGTCACTCTTTTTGGTTGTTCAGGATGACCATCGCCTGTGATATGCTTCTCATAAGAATCTGAATTAATTATTGCTGTTTTCATTAAAAATAATTTTGTAAAATTTTTTCATAAATTTTAGTCAAATTTTTAAGATCTTTTAAAGACACAGCTTCATCAATTTTATGCATTGTTTTTCCAACTAGACCAAACTCTAAGCATGGAGATATTTTCTTGATAAACCTTGCATCAGAAGTTCCACCAGTTGTTGATAGTTGTGGTTTTATTTTAGTAACATTCTTAATTATATTTTGGATCATATAAGTAGTTGAATTAGGTTTTGTGAGAAAAGCTTCTCCAGAGACATTATAATCAATTTTATATTTTGATTTATTTTTACTACATTTTTTTTTTATAATTTTATTAATCTTTTTTTTTATAGAATTTGAAGAATGTTTGTCATTAAATCTTATATTAAATGTAGCACTTGCCAATCCTGGTATGACATTATCAGCAGAATTATCAATGTTAATCTTTGTAACCTCAAGGTTTGTTGGTTGAAAATTTTTTGTACCATTATCAAACTTAATTTCTTTTAATTCATTTAGTATTTGTACGAGCGTAGTAGATGGATTGTTAGCTCTTTGGGGGTAAGCCACATGACCTTGAATTCCTATAACTAAAATTCTACCTGTCATGCTTCCTCTTCGACCAATTTTAATCATTTCACCTAATTTATTAGGGTTAGTAGGCTCACCAACTAAACAAAAATCTATTTTTTCTTTTTTCTTTTTTAGGTAGTCAACAACTTTTTTAGTTCCATTGATTGCAACTCCTTCTTCATCTCCAGTTATTAAAAGGCTAATAGAGCCATTAAATTTTTTTTTATCTTTTACAAAATTGTCCACTGCTGAAACGAATGCAGCAATTGAACTTTTCATATCATTTGCACCTCTTCCAATTAGATGCCCTTTCTTAACAGCAGGTTTAAATGGATTCACTGTCCATTCTTTTAAGTTTCCTTCTGGAACAACATCCAGATGGCCTGCATAACAGAAATTTGGACTTTTATTTCCAAGTTTTGCATAAAGGTTTTTTACTGGCTTACTGTTTTTTTCTTTAAATTCTAGAATGTTGGTTTTAAATCCAAGAATTTTAAGTTTTTTTTCTAAGAATTTCATTATTCCAGCATCAACTGGTGTTACAGATGGAAATTTAATTAGCTCTTTAGCTAGTTGAAGTTCATTGATTTTAACCATTGCAAATCTATTCTCTTAATAGATCGTTAACAGACGTTTTTGATCTTGTTTTTTCATCAACTTGTTTGATAATTACTGCACAATATAAAGATGGAGCTGAAGAATTATTTTTGTCAGGTAAAGATCCTGGAACCACTACTGAGTAAGGAGGAATTTTTCCGTAAGTTATTTTACCAGTTTTTCTATCAACTATTTTTGTTGATTGACCAATGTACATCCCCATACTTAAAACTGATCCCTCTCCAACTATTACACCCTCAACAACTTCAGACATGGCACCTAAGAAAACATTGTCCTCAATAATTGTTGGTAATGCTTGTGCAGGTTCCAAAACACCTCCCACACCAGATCCGGCAGATATATGACAGTTTTTTCCAATCTGACAACAGCTACCAGCTCTTGCAAAAGTATCAATCATTGTGCCTTCGTCGATATAAGCACCAATGTTTACGTAACATGGCATTAGAACAGCATTCTTTCCAACAAATGAGCCTTTTCTTACAGGAGAATTTGGTACCATTCGGAAACCCGCTTTCTCATGATCTTCTTTAGACCATCCTGCCGTTTTGCCTTTTAGCAAGTGTGATTTATCATACCAACTGCTATACGGACCATTTAAATTTTCCATAGGGTAAATTCTGAAACTTAACATAATTGCTTTTTTTAAATGTTGATGGGTAATCCATTGACCTTTTATTTTTTCAGCAACACGAGATTTACCACTATCTAAATCACTAATTACTTGATCAATGGCATCCTTAAGTGATTGATCTGAATTTTGGTTAACTTGATCCTTATTGTCCCAAGCATCATTTATAATTTTTTCTAAAGACATAATTTATTTGCTTTTTAATAACCTTATTTCTTTTAGAAATAAAGATAGATTTTCAATTTTGTGGGAAATATAATCTTTATCTGAGTCTAACTTTCCAAAATGTTCATCATTAATCAACCATACAGTCGTACAACCACGTTCGTGACCAATACTTAAGTTTTTAGCAATATCCTCAATATAAATAGTCTCTTTTGGATTAATACCAAACTTTTTAACCATTAAGTCAAACGTTTTTGCTTCAGGTTTAGGTATATAGCCAGAATCTTGAATATCAAAAATTTTTTCTCTTCCAAATAAATCATATATACCTAGATGGGTTAAAATATTTTCAGCATGTTCTGCGCTTCCATTAGTAAAAATAAATTTTTCCATATCTAATTTTTCAAGTTCATTTCTCATAATCTTATCTTCTTTCATAAAAGAAAGATCAATAGTGTGGACATATTTTAAAAATTCTTGTGGTGGTATATCATGATGAATCATAAGACCATTTAAACTTGTATTATATTTATAAAAATAATTTGTTTGAAGTTCTTTGGCTTTATTCAAGTCCATATTAAGTCTTTCAGAAATAAATTTAGTCATTCTTTTTGACACTTGACCAAATACCTTTTCAAGAGAGTAATTATTATGCTTTCCATAACAAACTCCATCGAGATCTAGTAAAAGATATTTTTTTTCCTTTAAATTCATTTTCTTATTAATGTACCCGAACCCTTATCTGAGAAAATTTCCCATAAGCATGAATGTTGTTTTGTACCATTAATTATACCAACAGCAGTAACGCCATTGTTCACTGCATCTAAACAAGCATTTATTTTGGGTATCATACCCTCAGTAATAGTTTCGTCTTTAATCACTTTCAAAATTTCAGATGAAGAAATTTCTTCTATTAATTTTTTATTTTTATCTAGAACACCATCTACATTCGTCATTAACAAAAGTCTTCTTGATTTTAAAGATTTTGCTATAGCCATTGCAGCAGTATCACCATTAATATTATATGTTTGGTTTTCTTTACCTAATCCTAATGGTGAAATTATAGGAATTTTATTTTGATTAACTATATTTAATATTTGTTCATTATTTATCTCATTTGGTATTCCAACAAATCCAAGCTCTTCTGCTTCTGGTATAGTTTTTATAACGTTATTATTTTTTGTATGAATAGAGATTGCCTCTGTTCCTTTGTCTTTTAAAGAATTAACAATGTCATAATTAAATTCAATCAAAACAGATTCAACAATATCAATTATATGTTTATCAGTTACTCTTAGTCCTCTTATAAATTTTGATTGAATATCTGATTTTTCTAGCTCTCTTTTAATTCTAGGTCCACCACCATGAATTACCACAGTTGCAAGGCCTAATTTATTTAAAACACTAAGATCAGTTATAAAGTTATTAAATACGTTTCTATCAATTAAAACGTTTCCACCATATTTAATTACTATTAAATCATTTTTATATTTTTCAATATATTTAGTTACTTCATTTATTGGTGGCCCATCTTTAGGTAATATCTTTTCAAGGTCCATTTATTACTTTTAAATTATTAGGTTACAGTTTTAACTGTTGTACGTTTCATTATTACAACCTGTTGCCCCATAGTTAAAATATTATTAATCGTCCAATAGATTACCAAGCCGCTAGGAAATGGTGCAAGAATAACAGTTAAAAAGAGTGGAAAGAACATAAATATTTTTGCTTGCATCGGATCCGTAGGCGCTGGGTTCAGTTTTTGTTGAATCCACATAGAAGCTCCCATCGCCACGGGCCACACTCCTATTACAAGAAATGAAGGTACATCTATTGGGATCAATCCGAATAAATTAAAAATAGAAGTGGGATCCTTGGCGCTTAGATCTTTAATCCAACCATAAAAAGGCATATGACGCATTTCTATTGTAACAAATAAAACTTTATACAAAGCAAAGAATACTGGGATCTGCACGAGTATCGGTAGACATCCACTCATAGGATTTACCTTTTCTTTTTTATAAAGAGCCATCATTGCTTGTTGCAATTTCATTTTATCGTCCTTGTGTACCTCTTTAAGTCTTACCATTTCAGGTTGAAGAGCTTTCATTTTAGCCATGCTTCTGAATGAAAAATTAGCAAGTGGAAAAAATGCTAGACGAATACAAACAGTAACAGCAATAATTGCCAATCCATAATTACCAAATATTTTAAAGAAATATTCCAAAGCTGTAAATAATGGGCGCGTCAAGAAGTACAGAAAGCCCCAGTCAATCGTTAAATCAAATTTATCAATTTTTAATGAGTCTGCATACCCATCAATTACATCAACTCTTTTTGCAGCTACTATTACTTGTAAATTTTCTTCTATAGAGGAATTTCCATTTAACTCTAACGGTTCTGTTGTAACAAAGTTTATTCTGTACTTGTTCTTATAATCCATTGTAGTTTTGAATTCTTTTCCTTTTGGTGGAATAAGTGTTGATATGTAGTACTTATCTCCGATTCCTAACCATCCCTTTTGTGCAGTTCTGGAAAACTTTTTCTCTTCAATATCGTCGTAATCTTCCTCAATTAACTCTTCATCTAACGTAGCGACAGGCCCTTCATGAAGAATGTAAAAATCAGTTATACCTTCTGGGATTTGATTTCTTATAATTTGTCCATAAGAATAGAAGTCGTAGTTTTTATCAGTAGAATTTATAACTCTTTGTTTTATCGTAAATAAAAACTTATCATCTAAAACAATTTCTTTTTCAAAGGTGATCCCTTGATCATTAGTCCAACTTAGTTTTACAGGAGATTGATCAGTTAACTTATTATTTCCAGAAACTGACCAAATTGAGTCTGCATTTGGTATATCAATGTTTTTATCAGTAGTAATAAAACCACTTTCTATTACATATCCTTCTTTAGAGCTTCGCGGTGCAAGAAATTTTACTTTTTCATCACTTTCTAAACTGACATTGTATTCTTTAAAAGTAAGATCATCAATTGCAGCTCCTTTTAAAGAAATAGATCCAACAATACTTTGGTTTTCAAATAAAACTCTTTCACTTTCTTTCAAAGCATCTTCTCTAGAAATTTCAGTTATATTTTCTTTTTGATCTAAACTAGGAGCATCTGAGCTTTGTTCAGTTTTATTTTGTTCAGCCAAATTTTTTTTTGTTACTGGTGGTGGTGCAAAGAACAGTGAATATAATATGATCACTGCAGCTGATAAACTTATCGCGGCTATAACATTACGGGTTTCCAACTTTTTTCTCCTTTATTTCTTTTTTAACTGGATCAAACCCACCACTCCCCCAAGGATGGCAAGATAAAATTCTTTTTATACTCATGTATAAGCCTTTAAAAAAACCATATTCTTCTAAAGCATCTATGCTGTATTCAGAACATGTGGGTAAATATCTACAAGAATGACCCAATAATGGACTAATCAAATATTTATAGGCTTTGATAAATTTGATTAAAATTAAAGTAAATATATTCATTTTATTTTCTCAAAATCTTTAAATAAGGTTTCTTTTATAATTGTATACTCGTTGTTTAACATAGTTGGCTTAGCAATAACAAGGTATGAATAATTAAATTTTAAAGGAATTTTATTAACTGCTTCGTTTATTATATTTCTTAAACGTCTTTTAATTTTATTTCGCTTTACAGCATTACCGATTTTTTTCTTTGTTACAAAGCTTATATTTAATTTATTTTTATTTTTATTAAGTAATTTCCCAAAAAAAATAGTTACATATTTGTTAGAAATTTTTTTCTGACTAAGAAGACTCTTAAATTCCTCATTTTTTGAAAGAGCAAGTATTTTGCTTTTCATTTGAATAAGTCTATTTTTTTTTTACAGTTGATGAAACAGTTAAATTTTTTCTACCTCTGGCTCTTCTTCTCTTAAGAAGTTTTCGACCCCCTTTAGTTTTCATCTTAGATCGAAATCCGTGTTTTTTTAATCTTTTACCCTTTTTAGGTTGATATGTTCTTTTCATATAAGTGTTTAATTTTTAATTAAATTTCGCCCTTTATAGTAATTAAATATATAAATAGCAAACAGAAGATTTTATAATTAATATCTAAATCAATGGAAAAATCTAAAAAAGTTAAATTATTTATCGGTCTATTTTATATTTTTGCTGTTAGTTTATTTTTATATTTTTTCTTTTCAAAATTTACTTTTCAAGAGATAACTAGTTATGAGTTTATAAAGAATAATCGAGATTACTTTTTTGAACTTAAAGAGTCTAATTTATTTTTATTAGGTATTATTTTTATTTCATTTTCAATTTTATGGGTTTTTGCTGCTGGATTTGGAACTCCTTTAGCATTATTTGCTGGATTCATTTTTGGTAAATGGTTTGGTTTATTAGTCGCTGTTATAGGCATGAGCATAGGAGCAACTTTACTTTATATCTTTGCTAATTTTTTTTTAAAAGAAATGATAAGAGATAAATTTATAAATAAATTTAAAAATCTTGAAGAGAAATTTAAAAAATCTGAATTCATATATTTATTGATCTTCAGATTTGTTGGAGGAGTTCCTTTTCAAATACAAAATGTCCTTCCGTGTATATTCAATGTTAAAGTACACAATTTTTTTTGGTCAACATTTTTTGGTATTATACCTTCGTTATTTTTAGTAATTTCAATTGGTAGTGGACTTGAGGATATAATTGAAAAAAATTTAGAAGCTCCTAAAATAATTGATTTAATTACGTCTCCACCAATATATGTTCCAATGATTGCTTTTTTTGCTTTATTGATAATTACAATTTTTTTTAGAAAACTATTTTATAAAAATTAATATGGTGCTTCCACCCTGTACTGACCAGGGAACTAGTCATTACCAATGACTTGTTATGCCATTTAACTACAGAAGCATATAGCATCAATTGTATTTCATTGATAATAAAGCATTTTTTTCAAATTATTGCCTTAATTTTTTTATTAATATGCATTATATACACGTTAGGATTTTTTATGGGCATTCATTACGATTATAAATCTACTAAAAGCGCAAAACTGATGGAGAAGCAAGCCAAAAGAGAAAAAAAGCTTGCTGAAAAAAAAGCAAAGAGATTAGCTAAAGAGGGCCCAAAAAAAGAAGATACTAAAGAACCAACTTTAGATGCCTCAAAACCAATTACATTAGACTTTCTAACTAATCCGAACAAAGAATGAGCGTTAAAGAAAAAAATGAGCGTTTAAGTTTGGCTCTAAAAAAAAATTTAAAAAAGAGAAAGCTTTTTCAAAAAAAAATAAAAAAGAAAAGTAAATAATGTCAGTTCTTTCAGACAAATGGATTAGAAAAATGTCTAAAGATGAGGGCATGATTGAACCATTTGAGGAAAAACAGGTGAGAGGAGATAGTATTTCTTACGGCCTTTCATCATTTGGATATGATGCTAGAGTTTCAGATGAATTTAAAATCTTTACAAATGTCAATTCTGAAATAGTAGATCCTAAAAATTTTAAACCTACAAATTTTGTAACAAAGAATGTATCTGAATGTATTATTCCTCCTAATTCATTTGTATTAGCAAGAACCATTGAAAAATTTAAGATTCCTAGTGATGTACTTGTCATTTGTCTCGGTAAATCTACATATGCAAGATGCGGAATCATAGTTAATGTAACTCCACTAGAACCTGGTTGGGAGGGTTATGTTACTTTAGAATTTTCTAATACAACTCCTTTACCTGCAAAAATTTATGCCAATGAAGGTGTTGCTCAATTTATTTTTTTAAAAGGTAATGAAAAACCAGAGGTAACTTATGCGGATCGAAATGGTAAATATATGGGCCAAACTGGAGTAACTTTACCTAAAGTATAATCATGCAAAAATTAGAGGTCTTAGGAGCTAATAAGCTCAAAGGGCAAATTAAAATTTCTGGCTCTAAGAACGCTTCATTACCAATTCTTGCAGCAACTCTATTATCTAAAAAAAAAATTATTCTTAAAAATCTACCCAGAGTTCGCGACATTGAAACAATGCTCACCTTATTGAAATCATTAGGTTCTAAGGTAAGAGTTAATAACAATCACACCATAATTGATAACACTAATCAAAAAAAAAAATTTGCTTCTTATAATTTAGTGAAAACAATGAGAGCAGGAATTTTAGTTTTAGGTCCTTTGCTTGCTAAATATGGTTCTGCTAGAGTCTCCTTACCTGGAGGATGTGCCATAGGAACACGTCCTGTAGATATTCATTTAAAAGCTTTATCAAAATTAGGAGTAAAATATAAAATTGATCAAGGGTATGTAATTGCAAATGCGCCAAAGGGATTAAAAGGAAATAAAATTCATTTTTCAAAAATTTCTGTTGGAGCTACTGAAAATTTAATTATTGCAGCAAGTTTAGCAAAAGGAACTTCTATATTATCAAATTGTGCTATTGAGCCTGAGATAAAAGATTTAATAAATTTTTTGAATAAGATGGGTTGTAACATTAAATGGATCTCTAAAAGAACAATAAGAATTATTGGAGTTAATAAGATAAAAGAGACTTCTTATTCTGTTATGTTTGACCGGATAGAGGCAGGAACATACTTAATTGCAGCTGCTGTTACTGAAGGAAATTTAAAGATTAAAAATGTAATTCCAGAAATTATCAAAACAGAAATAGATGTTCTTAAAAAGCTAGGTCTAAAAATAACTATCAAAAAAAATGAGATTCAAATTATTGGAAATAAAAAAATTAAAAATATGAAAATTAAAACAGCTCCTTACCCAGGTTTTCCAACTGATTTGCAAGCACAAATTATGGTCTTATTATGTAAGGCAAATAAAAATTCAATTATAGAGGAAAACATTTTTGAAAATAGATTTATGCATGTGGCAGAATTAAATCGAATGGGAGCAAAAATTTTAACAAAAGGAAATAAAGCATTAGTTGAAGGCAATATAAGTTTTGCACCAGCAGAATTAATGGCTACTGATTTAAGAGCTTCTGTATCATTAATCTTAGCAGCATTGTCGGCTAAAGGAAAATCAATTATTAATAGAATTTATCATCTCGACAGAGGTTATGAAAATATTGAAAAAAAATTAAAAAAAGTTGGTGCTAAAATCAGAAGAGTTAATTGATGGATAAAAAATATTTAGCAAAAATTATTGCAACAGATAATGAGGGGCTTCAAATGATCTCAGCTTGTAGTTCGGGAGCTAAAGTTGTGGTTTCAAATATTAAGTATCTTGCATCCAATAAAGTCTTTTTACTTTCCATTGAAAGAACTAAGACAGAAACTGGACAAGGAGATAAAAATATTAGCAGCATATTGAGGTTTGATTTTATAAGCAAAGTAGTATCAAAAAATATTGATCAATCTAAACCGAAAACGATATTAGAATTATTAGCAATAGACTATTTGAAAAATAACAATGACTATGAGATAAATCTCTTTTTTAATAATAATGTACATATAGTTTTATCCTCAGATACTTTAGAGTGTAGATTAGAGGATCAATTAGATTTATAAAAATTATGAAAATATTAAATAGTACAAAAAAAAATTTTTACTCTGAATTAGATAAGATAATTAGCAAAAGGAATAAAATTGATAAATCAAAAATAAAAACTGTTGAAAAAATAATTAATAATGTGCGTAAAAATAAAGATAAAGCTCTGATATATTATGAACGTAAATTTAATAATAATTCAAAAATTATTCCTAATAAAAAAGAAATAGATAAAGCAATTAAATCATTAGATCCAAAAGTTAAAAATGCAATTGACCAAACTTATGCTAGAGTAAAGGAGTGGCATAAGAAACAAATGCCAAAAGATATTTACTTTAAAGATAAGTTAAATAATAAATTTTATTATAAGAATAAAGCTATTAATAGTGTAGCTTGTTATGTTCCTGGAAATTTACCATCAACTTTAATAATGTGTTCGACGCCAGCTATAATTTCGGGTGTCAAAAGAATTGTTCTTTGTACTCCAAGAATAAATGGAAAACTTAATAGTGCTGTTTATTATGCTGCGTCTATTTTGGGTATCAAAGAAACTTATAATCTTGGTGGGGCATCTGCAATAATGGCTTTGGCAAATGGAACGCCCAAAGTTAAATCAGTTGATAAAATAGTGGGACCTGGTTCAAGCTGGGTAGCTTTAGCAAAAAAAATGGTTTTTTTAGAAGGATTGTGTGGAATTGAGTCAGCAAATTTGGGGCCAAGTGAGATTTTGTGCATCGCAGACTCAACAACATCTCCTGATTTAGCTGCCTCAAGTATGATAGCCCAAAGTGAGCATGACGTACAATCAATGTCAATAATGCTAACAAAGGATAAAGATTTGATTAATCAAGTTCAATCATCAATTAAAAAACAAATAAAAGATTTACCCAGAAAGAAAATAGCAAATAAAAGTTTAAAGGATAATGGAATCCTAATTTATGTAAAAAATGATAAAGATATTTTTTCCATCGTAGATCATATAGCTCCAGAGCACATCGAAGTTTTGATAAAGAATTATAAAAAATATTTAAAAAATAATATTATTGCAGGTAGCGTTTGTATTGGCCCATATAGCAGTATGGGACTTAGTGATTTTGGTCCCACTCAACACTCATTACCTACTCATGGTAGTGCTAAATTTTCATCTGGGTTAGGTGTTAAGGATTTTATAATTCAAACAAGTTATAATGAATTAAGTAAAAAAGGAGTTGCAAAGCTTGGGGAAAATGGGATATTGATGGCCGATACAGAAAGCTTAATAGGTCATAGTAGATCTATAAAAAAAAGAATGGAGAAATAATAAATTGGCAAAAGAAGAAAATATTTTGGAATTTAAAGGAAAAGTTTCAGAGCTTCTTCCCAACGCCATGTTTCGCGTTTTATTAGAGAATGGTCATACAGTTACCTGTGTGGCCGCCGGAAAGCTCAGAAAAAATAGAATTCGTGTACTTCAAGGAGATTCTGTGACCGTCGAGGTATCAGGTTATGATTTACAACGTGGAAGAATAACTTTTCGTGGTTAAAAGTATAATCTTATATTATACTACTGACCATCATGAAGACGGCCTTGTAGCTCAGTAGTAGAGCAGTACCCTGAAAAGGTATGTGTCGTTTGTGCGATTCAAACCAAGGCCACCACCCATACTGATCCATAAAATACACAATTCATGAATGTATTTTAGGTATTGAAAATATTAATTAAATAAAATATCTTTTTCTAAAAAAATAACACAAGGTAAGCAAGATGAGTCTACAAGGAAAAGTAAAATGGTTCAATCCAGCCAAAGGTTTTGGTTTTATTGAAAGAGAAGATAAAGAAAAGGATGTGTTTGTACACATTTCAGCTGTCAAGGAGGCTGGCATTCAAAAACTTTTTGAGAACGATAAAGTTGAATTTGAACTTTCTCAGGATGATAAAGGTAAAGGACCTTCAGCAATTAATCTTAAGAAAATAGATTAATTATTTTAAATATTTTAAAGACGATATATCTATTAATTAGATAATCGTCCTTTATTAATTTAAGGCTTGATTAATTAAAATTTTAGCCTATTACAACTTGCATGTTAGAAAAAATGATTAAAAATTACACTACTAAAGGTACTTTAAGAAAAGCCCTTAAAGGAACTAATAGAGGTGTGTACAATCATCATTTCCATGCTGGCATTGCTAGCAATTAATCATTTATAAATTTTAATTAAACAACAATTAGTATAAAATAAATATAACATAGTTATAATTAATTATGTAAACGTCAAGACGGCCACTTAGTTTAAAATTAAAACGTCGGTTTGTGGTACCGAAGTCCATGGAGAGTTACCATGAGTGGCTGCCAACTTCTTGAATAACAATAAAGTACGAAGTGAAAGTACAATATGAGTAAGAAATTATTAGAACCTGGTTTACCTAGAGGATTTAAAGATTCCTTTGGAAAATCATTAGCAATTGAAAAGAAGATAAAAGAAATTATAGAGAAGAATTTCTTAAGGTATGGCTATACCGAAATAAAAACCAGTCCCATGGAATACTCTGAAAACATTGGAGGTTTTTTGACTGATGATTTAAATGATTTTTCTAAAGATATTTTTACATTTGATGATAAAGATAGAAAAATTAGTTTACGTTTTGATCTTTCCGCACCACTTGCTCGAGTAGTATCTGAAAAATATTTAGAATTAGCATTCCCCTTTAGAAGATTTCAAATTGCTGAAGTTTTTAGAAATGAAACAAGTAAAACCGGAAGGGGAAGGTATAGAAGCTTCGTTCAAGGAGATTTTGACCAAATTTTTTACGGAAAAGTTCCGCCACAGGCAAATGCTGAAATTCTTCAAATTATTTGTGAAACTATGTTTGATCTTAAATTTAAAAAAGATCAATTTAAAATTAATATTTTCAACAGAAAGATTATTGAGGGTTTATTAAATGATCTTAAAATCAAAGATGAAAATCAAAGGTTTAGCGTTTTAAGGGCAATCGATAAATATGAAAGAATTGACGAGAACTTTATAGATTTATTACAGAAGGAGAGAGTGGATCCAGTCTCTGGAGATAAAATAACTGGTGCTAATTTAAGCAATGATCAAGCAAAATTAATAATAGAATTTTTAAAATTAAAAGATTTAAAAGATTTAAAATTAGAATGTAAAAATGAACTTCAAAAAGAGGGCATTACAGAGCTTGAAGAAATTTTTGAAATATTAAACAACAATAAATATTTAGATCAAGTTCAGGTCGATAGCAGCAAGATTCGCGGTTTAAATTATTACGATTCCGTAACTTTTGAGACAACTATCAATTTCAAAGTTAAAAATAAACAAAATAAACTTGTTGATTTGGGAAGCGTGGCGTCAGGAGGTTCTTATGCTAAACTGTGCTCAAGATTTAAAGGTGGGGCAAATTTTGAAGGTACTGGATGTTCATTTGGCATAAGTAGAATTTGTTATCTTTTAACACAATTAGATCAATTAGAAGCTGCTCAACAACTTCCAGTGATAATTTGTACGATGAATAAAAATTATTTTTCTTATGCAAATGAGATAGCAAGCATATTAAGAAAAAATAATATTAATACTGAAATTTATTCGGATCCAAATAAAAATTTAGGTAAACAGTTGACTTTTAGTAATAAAAAAGGAAATCCAGTTGCTTGTATTATCGGTGATAACGAATTTAAAGATCAAACTATTACTCTTAAAAATTTAATGGCAAAAAAAGGTGAAGATAACCAAAATACAATTTCAAAAGAAAAATTAGTAAATGAAATTAAAAAATTCATTTGATAAAATTCTCAAATCTAATGGCTTCAAAAAAATAGAGTTAAGCCATATTATTCCTTCCATGAAAGCGCTTAGAAGAAGTGGGGATATTAGAAGAAATATGTTTTCTTATTACGATCAAAACTTCCAAGAATTTTCCTTAAGACCTGATCTAAGCTTATCCGCAGCATTAAAGTTTGCTGCTGAAAAAAGTAATGTTAAAAAAAAATATTTTTATAGTGGATTAGCTTATCGCAAACCTTTAAAAAATAACGATTTACCAATTATTTCTCAATTTGGGTGGGAGATATTTAACTCAAATGATAAGCACAAAGATGACAAAGAGATAATAGAAACTTCACTTAAAATTTTAAAAAATACTAAATTTAAAAAATCTAAATTGAAAATTGGTAATTTAGAAATATTCGTATCATTAATTAATCGCTTACCAAACATAAGCTTAAGATATAAAGATAGATTAATTCGTCATTTTTTTAGAAAAGATTATTTTAATAAACTATTAAAAAAACTCGAAACAAATTACGATATTGACGAAAAAAAAATAGTTAGAGATAAATTGTTAGCCACCAAACTCAGAAAGCTTAATCAAGATGAAGTTTATGGTGGACGTAGTTTAAGATCAATTCTTGAAAGATTTGATAATAAGATGATTTCACCTCGTGATGAACTATCAAAAAAAGATGTAAAAATTATTAAAAATTTTTTAAAGATAGAGTGTAATATTGAAAACGCCTCAAAAACTTTAAATAATTTTTTTAAAAAAAATAGAATTAATTTAGTTATTAGTGATGATTATTTTCCAATAAATAAAAATAGCTTCAATAATGTAAAAATTTTATATGCATCAGATTTAGGTAGAAATGTGAGCTACTACACTAACATGGTATTTAGTATAGAGGTTATGTCAAAATCAAAATTTCAGGTTTACATTTCAGGTGGTAGATATTCTAATCTCCTAAAAGATTTAGGATATAGAAAAACGGAGGCAGTTGGAGCTGCTGTAAATTTAAATATATGAAAAATAATTTTGTTAATATTGGTTTAATTTCCAAGGGGCGCATGATGGAAAGTGCCCAAAAAATATTTAAAAAAAAGAAATTGAAAATATATAAAAAATTAGGTGATAGAGATTTATTTGGTTACATAAAAGATAAAAAATTTAGAAATGTACGTATATGGTACTTAAGTCCGAAAGAAATAATTGAACACGTTGGCACTGGTGTATTGGATGCAGGAATAGGTGCTCTTGATCTACTTAAAAATTCAGAGCCAAATATACAATCTAGAATATCGATTGAAAAAAAATATAATTTTGGACAATGTCAACTGTGTGTGTTGTTACCAAGGTTTTGGTTAGATTGTGTGAATCCAACTGATTTAGAAGAAATTTCAAATCATTTTTTTTATAAAAAGAAACGATTAATGAGAATTGCAACAAAATTTAAACTTTTAACAGAACAATGGTGTAAATCTCGAGGAATTAATATGGTAGAAATAATAGGCAGTGAAGGTGCAACTGAGGCAGCTCCTAGATTGGGCAAAAGTGATTTGATAGTAGATGTCGCAACTAGTTTCAATACAGCGAAAGCAAATAACTTAAAGTTATTAGAAGATGATGGAATAATTTTAAATTCATCAGCAATTTTATGTGCCAATAAAAATTCTTTGAAAAAAAAAGAAGTTAAAAAAATTATTAAATTACTTTCTAAAAATTAAGTCCTTCCAATACGTTAAAATAATTTTGATAATATCTAAATTTCTTAATATTGCGTAAGAACCAATAATTAATCCTATAATAAATAGGATTTTAAATATTAATAATAATTCCATAAATAAATTGACGTAATAAATTAAATTAATAATGATATATTTAAATTGTAAAGTTTATTAAAATGAAAAAAAAAAGCAAAGAGATCAGTTCGAACAAAGATAATGCTATTGATACGAGCCCAGTTAAAACGGATGTATATAAGTATCCAAGAGGAAATAGATATAATATTGTATATGCTAAAACACCAAACAATAATCAGCATGTCAGAAGGTCAGATGAAGAACTTCAAAAAATAATTAATAGTAAGCCAAAAAACTGGACAAAAAAGGATTTTTTAGGAGAGGGTAAGCTCAACAATCAAAAACTCTTAACTAGGAAAGAGACAGATAGAAAGACCTTAAAATTCTATCAAACTGGAAAAAGAATAAATATGAAAAATATTTTTGATAATTCCACTGAAGAAAGCATTCGTGAATTTAAAAAAGGTGAAATAGATTTTGAAACACTTAAAAATAGATCTTCAACGATTAAATGGCGCAGCAATATGTCTAATCAAGAACGAAAATTACATGATCAGAAAGTGTATGAAAATTTAACTGATGAACAATTAGAAGCTAAAAGAAAAAGACAAAAAGATTATTATGAAAAAATAACAGGGAAGAAATAAAAATGAAAAAATCAAATATTACAGAAATACGAGTTGAAGAGGTGCATGATCATGAGGAAAGCAAACACTTTTTTAGGGTATATTTTTACTATGAAATGGAATAAAAAATTTAATTATACTTCATTAAATCGAATACCTGTAAATGGGTCTCGACACTATGCTGTTGGTCAACAGCGTTTACCTTCAGTTTCCACCATCCTTAGTAAAACAAAATCCGATGAAGATAAAGCTGCACTTGCCGCATGGATTGCTCGAGTTGGTGAAAAGGAATCTGAGCGAATAAAAATGACAGCCGCTACAAATGGTACAAAAATGCACTCAATAATTGAAACTTATTTAAAAGGAAGAGAAAATTTAGATTTATTAAAAACAGAGGAAGAAACTGGTCTTGCAAAACAAATGGCAGATAAAATTATTTCTGAGGGTATTCAAGGAAAGGTAAATGAAATTCATGGTGTAGAATGCCCTCTTTATTATGATAGCCCTAAAGGTTGGGCTGGAACAGCTGATCTCGTGGCCACATACGAATCTCAACTTTCAATTTGTGACATGAAACAAAAAAATTCTATAATGAAGGAATCTTATTCTAGTTATCACGAATATATGACCCAAATTGCTGGGTATAGCTTAGCGCACGATAAATTGTTTGGCTCAACTATAACTCAAGGCGTTATTTTATTAGCAACAACAGATCTAGTTTTTCAAATTTTTAGAATTGATCACGAAAAACTTAAAGAATACCAGCAAAAGTTTATAGATCGAGTTGAAAAATATTATTCTTTAATTAGTAAATAATTAATAATTTATCCTACAAAATATTGGATAAAATTATTTTAATTTTATATTGACTTCTTAATATAACTAATATATAGTTATTTTAACTTAATAAAAAGTTAACCTTTTTATGTATACCGAATTATTAAGTCAGTTCTTAAAAAAATAATTCTCACTATATCATAAACAAGGTTAACCAGAAAATGGATGATTATGTTTATGGAAAAGAAAACAGATAAGATACGAATAAGACGTTATTCTTGTAATTATTGTAATTGCACAGGTTTTTTTAATAGAAAGCAGATTATCTTCCAAATATGGAACTGGGGATATCAGTTCATTAATAAAGATATTTGTAATTACTGTGAAGGTCGAGGTTATATAGTTTTTAAACGTAAGTACGAAGATAATAATAATTACCAAAGTTATTTGGAGCATTAACCATGAAAACTCCAAATATTCCTTATTATATGGGCTTTTTTAATATTCTCTGTGTTTTATGCTTTTTAAAGGAGATTATATGATTTTATTTAAAATCCTAATTTCCATTTTTCTACCGGCTAAAAATTTAATGTTGAATCTTGGCCTGGGGCAACCTTCCTTTCTTTCTTTCTGTTATGCCCCAGACCTAGATTCAAATGTAAAAAAAATGAGAGGTAATTTTAATGACTGACAAAACAAAATATTCAAATATAAGCGTTTCAAAAGAGACATACTCTTCACTGCAGAAATTAAGCAAAGAAATATTACCAAATGCTTCTTTATCTATTTCAAAAACTGTCTCTTATTTAGTGGATTGTAAAATCAAAGAAAAAGAAATGACCATTAGGGAAGCCGAAAGAATAACTGGTGGCCTAGACCTTTGGGGTCAATTAGAAAAATTTACACCACCTAAAAAAATAATCGATCAGGTAATAAATAATACAAATAACAAAGGAGATAACAATGGAAAAAAATAAAAAAATAGAGATATACAAAAACTTAATATTAGATGTGCCAGGAGTAAATAGTGCACAATTTGATAAGTCTATTGAAAGTTCAGTAACTACATCATGGGGTGTAAATTGGGATGCTGATTTTATTGCAAGAGATATTTTACAAAATTTTAGAGATTCAAATTTATCTGAAATTGAGAAAGTAGTTATAAACACAAAAAATGATAAAATACTTGTAGAGGGTAACAATTGTTTTGATTTAAGAAAACTATTTTTTGTAGGTTCTAATAAAGCTGGTGACGACACGACTGTTGGTGAATATGGTGAGGGATTTAAAGCAGCTGTGGTTTCAATGCTGAAACGAGGTATTCAAGCACCAGTATCAGTTTCTGGAGATACAGCTGTTGTAATTGACGTTGGTGATGAGGTTGTTGAAGATCTAAGGCCACTTGTTTATCATTTTTTCAAGGTTAATAAACAAAACAAAACATCATTCCTTATTCACACTTATGATAAAGAACTTAAAGCAGCGTTTGATTTTGGAATGTCACATTTTTGGTTTGAAAAAAATCCATTAGTTGGTGAAGAGCTTCATTCTTATAATGATATATCATGCTACAAAAGTAAAAACCCAAAAGAAGGGTATTTATTTTATAGGGGAGTAATGAGAGGTAAAATTTCTCATATTCCAGTAGTAATCAATATTCCAAAAAAATATGCTCAAATTGAAAACAAGATTAAGTCCGATCGAGACAGAAACTCATTTGACAATAAACTTGTAAATAGTTTTTTAAGTATTTGGGCAAGATCTGGTTTTCATTACCATGGAATGACTAATAATCCTGCAATTAAGTTTGTATTAGAAAGTTCAAAAAAGACTTGGGATAAAGGTCATACATTACTTGCGGCTCTAGCAAATAACGCTTGGAACATAAAAGACGATAAATCATTAATTAAATTATTTGGTAACAAGTATTTTGCTGATTCAGCTCATTATCATTCAAGAGGAGTTACTTGGTCAGAGTGGTATGATAAAAAAACTCAAACCTATATTATAAAAAAAGATAGAGAACTTGAGAAGAAAGGTAAAATAAAACTACCAAGTTATTTTGTTAGGTTTGGTGTTACTTCTTCACTTGAAATGTTTATTAAAAATAGAGAAGTGTTAGAAAAAAGAATTAGAACAAAAAAAACTGCTGCTTTAAGTCCAAAACAAAAAAAAGCGGTTAATTATGCTATGGAATGTATTTCAAAAGTAGCACCTAATTTTAGCTCGCTTTATAATAATTTTAAGGAGGATCAAGGAATATATGAGCTTGATTTTAAAACAATCGAGTCGAAGGATCTTCTTGGAGAGTTAAAGGACTCAAGAGATTATGACGGAAAAACTATTTATCTAAATAAAGATTTATTTAAAAGTAATTTTGGTAAATTCTTTGCAATAATGACTCATGAAATGGGCCATGTATTTGGAAAAGATGGTGAAAGAGAGTTTTCAGATGTCTTAACCCATATCATTGCTCAAGCTGTAGATAAAAATTCAGTGATCTCAAAATATTCTAAAAATTGGAGTAGGTATAAAATATGAGTTTAAATAATAATTCAAATTTCCAATTTGTTGTCTTTGAGCCCTTGAGAAAGAATAATTTATCAGTTTTCTTTTTGAGTTCTGAAGAAAAAAAAATAGATAATTGTTTGTGTTTTTCTGAAGCTTTAAAAAAAGACTTAGTGTTAATTAATGAAGTAAATGAGAGAGGGTCAGTCAGGTATCTTAAGTTATGTAACAAATCAAATCAAAAAATTTTAGTTTTAGAATCAGAACTAATAACTGGAAATGCTTTAAAACAAGATAGGGTTGTTGATAGAACAATTCTAGTTCCTGAAAATGCAACTATAATGTTACAAGTAAGTTGTTGTGAAAAAAATAGATGGAGTCCAGCTGTTGCAAATAATCTTTCTATTTCAGATACACTATTTTTTTCAAAAGGTCGTTTAGATAATTCTATTGATATTTATGAAAAGTCTAAAACTGATCAATTTAAGATTTGGGATAATATCTCTGAAAGATTAAAGGATTTTAAAATTAAATCCTTTACAGGATCTACTGAAGAAATATATCAAAAAAGAAAAAATGATATTGAAGATTTATTATTGTCGTTCAAACCAAAATTTAATAGTTTAGGGGTAGCAATTGCAATTGGTAATCAGATTATTTCAATAGATATATTTAGTGATTCAAATATTTTTAATATTTATTTTCCAAGAATCTTGAGGTCTGTAATAATTGATAGTTACACAAAAAAATCTTATCAAAATTTTATTT
>CABXXB010000011.1 GCA_902516065.1 uncultured Pelagibacteraceae bacterium | reverse complement strand
GCTTTAGGTCCTTTATACTTTAGAAAAGACAGGTTATCAGAACCTCTTACAAAACTCAAAAAAATACAAATTAAAAAGAGTCTAGGATGGTGTAATGATATTAATAGTAAATTTTATAATAAACCGATTAAAACGAATAAAAAAGCTAGACATGAAAAGTTATTTAGAAAAAATAACAATTATGATCTTTTAATTCCAGTTAAATACAATACTAAAAAACCAATTAAAAATAAAGGTAGTGCAATTTTTTTACATCTTACAAGAACTTATGAAAACACGCTTGGTTGTGTTGCTTTAAAAAAAAAAGATATGTTAATATTATTAAAATTAATAAACAAAAAAACAAAAATTAAAATTATTTAAGATCTATTTCCAAAAATCTTAGATCCAATTCTTACAAATGTAGCACCATAATCTATAGCATCCAAGTAATCTGAAGACATTCCAATACTTAAATCTTTTAGACCAATAAATTCATTAAGTTTTTCCATATCACTAAAATAAGGTCTTACAGCTGCATCTTGTGGAGGTAAACACATCAGTCCAATAATATTTAGCTGAAATTCTTTAGTACATTTTTCATAAAAATTTTTTAAATTTTCCTTATCTATTCCACTTTTTTGGTCCTCATTTCCTAAATTTACTTGAATAAATATTTTTAAATTTTTATTTATCTTTTTTTGCTCTATTGATATTTTTTCAGCTAATTTAATACTGTCTAAAGAGTGAATATAATCAAACAAAGAAACTGCATATTTTACTTTATTTGTTTGTAATTTACCTATCATGTGAAGTTTTAAATCTTTAAAAGAGTCTTTTTTATTTCCCCATTTTTCAAGAGCTTCCTGAACTTTATTTTCTCCAAAATGAACATGGCCACTGTGAATTAATGGTTCAATTTTATCAAAAGAAAATGTTTTACTAACTGCAATTATATTTAAATTTTCAATCTTACCAAATTTTGACTTTATCTGATTATTTATTAGAGCTAAATTGTTGATACTTTTATGCAAAAAAATTTACCTAAAATTTACTGTTTTGTTGATGAATATAATTTATCAGATTTATCTAAATTAAGTAAGGATATTAATATTATATACAGAAATTATGATAATATTGACCACATAGATAATATACTTAAACTTAGGAAATTCTGTAAAAGTTCAAAAAATAAGTTTTATCTATCTAATAATATTAAACTCTCAATACAATTAGGTTTGGATGGTATTTATATTCCATCTTTTAATAAAAAAATTAATTACATTGGAACTTATAGTCTACCAAAATATTTTAAAATTATTGGTTCTGCTCATAATTTTAATGAAATTATGATTAAAAAAAAACAAAGATGTAATGAAGTTTTTTTATCTCCAGTTTTTAAAGTTAATAAATCTAATAAATTTTTAAATATTTCAAAATTTAATTTAATGGTGCTAGGTTTCGGAGTTGACTGTATTGCTTTAGGTGGAATTAACCAAAAAAATTATAAAATGATTAAATTATTAAGATCAAAAGGATTTGCTTCTATAAGCTGGGCAAAAAAAAACGGCCTAAGAAACTTAGGCCGTTTTAGAATTTAGCTTGACTCGTTAATTAAAACGCAAATGCTAAAGAAACTTCAGTAAACGTTCTGTCAGTTCCTGCAGTTCCAAGTAAAGAATCAGATTTGTTAGCTACAGCACCTAGAGTCATTCCACCCATAGTGTAAGAAGCTGAGAAACCTGAACTTTCTTCATCAGATTTAGTAGCATCTTCATATTCCACATTTGAAATACCGTATGAAATACTTAAGTTTTCATTAACAGCAAAAGATATTGCAACGTGCTCTCTGTCTATGTCAGAGTTTGCAGCTGTTTTATCGATTTCTGATAATTGAAGACCCATAGTGATTGCACCAGTTGTGTATGTAGCCCAAGCAGTAGTCATATCGTCTTCTGATGTAGCTGAAGCAGTATTTGTACCAGTACCGATACCAAATGATGCACCATCAACTAATTCATTAGCGATTAATACTATTGAGTTATCAGTTCCTGTACCAACTCTTGCATAAGATGCAGAAGCTGTTATGCCTGACATAGTAACTTCATAACCTAATGTGTTATCAGCACCTAAGTCAGTTACACCTTCGTCAGTAGCATCAACATCATCCCAAACTTGCTCTCCAGCAGTTGGCATTTTGTCTGAGTACTTACTGATACCAGCTTGGTGACTTACGTTACCAAATGATACTACACCAGTATCACCCATGTCTAAAGCAAGTTTAGAACTTGAGAATACAGCGTTAGCCATTGTGTAACCATAACTGATTGACATACCATTATCTAAATCACCTGATCCAGAGAATGTAATTGTTGTTGCATCAGACCAAGGATTTCCTGTTACTCTTTCAGAACCTTTTGACTGATACTTCACTTTTGCTGTTCCAGATACATCTAAAGAACCTGCTACAGCAGTTGAAGCAACTAAAGATCCAGCTAAAGCTGTTAATCCTAGTTTTTTTAAGTTGTTCATATTTTCTCCTATTCGTATTTATAATTATAAACATGGGTAAATTATTCTAGTTGATCAAATATTCGAATAGAAATAGTTGGAAAATCAATTAAATTGTATTAGTGTTGTAATTATATCACATAAGCTTGATTGTTTAGTAAAATAACTATTTTTTTTGGCTTTTTAATATAATACTCTTCAAAAGTATTATGTTTTTATCAAAAAATACAACTAAAATTTTGCTTTTTATCCCTTTATTGAGTTTATTAGTTTTATTGAACTCTTGTGGGGTTTACAAACCTACAAAAGCAAAGGATTTTCCTCCAGAACCTGAAAAAAGGGTTGCAAAAAATATTGAGGAAGGACGTGGCTTCAAGTTATTTGGTGAAGATAACAAAGGGGGTGGAACTTTCGATTTTGCAACATCTAATGAATTATGGAGAGCAAGTTTAGATACCCTTGATTTCATGCCATTAATCTCTGCTGATTATGGTGGGGGCATTTTGATTACTGACTGGTACAATGAAAACAATAATTACCGTGATTTCATAAAAATATCTATTAGATTTTTAACCAATGAAATTAGATCTGATTCACTTAAAATAAAAGTTTATACAAAAATTTGTGATAATTCAGATAAATGTACAATTAGCGAAGATAATCCAGAAATAAGCACAAAACTTGTATCAACAATTTTAACTAAAGCCACAAAATATAAGCAAGAAAAGAAAAAAAAAGATGATTAATTTTATCAACTTAAAATAATTAATCTTTTAACAAATATTGTAAGTGGAAAGATATAATTTTAAAATAATTGAAGACAAATGGCAAAAGGTTTGGTCCAAAGAAAAACTTTATTCCTCAGAAATAGATAAGAGCAAAAAAAAATTTTATTGTCTTGAGATGTTTCCCTATCCATCGGGAAAAATTCACATGGGTCATGTAAGAAATTATACTATAGGAGATGTTCTTTCTCGATATAAAACCTTACTAGGTTTTAATGTTTTACATCCAATGGGGTGGGACTCTTTTGGAATGCCTGCAGAAAATGCAGCAAAGCAAAATAATATTGATCCAAAAAAATGGACTGAAGAAAATATTAAGGTTATGAAAACCCAACTGTTAAGATTGGGCCTTTCCATTGATTGGGATAGAGAAATTTCTACTTGTTCTGCAGATTATTATAAACACCAACAAAAAATTTTTTTAGATCTTTATGATAAGGGATTAATTTACAGAAAAGATAGCTATGTGAACTGGGACCCTATAGATAAAACTGTTCTGGCAAATGAACAAGTAATTGACGGAAAAGGTTGGCGATCAGGAGCTATTGTTGAAAGAAAAAAATTGAATCAATGGTTTTTCAAAATTTCAAAATTTTCTGATGAATTATTAAAAGATTTAGATTTATTAAATGACTGGCCTGAAAAAGTTAAAACAATGCAAAAAAATTGGATTGGAAAATCTTTTGGATGTGAAATTGATTTTAAAATCGAAGGGTCAAAGGATATAGATATTATTAAATGCTATACAACTAGACCAGACACACTTTTTGGATTATCCTTTTTGGCTTTATCAATTGATCATCCTCTCTCTAAGCACTATTCTGAAGATAATAAATTTGTAGACTTTAAAAAAGAATGTTCAACAGCTGGAACAACGGAAGAGTCAATCGCTCAGGCTCCTAAAATAGGGTTTAAAACAAATTTATTGGCTGTAAATCCTTTGGATCCTAGTAATAAGGTCCCAGTTTATTTCGCTAATTTTGTTTTAATGGATTATGGTTTAGGAGCTGTTTTTGGTTGTCCTGCCCATGACCAAAGAGATTTTGACTTTGCCAAAAAATATAATTTACAAATTAAAACTGTTGTAAGACCTAAAGATAAAGATCTTAACTTTAAAGTAACCAGTGAACCTTACACGGGAGAAGGGTTTATTATTAATTCAGAATTTTTAAATGATTCAAAAGTTCCAGAAGAATCGATCAATAAAACAATTGATTTTTTAGAAAGTAAAAATTTAGGAAAAAGAAAAACTAACTATAGACTTAAAGATTGGGGAGTTTCAAGACAGAGATACTGGGGATGTCCTATACCTATTGCTTATGATGAAAATAATAAAATTATAAAAATACCTGAAGAAAATTTACCAGTAAAACTTCCTGAGAAAATTGATATTAATACAAATGGAAATCCTTTGGATGCCAATGAAGATTGGAAAAAAATAGTTATAGATGGAAAGAATTGTAAAAGAGAAACGGATACACTAGATACATTTGTTGACTCATCTTGGTATTTTTTACGATTTTGTTCAGCAAATAATATATCTAAGCCTTTTGATAAAAATGATTTGGATTATTGGATGCCAGTTGATCAATATATTGGTGGAGTAGAGCACGCTATTTTACATTTACTTTATTCAAGATTTTTTATGAGAGCAATTGGTATGGACAATAATGAAATAAATTTAAAAGAACCTTTTAAAGGATTGTTTACTCAAGGGATGGTATGTCACGAAACATATAAAGATGACAAAAATAATTGGTTAAGTCCAGAAGAAATTTTTACTGAAAATGGAAAAGATTATTTTAAAAAAAAAGATCCATCAAAAAAAGTAAAAGTTGGACCATCAGAATCCATGTCAAAATCAAAGAAAAATACAATAGATCCACAAAATATAATTGATGAGTATGGTGCAGACTCAGTTAGATTTTTTATTTTATCAGATAGCCCTCCTGAGAGAGATGTGCAGTGGTCAGAGGAAGGTATGCTATCTTCGTATAGATTTATTCAAAAATTCTGGTCTTTAAGTGAAAATATTTTGGAGATATCAAGTACAGATAATAAAGAGAATAATGAAGAAATAGAAATTTTTACTAACCAAATGATAAACAAAGTAAATCATGCGTTAGAAAAATTTAGATATAATGTAATAATAGCAATATTTCATGAGGTATACTCATTTTTTAGAAAAATATCTGAAAAAAATAAAAATTATGGAAATTTAAAAAAAAATTTTGAAAAAATCCTTATTATAATGTCACCAGTAATTCCGCATCTTACAATTGAATGTCTAACAAAATTTAATTTTAAAGAAGATTTTAAGTGGCCAAAAATCGATAAAAAATATTTAATTGAAGATAAAAGTTTGATTGTAATTCAAGTTAATGGCAAAAAAAGAAGCTCTATAACAATTACTGAAAATCTAAGTGAAAAAGAATTAATTGATCAAATTAAGAATAAACAACTAATATCTAAATATTTAGATAATGGAGAATTAGTTAAAACCATATATATTAAAAATAGATTAATAAATTTTATTATCAAATGATGAAAAAAACTTTTTTTATTTTATTATTTTTAATTTCGAGTTGTGGCTATCAACCTATTTATATAAATAAGTCCCCTGAAATTTATCAATTTAAAAAAATTGTTTTTGATGGTGATAATTATATAAATAATAAGATTATCAATATTCTTTCTATTAAAGAAAATAATGAAGTAGATAATAAAAATATTTTATATATTTCAAGTTCTTATAATTCTGAAGAAATTTCTAAAAATTCAAAAGGGCAAGTTGAACTTTATAAAAGTACTATAAATGTAAATTTGCAAATAAAAGATATTAATAATCAAGTTATTCAAAAAAGAAATTTTGCTAAAGAGTTTACATATAATAATAAACAAAATAAGTTTGATTTAGTGCAATATCAAAGTTCCATCAAAGATGATCTTATAAATAAGATTGTTAGTGATACTATTATTTTCTTAAATTCGAAATGATAATTAAACACTACGAATTGAAGAATAATTTAAAAGGAAAAAGTAATTTTTTTCTTTTATATGGGCAAAATAGCGGGTTAATCGAAGAGATCATTGATAAAGATCTAAAACCTATTTTTTCTAAAAATATATTCAAATATGATGAAACAGAGATTTTATCTAATATTAGTGCTTTTAAAGAAGGGTTATTCAACAAATCATTTTTTGAAAATGATAAATTAATCATAATAAATCGGATTTCTGATAAAATTTTAAACATAATTAAAGAAATTTATGACAAAGAGGATGAGAGCTTAAAATTCATATTAAAATCTGGAAATTTAGAAAAAAAATCTAAATTAAGGAATTTTTTTGAGAAAAGTAAAAATTTAATCATAGTTCCTTTTTATGAGGATACTCATCAGTCTCTCTTATTTTTGGCACAAAGTTTTTTTAAAGAAAATAAGATTAAAATCTCGCCTCAAAACATTAATTATATTATTGAAAATTCAAAGGGAAACAGAATTAACTTAAAAAATGAATTAGAAAAAATAAAAAATTTTAGCCAAAAAAAATTATCAATTGAATTAAATGAAATTAATAAACTTACAAATTTAGCTGAAAATTACAACATATCAGAATTAACAGATCAGTGTCTCGCAAGAAATAGAAAGAAAACTTTAAATATTTTAAATGAAAATAATCCTTCTCCAGAAGATAATATTTTAATTTTAAAAAATTTTTTATACAAATTAAAAAGACTTAAAAAATTAAAGCTAGAATTAGAAAATAAAAAAAATACTGATACTGTTATATCTTCATATAAACCACCAATATTTTGGAAAGACAAAGATATAATAAAGCAACAATTAAAAATATGGTCTTTACCTCAAATAAAATCTTTAATTAGCAAAACAAATAATATGGAATTATTAATAAAAAAAAATTTTCAAGCTTCAAATCAAATTGTTAATAATTTTATTTTAGAAAAATTGTAAATTACTAGTAATTAGATTTTATTATTTCGATTATTTTATTAAGTTGGTCAATTTCTTTGTAAGAAAATGTTATCGAACCTTTGTTTCTTTTGTTATTTTTAATAGTTACATTAAGGCCAATTTTTTCAGAAATATCTCTTTCTAAATTTCTAATATTTACATCTTTTGAAGAGGTAAATCTGGTTTTTTTATTTTTAAATATTTTTACAAAATTTTCTGATTGTCTAACCGAAAATTTTTTTTCAATGATTTTATTTGCCACAAAAGTTGCATTATCTAAACCTACTAAAATCTTTGCATGACCTGCTGTTATTTTTTGGTTTTCGATTAGTTTGATAACTTCCTCTGGTAAAGTTAAAAGTCTTAGGCAATTTGTTATATGACTTCTGCTTTTACCAATAAATTTTGAAACCTTTTCTTGATCATAATTAAACTCATCAATCAATCTTTTATATCCTTGCGCTTCTTCAAGGGGATTTAAATCACTTCTTTGAACATTTTCGACAATTGCAAATTCTAAAGATTTAAGATCGTCAGCTTCAGTTATTACAACTGGAACTTCGTGTAACCCTGCTTTTTGTGCTGCAAGCCATCTTCTCTCTCCAGCAATAATTTCGAATTTAGAATTATTATTATTTGATTGCCTAACAATTATTGGCTGAAGTATACCTCGTTGTTTAATAGAATTCGTTAAGTCCTCTAAACTATCTTCATCAAAATTTTTTCTTGGTTGGTATTTGTTTGGTACTATATCACTAACTGATAATTGATTTTTCTTAGTCTCTACTTTTGTTTCGCCAATTAATGAAGATAAACCTCGACCTAAACCTTTTTTTATTTTATCCATTAAGCTGCGCTCCCAATATTAGACTCTTGATTTATAAATTCATCAGTAAAACTAAAATATGATTTACTGCCAGGACAAGATTTATCATAAATTAAAACTGGCATTCCATGTGATGGGGCTTCTGATAATCTCACATTTCTTGGTATTACTGTGGAATAAACTTTCTCACTAAAATAATCTCTAGCTTCTTTTTCAACTTGTGATGAAAGCTTATTTCGTTTGTCATACATCGTCAAAAGTATGCCTCTGATTTTAAGATCTGGATTTAAACTTACTTTTATCCTTTCAATCGTTTTCATCAGTTGTGTTAGACCCTCGAGAGCAAAAAACTCAGTCTGAAGAGGTACCAATAGTGAGTTTGAGCTAACAAGAGCCATCACTGTCAATAAACTCAATGAGGGTGGGCAGTCAATTAAGACGTAATCATATAATCCTCTAGAATTGTTTAAATATGCGGCTAATTTTACCTTTAATATAAAGGCTCTATTACTATCATCAGCTGTTTCAACCTCTAATCCTGATAAGTCTACATTTGAAGTAATGATATCAAGATTTTCAAAGTTTGTTTTTTTTATCACTTGTGATATTTCTTTCGTTCCATTCAAAACTCCATAAATTGTATCATCTGAGTTATCCATGTTAGACAATCCTACACCTGTTGTTGCATTTCCTTGGGGGTCTAGATCAATTACTAAAATTTTTTTATTTATTTGAGATAATCCAGCTGCAAGATTTATTACTGTGGTTGTTTTTCCTACTCCACCCTTTTGATTTATGACAGAAATAATTTGCATTTAATTTCTTTTTTTAATTTCTTTAATATTTATTAAAAATGAGTCTTTATTCGTTAGACTTTTTTTTTCAGTATACTCTAATTCCCAATTCCTTTTTGAATTTTCAAAAACTTTTTTTCCACTCTTCCCCATAAAAAAAATTAAATTTTTATATTTAGAAAAATTTTCATATACTAAATTTAAAACTACAGGCATTGGTTTGAAAGCTCTCGACATAATTGTTCCTGTTTCTAAATTTTTTACTTCAAATATATTTTTTTGAAAAACTTTTGTTTTTAATTTTAATTTTTTTGACACTTCTTTCAAAAAGTTGCTTTTATGATAGCTTTTTTCATAAAGGTGCACATTCATATTATTTTTCATGTTTTTTAAGATAATTGCCACTATAATGCCAGGCAAACCACCCCCTGAACCTAAATCTGTGGTTGTATTGCTATTTAAATCAACAAAATCAATTATTTGAGCTGAATCTATTATATGACGGTCAATTATTGTCTTTTTTGATGCTGTATTTTGACTAATTATGTTAATTTTTTTATTTTTTTCAAGAATCATGGATATATAGTTTTCGAAATCTGAAAATGTTTCACGTGAAACATTTAAGTCATTGAGTCTTGAGTAATAATTTAAAATTTCATGATCCATTAAGCTATATGCTTAATAGACTTTCTTTTAACATGTGACAACAAAATATATACAGCAGCAGGAGTTATACCGTCAATTCTAAGTGCCTGACCCATAGTTTTTGGCTTTATTTGCTTAAATTTAGCTTTTACTTCATTAGAAAGTCCTGAAAATTGGTCATAATCAATATTATCAGGAATTGATAGATTTTCGTCTCTTTTAAAAGCAAGAATATCTGCTTTTTGCTTTTTCAAATAACCTCTGTAATGAGAGTTAATCTCTATCTGTTCATCGATCTCAGCACCATGATTAAGAATTTCAGGCCAAATATCTCTAATTTTACTCATATTAACGTCTTTTTGAGTTAATATTTCTTCAGCTGTTCTAAAAACACCATCTTTAGCAATTTTAATTCCAAACTTCGAAGCTTTAGAGGGAGAAATATTCAAATTAGACATCTGCAATGATATTTTGCTCAATTTTTGAAATTTATCCTCAAATATCTCTTTTCTATTATTTAAAATTAAACCAATATTAATTCCTTTGTGAGTAAGTCTTAAGTCAGCATTATCTGATCTAAGACTTAATCTATATTCAGCTCTAGATGTAAACATTCTATAGGGTTCAGCAACACCCTTGGTTACTAAATCATCAATCATTACTCCAATATAAGCATCTGATCTATCAAGGATAAAAGGTTCCATTTTTTTTAGTGATAGGGCAGCATTAATCCCAGCTATAAGACCTTGAGCTGCAGCCTCTTCATATCCTGTGGTTCCATTAATTTGACCTGCAAGGTATAGATTCTTTATTTTCTTAGTCTCCAATGTTAAAAAAAGTTCTCTAGGGTCAACGTAATCATATTCTATAGCATATCCTGGCCTAATAACTTTAACATTTTCTAAACCATTGATATTGTTGAGTATTTCATGTTGAACAACCTCAGGTAGAGATGTTGATATACCATTTGGGTAGATTGTGTTATCATTCAAGCCTTCTGGCTCTAAAAATATCTGATGTCTAGTCTTATCGGCAAATTTTACTATCTTATCTTCTATTGAGGGACAATATCTTGGACCAACACCTTGAATGCTGCCAGAGTACATTGCACTTTTAGATAAATTCTTTTCTATAATCTTATGAACCTTTTCATTGGTATAGGTCATAGAGCACGATACTTGTTTGTTAGGATTTTTTTTTGTTAAAAAAGAAAAAAAATAAGGATCATCATCTGCAAATTGTTTTTCTAATTTTTCAAAATTAATAGTTTTAGAATCTAACCTTGGTGGTGTCCCAGTTTTTAATCTACCTATTTTAAAATTATATTTCTCTAACTGTTCACTTAAACCAGTGCTTGGCTTTTCATTAAATCTACCAGCAGGGGTTCTTTCATCACCAATATGTATCAAGCCGTTTAAAAATGTGCCAGTTGTAAGTATTAACTTGTTACAACTTACTTTATTACCCTTTAATGTTAAAAATCCACTTATTTCATTATTATTAAAAATAAACTTAATTACAGGATCAGAAAAAATGCTTAAATTACAGTAGTTTAGAAGTTTTTCTTGCATAAATTTTCGATATAATGATCTATCAGATTGAGTTCTTGGTCCTCTTACTGCTGGACCTCTACTTCTATTTAACAGTCTAAACTGTATTCCAGACTTATCGGCAACTTCACCCATAACCCCATCTAAAGCATCAATTTCTCTTACCAAATGACCTTTACCTAAACCACCAATGGCAGGATTACATGACATTTCTCCTATGGTTTTTTTATTGTGAGTGAATAGGGCAGTGTTGATTCCAAGACGAGCTGATGCAGCTGCTGCCTCACATCCTGCGTGACCCCCGCCAATTACTACCACATCATATGATAAATCTTTTTTCATGAACTAAATTTATATTCGATTAGAATATTTACAAGATTTGAGTTTTTTTACTTAAATAAGCTATATTTATCAACGAAAATCAAAAAAAAAGGCCTAAAAATACAGCAAAATGGCTTTTATTTCCCAATGCAAAAATCGTTGAAAATACTGCCTAATATCTCCTCTACATCAACTTTTCCAACAATCATACCCAAATGTCTAGTTGCTAACCTTAAATCTTCAGCTGCTTTATCAAAATCTTTTTTATTATTTTTATCCAAAAAATTTTTCAAATGATCTACGCACTGAACTAAATGTTGTCTATGTCTTTCTCGAGTGATTAAAATATCTTCGTCAGTTATAAATTTATCTTTTAAATAGTTTTTAATTTTTTTGATCAACTCGTCAATGTTTGAGTTGTCTTTTAATGAAATTAAAACGTGATTAAGTTTAAGAATTTCTGGGTCTAACTTATCTTTTATTAGGTCAGATTTATTAACAACAAGAATTGCATCATTTTTTAACAAATCATTCAAAAAACCGCTTAAATCAATACTTTTAGCATCAACTACTACTAATTTTAGGTCAGCATTTTCAGCTTTATTTAGAGATAATCTTATTCCCTTTTTTTCGATTTCATCTTTTGACTCTCTTATACCAGCTGTGTCAGAAATAATAACAGGATACCCATCTATATTTAGATGGGTTTCAACAACATCTCTCGTTGTACCAGCTATTTCAGAAACTATAGCAACCTCTCTGTTAGATAAATTATTTAATAAACTTGATTTACCTGCATTAGTTGGTCCTACGATTGCAATTTTAAAACCTTCACGGATTATCTCTCCAACTTTTTGATCATTTAATATTTTATTAATCTCATTTAATATATCTGCAGACACTTGTTTTATTTTTTTTAAATTATCTTCAGGTAAATCTTCATCAGGAAAATCTATTTTAGCCTCAACAAATGATAAAATTTTCAATAATTTTTCTCTTAACTCATTAAATTTCTCTGAAGATTTTCCTCTCATGATTTTTACAGCTTGTAATCTTTGAATTTCAGTTTCAGCAGATATTAGGTCTGCTATACTCTCAGCTTTAAGTAAATTTATTTTCCCGTTTTGAAAAGCAACCTTTGTAAATTCTCCTGGCTCGGCTAATCTACAATTTTTGACTTTTGAAATCTCGTTTTGAACTGCCAAAACTACAGCTTTTCCTCCATGCACATGGATTTCGGCCATATCCTCCCCTGTGTAGCTCTCGGGCCCAGGAAACCATATAATTATACCCTCATCAATCAGTTCAGAAGTGTTGATATTGTTTATTTTTCGAAGAGTTGCCATTCTAGGCTTAGGAACTTCTTTGCCAGTAAGAGATTTGATAACATTTGAAGCTTCAGGTCCTGAAATTCTAACTATGGCTACACCAGAAACTCCTGGGCCACTTGATAAAGCATAAATTGTCATGTCTTTATCATATTAAAATCGTACAAAATTAATATTTAATTTTATTAATCTTTTTTAGCATTTTTTGTAAATTTTTTTGATACGGATCAAATGAATTAATAGAATCTTTGTAAATAGGTTTATTTGCCTGAGATACACTTACTGTTTTAATTGGAGTTTTGCTAAACTTCGTAAAATTATAACATTTTTCACTTAGATCTAAATTACAAAACTCTAAAAGTTTGTCTATTTCACCTTTATCATCTTCTATCAATCTTTCATAATTTAATTCATAAATATCTTTTGGAACTTTATCTTTCCAGAAACTAATAAGTTTATGATATTCATTATAATATTCTGCGATTTCCTCTTGATCAAATGACCAATTCATAGTCGATGCAGGAAAATCATTCTTAAAAAGAGAAACACAATTATCCTTTGGATTTCTATGACAAAGAATAATTTTTGCTTTAGGAAAGAAAATTTTTATAAAACCTATCCACTTGAAGTTTTGTGGGGTTTTATCAGTGACTATATTCTTATCTAAATTATATATGTCAAAACATTTAAAATAATCTAAAAATACGATTTCTGATGAAGAGCTTTGTAAATCAATAATTTTTTGTCTATTAATTTTACTATTTTCTAAAAAATTTTTATTTATTGAATTTTCTAAATATAATAATTCACCAGCTCCATAAACTTCGGGGTGAGATGATAATATCTGTTCAACCAAAGTTGTGCCAGATCTTGGCATACCACAGATAAATATAATTTTTTTTGGCTCAACTTTATTCTTAATCTTTTCAAAATCTATATTGTCAAATTTTTTGATTAATTCTTTAAAGAGGCCAATTTCATCATTTAAGTTTGAAATAATTAAACTTTTTTTTAAATCATTGGCTGTTAGTAAATAATCAAATGATTGATCATATTTTTTTAGATCCTCCAATGATTTTCCTAAAGCAAAAGATAAAATTAACTTATCATCATCCTTTAAATCTTTATCTGACACAATTTTTTTCATTTCCTCAATATGAGACAAAGATTTAGAGTCATCAGAAGAGTATTTTGTAATTTCACTCAATAGTTTGTGGGCCTTGGACCATTTAGGTTTAATTGAAAATATTTCATCTAATATTTCTCTTGTTTTTTCCAAATTATTGATACTTTGATAAACACTAGCTAAAGTAAGCATAATGTCTATTGCTTTAATATTTCTTTGATTAGAAATTAATATTGCTTTTTGAAGTAAAGGAATTGCTTCAACATGATCATTAATTTCAATTTTAAGGTTTGCATAATTGTTAAGTGCATGAACATAATTATGATCAATATTTAATATTTTTTTATAAATTTTTTCAGCCTCTGTATAACTTAATAAATTTTTGTAAGAATTGGCTAAATTGTTCATAGCTGCAATATTTTTTTCATCATTCTTAA
This sequence comes from uncultured Pelagibacteraceae bacterium, assembly GCA_902516065.1. Taxonomy (GTDB): domain Bacteria; phylum Pseudomonadota; class Alphaproteobacteria; order Pelagibacterales; family Pelagibacteraceae; genus Pelagibacter. The sequence goes on along the minus strand of CABXXB010000011.1, from coordinate 10,111 downwards.
TTGCGAGAATGAAAAAATTAATCGCTGATTTATAATCATTTAAATATTGAAGTGTAAGACCACTTAAATTCAATAAATAGGAGTTATTAGGAATCTTTATTAAAAGCTTTTCTAATTCTTTTTTAACTTGTAAAAATTTTTTCTTTTGAAGGAGATCATGTATTGATCTAATTTTTTTTTCTAAATCCATACATTTTTTTTAAATACCTTATTATGCAGGTTTATTCATTGAATTAAAAAATTCAGCATTACTTTTTGTATCTTTTAATTTAGAGCTTATAAATTCAATTGCATCCATTGTTCCCATTGGAGCTATAATTCTTCTCAACACATTCATTTTTTGGAGGTCATTTTTATCAAATAACAACTCCTCTCTTCTAGTCCCTGATTTAGTAATATCTATAGCTGGATAAATTCTTTTATCAGCTATCTTTCTATCTAAAACGGTTTCACTGTTACCCGTTCCTTTAAATTCTTCAAAAATTACTTCGTCCATTCTACTACCAGTATCAATTAGAGCTGTTGAAATAATTGTTAAAGAACCTCCTTCTTCTATGTTTCTGGCAGCACCAAAAAATCTCTTGGGCCTTTGAAGAGCATTAGCATCAACTCCTCCTGTCAAAACTTTACCTGAACTTGGTATTACGGCATTGTAAGCTCTTCCAAGTCTAGTTATAGAATCTAAAAGTATGACAACATCTTTTTTATGTTCTGTTAATCTTTTTGCTTTTTCAATTACCATTTCTGCAACAGCTACGTGCCTTTGTGCAGGTTCATCAAAAGTTGAGCTTATAACTTCTCCTTTAACTGTCCTTTGCATATCAGTAACTTCTTCTGGTCTCTCATCAATTAAAAGCACAATTAAGTAACATTCAGGATAATTTTTAGCTATAGAGTTGGCGATGCTTTGTAAAATCATTGTTTTTCCAGCTTTGGGGGGAGAAATAATAATTGAACGCTGACCCTTTCCTATTGGGCTAACTAAATCAATTAATCTTGGGGTAAGATCAGGTTTTTTTTCAATTTTTGTAGTTTCAACCTCCATGACTAATTGTTTATCAGGATATAGAGGGGTTAAGTTATCAAAGGCAATTTTATGTCTTGATTTATCCGGTTCCTCAAAATTTATTTTACTGACTTGAAGTAAAGCAAAATATCTTTCACCTTCTTTCGGTGCTCTGACAGGTCCTTCAACAGTATCACCAGTTCTAAGACCAAATTTTCTTATTTGGCTTGGACTTACATAAATATCGTCTGGTCCTGGTAAATAGTTTGATTCCATTGCTCTTAGGAAACCAAATCCATCTTGCAGTAATTGTAAAACTCCTGCACCTGTAATTTCCTCTTTTTCGGCAACTTTTTTTAATATAGCAAAAAGAATTTCCTGCTTTCTTAAAGTGCTAGCATTTTCTATTCCCAGCTCTTCTGCTTGTGTAATAAGCTGTTCAGATGATTTAAGTTTTAGTTCTTGAATGTTCATGATTAAAAATTATTAAGGACTTAATAATGATCTTAATATATATACTATTACAACTTTTACAAGAGTGTTCCTGTATGTTTGAATGGTCTTAAAAACTCAATTTTTTAAGGCTTTTTAGTAAATTTTAGCTTAATTCTTTTGCAAATTCATCTACTTTTGACCAATCTGTAAATTCATAAGATTGCGAAGTGTCCGTTGGACCATTAGTTAAAAACATAATAAGTTTAATAACATATTTATCAAAAAAACCATAATTTGGATAATCTACTCTACCAGCAAATACGCCAATCTTTTTTGGTTTCCAATTAGAAATTTTTAAAAATTTTTTAATATAGGGATTGGTTTCGGGAGTATTTTTTTCTGATTTTCTAGCGACCACATTGACTGAAAAGAAAATGCTTTGTTTTTGATCTAATATATTTTTATTTAATGTAATAAATTTATAAAGCTTTTTAGAATGTTTACCATATCTAATGCTGGCTCCTATTATAATTTTATTAAACGCTGATAAATCAAACTCTGTTGCCTCGTCCAAAGACATTATTTTAATCTCATTCCCGCTATTCAAAAAATTTGATATTCGTTCACAAATAGTTTTTGTATGACCATCTGTACTAGAATAGATAATTAAAATGCCATACATATCAAAATGCTATGATTTATTCATCACTTGTTTTGGCATCACTTGATAATATTTTTTATCAAGTTGATATTCTATATCCTCTTTATCCTGTGCCGAACCTTCTGCTTGAGTAAAAGTATATTTTGCAAAGTCTTTACACCAATTTTTATTAGTATTTAAACATTCTACTGGATAAATATTTCCACCTAATTCTTTCGCTTCATTTACCAGTTCATGACCTAACTCATCTGTGGTTTCTAAACAATCAGCGACAAAACTAGGTGAATATATTGCAATCTCCCTTTTTCCCTCGGATATTAATTTTTTTACCACATCTTCAGTATAAGGCGTTATCCATTCCTCTGATCCAAAACGACTTTGGAAACTCATCAAGCATTGTTCTGGTTTTATATTTTTAAGGTTTTTAGTAATAAGACAAAATGTTTCATAACAATGGCGATAATAATCGTCTCCTTTATTGACAACTCTTCTCTTTTGCATTCCATGAAAGGTTATTATTAAACTATCAATTTTTTTCCCTTGTTTTTTTATCTCGTTTAATTTTTCATCAACCTGATTAACTGAATTATCTATAAATGCATGAGTTCTATGAAAATTTGTTATTACTTCAAAAGTTGGTATTTTTACTCTCTTGGATAGCTCTTTTGCTAGCGCGTCTATACCTGAGGCTATTGTGCTTTCCGAATATTGTGGAAACATAGGTATTACAAGAAGCTTTGTTGCTCCAACTCCTTTTTTCAAATCATCCTCCCAACTATCATAAACTTCGTTTACGTAGGGAGGTGATAAAAGAAAGGCATGGTTAACTTCAACAAATCCTTCAGGATCTATCTTTTTAAGCTCTTCACTAACATTTTTTGTGAAATCTCTGGTATTGGTGATTAATGGAAAACTTTTACCGTCCCAAATCCTTGCGTAAAGTTTAGCTGATTTTTGTGGCCTAAAAGGCAATACAAAACAGTTCAATATTATTTTCCAAAGCCAAGGATTTATATCAATAACTCTTGGGTCTCCTAAAAATTTTCGAAGATATTTTCTTAAAGCTTTAGTTGTTGGTTCAGAAGGTGAGCCTAGCTGCACAAACACGACTTTCGTTTTTCTTTTTGGGTGTGTGTAATCCATATTAATAATTTTTTACTGTTTTTACTAAATAATCCATCATGCCAGGGTCTGTCTCAGGTAAAACTCCATGTCCTAAGTTAAAGATATAAGGATGATCTTTAAATATATCTAGGTATCTTTTTGCCTCTTTTTTTAATGTCTCTTTATCAGTCAGTAATACCTTGGGATCCATGCCTCCCTGAATAGGTATATTTATCTCTTTTTCTATTTTTGTTGGATCGATTTCATAATCTATACAAATTGCATCAGGTTTAATGAAATCACAATATTTTTTATAATCTTTTATATTTCTTGGAAAACAGATAATAGGTGTATTTAAAGATTGAACGAACTTAACTAAATTTAGTGTTGGGTTGTATATATAATATGGTAAGTCCTTGTCCTCTAATAATCCTGCCCAACTATCAAATATTTGAATTACATTTGCACCATTGTCTATTTGATTTTTAATGTGAATTTTTAAAAATTTTTCAATAATTAATAAAATATTGTTTATTAAATCTCTGTTTTCAAAAAAATCTTTTTTTAATTGTTTCTTAGGAGATTGTTGATTTAACATATAAACTAGTATGGTCCAAGGAGCACCGACAAATCCAATAGTATTTTTATTTTTTAAAATATCATTATTACTTACATTTTTTATAGTTTCATAAACTTGTTTAATTTTTTCAATAAAATCGATTTCTTTCACTTTAGATATTTTATTTAAATCAAGCTGACCTAAAATAGGACCAAAGTTTTTTTTAAATTCTACATTTTGGTCTAAACCATAAGGCAACATCAATATATCTGAAAAAATAATTGCTGCATCAAAATCAAATCTTTTTAATGGTTGAAGGGTAATTTCAGTAGATAAGATTGGATTTAAACATAGTTTTATAAAATCTGTATTTTTAGATCTAATTTCTCTAAATTCGGGTAAATACCTGCCTGCTTGCCTCATTATCCATATAGGATTTATACTGGTATTTTTATTAATTATTACTTCATGTAACGGAGTCATATTAATATAATATATATTATTATTGTATTAGTATTATGTACTGTGAATAATGATAATTATTTTTTATTAACATTTTATTGACAGTTTAATAACATCAAAAATTAATGATATTGTTTAAAATGTAGCTTTTTAGTATTTTATTATATTTGATGTATAATTTTATTAACTAATTTATTAATGTTAATAAAACCCTTATTTTACAACAATAATTAAGCAATATTTAAATTGAGTAATTTTATTAAAATAATACAAATTTATTAACAATTTATGCATGAGTAATACATATCAAATTTATTTGATTTCAGATTCTACGGGTGAAACTTTAGATAGGATTTTTTTAGCCTTAAAAGCTCAATTTAAAAATATTGAATATAAAGTTCATTCTTACTCTTTTACAAGAACGGAAAACCAAATATTAAAAATCTTAGAAGACGCTAAAAAAAACGAACATTCGGTAATTTTATATACAATAGTAGATAACAATTTAGCAAAATATTTAGCTAATAAAAGTGATGAAAAAAAAATTCCATGTTTTGGGGTGTTGGGAAATTTAATTTTAAACTTTTCAAAAATTCTTAATCAAAAAGCCTCACACGAACCAAGCGGACAACACGCATTAAACGATGAATATTATGAAAGAATAGAAGCCATTCAATTTACAATGAATCATGATGATGGAAAATCGACAAAAGACATAGAAAAGTCAGATATAATATTGGTAGGAGTTAGTAGAACAAGTAAAACACCTACTTCTATTTACTTAGCTAACAGAGGATTTAAAACTTCAAATATACCGCTCGTAAATGAAAACTCTTTACCAAAAAAATTAAAAGAAAACCCCCAAATTACCTGCGTTGTTGGTTTAACCACAGAACCGGAAAGATTAGTAGAAATAAGAAAAAATAGGATGAACTCCTTGAAAGAGACAGAGAACAAAAATTATACAAATATCGAAAATATTACAAAAGAAATCATTAATGCAAAAAAAACTTTTCAAAAATATAGGTGGCCAGTTATTGATATTACAAGAAAATCGGTTGAAGAAGCAGCGGCTTCAATAATAAAAATACACGAAATATATCTTAATAATGCTAAATAAAATTATACTAGCTTCACAAAGTAAAGTTAGAAAAGAAATACTTGATAAGAATGACATACCCAACAAAGTCGAACCATCAAATATTGATGAAGATATTGTTAAAGAAAGTTTGCTTAAAGAAAAGGCAACTCCAGGTATTATTTCTAAAAATTTAGCAGAACTAAAAGCTAACAAAGTAAGTCTAAAAAAAACAGACGAAATAGTTTTAGGAGCAGATAGTGTAATTGATTTAGATGGCGAGCTAATATCAAAACCTAAAAATAGAGAAGAAGCTCTAAAAATTTTAAAAAAACTAAATGGAAAAAAACATTATTTAGTTAGTTCGGTTTGTATTTCAAAGAATGGCTCTATGATTTGGAATTATACAGATAAAGCAACGTTAACTATGAAAAATTTTAGTGATGATGAGCTAAAATCTTATTTGTCTAAAATACCAGATAATGCGTTATATGCTTATAATGTTTACCAAATTGAAGGCGAAGGAAAAAAATTATTCTCAGATATTAAAGGGGATGAAAATACAATAATGGGCTTGCCAATCAAACAAATCAAAGAGTATTTAAAGGAAGTTAAATGAATAAATATTTAGTAATAGGAAATCCTATTGAACACTCTTTATCACCAAAATTACATAATTTTTGGATTAAAGTTAATAATCTTGATGCAATATATGAAAAAAAAAAAATTAATGAAAATAAACTTGCAGACTTGATATTGGAAATTAAGAAAAAAAATATTCTTGGCATTAATGTTACTGTTCCATTTAAAAAAGCTGTAATCCCTTATCTTGATAAACTGACTTTTGAGTCTGAGAGCACCCAATCGGTTAATACGATTTATTTAGAAGACGATAAGTTAGTTGGTCATAATACTGATATCGAAGGATTTGAAAGAAGTATTCAGGATTTAAAATTAGATTTAATAAATAAAAAAGCTTTAGTATTAGGAGCGGGCGGAGTAGTGCCTTCGATAATTTTTGCTTTGAATAAAATGAAAGTATCTGAAGTAATAATAAGCAATAGAACCAAAAGTAAAGCAGAGAGTTTAAAATATTTATTTAAAAATATTAAAATAGTTGAATGGGGAAAAATTCCTGAATTTGATATAATTATTAATGCAACAAGTGTTGGTCTTAAAAATGAAGATAAAATGAACTTAGATACTTCTAAGGTAGGTAAAAATAAAGTTTTTTATGATGTAATTTATAACCCAAGCGAAACAAATTTTTTAAAAGCTGGTAAAAAATTAGGTAATAAAACGGAAAATGGCAAGATGATGTTTATATACCAGGCCCAGAGCGCATTTAAAATTTGGCATGGAATTCAACCAAAAATAAACACAGAGGTAATTAAAATTTTAGATTAATGATTAAGATTGGAATATTAGGTGACATTGGATCTGGCAAAAGTTATATAGCAAAAAATTTTGGTTACCCTGTATTTAATGCTGATTTAGAAGTCAGCAAATTGTATAAAAATGACAGAAAAATTTTTATCAAATTAAAAAAGAATTTACCAAAATATATTTATTCTTTCCCAATAAATAAAAAAGAAATTTCAAAAGCTATATTGGCAAATAAATCTAATCTTAATAAAATTGTCAAAATCGTTCATTTAGAAATTAGAAAAAAAATGAATTTTTTTTTAAAAAAGAACAAAAATAAAAAAATTGTTATTTTGGATATACCCCTTCTATTAGAAAATAAAATTAATAGTAAAAAAAATATTCTAGTTTTCGTTGAATCTAAAAAATCGGATATCTTAAAAAGATTAAAAAAAAGAAACAATTTTAACAAACAACTCTTTAGAAAATTTAAAAATATTCAGCTACCACCCAGTTATAAAAAGAAAAAATCAAAATTTATTATTAAAAATGATTTTTCCAAAAAGACAATAAAAAGAGCTATAAGAAATATATTAGAGGAAATTATATAAATGAAAGAAATAGTATTAGATACAGAGACAACAGGCTTATCCGTTAAAGAGGGCCATAGAATTGTTGAAATAGGATGTCTCGAACTAGATAATTTAATACCAACAAAAAGAAAATTTCATTGCTATTTAAACCCTGAAAGAAAAGTTTCTGAAAAAGCATTAAAAGTTCATGGATACACTGATGATTTTTTGTCTAAGCAAAAAAAGTTCAAGGAAGTTTTTGAAGAATTTTTAAATTTTATTGATGGTAAAAGGTTAATAATTCACAATGCTGAATTCGATATGGCACACCTTAACCATGAATTAGAACTACTTGGTAAAAAAAAATTAGATAATGAAATTATAGATACTCTAACTTTAGCAAGGGATAAATTTCCTGGATCACCCATAAGCCTTGATGCTTTATGTAAAAGGTATAGGATTGATAATTCTAAAAGAGTGCAACACACTGCTCTTATTGACTGTGATTTACTAGTAAAAGTTTATATTAATTTAATAGATCAAAAAGAACCAACTTTAGATTTTCAGAAGCAAGACGAAAAATCACAAGTTTTGAAAAATGAAAATATTTTGTATTTTAAAAAAGTAATTCATCTTTCTCAAAATGAATTAAAAAATCATGAAGAGTTTTTAAAAAAAAATTTAAAAAAAAATTTTTTTAATTAAACCTTTCATTATAAAGTTTATTAAAATCAATTTTTTTTTCCATCTTAATTTCTGGATGCCCAGAGTTATGTATCAAGTTAAGGAATGAATTTTCTAAATCAGGATAAATTTTTGTTGGAACATCACAAAGAATAATTTTTTCAAGTTCTTTCTTATCTTTGACTTCATCATCTACCTTAATGATTGTTGCATAAATTATTTCATAATGTGATTTTTTTTCGTTAGGTTCTTTATCTTGAAATTTAAGAGTGGTATTTATTTCAATTAATTTATTTTTTAAAGCTTTGGAAGTAATATCTATATCTAGTTGATACTTCGATATATTATCTTTAACAAATAGAAAAGTTTCTATGTCAGGCGTCTCACTTGACATATCTTTAATATATTTTCCTAAAATCTTAAATTTTTCTGTCATCATTATCCTCTATATCCTCATACTCTCCATCTATATAATTATTTTTTTTAACTTCATTTTTTTTAAATTTATTTGACAGATTCCCAAAAATTAGTTTTCTAGTTATTGGAAATATGAGTAAAAATCCTAAAAAATCTGTTGCAAATCCAGGTATGATCAAGAGTAATGCTGCAAATGCTATAGCTGCACCAGAAATTATTTCGTAAGCAGGGACTTGGTTTTTAATTATTTGCATAAATCCAGATCTAATTGTGTTCAAACCTTCGTATTTTGCATAATAAACACCTATGATTGCAGTAACAAACACCAACAAAATTGTATTAAATGCTCCAATTTGCGAGCCAATCTTTATAAAAAGGTAAATTTCTAAAATAGGTATTAAAATTATTGATAATAAAACTGGGTTCATTTGTCTTTAATGTAATTGTTAGTTGAAATTAATCAACATAGTAATTACATTTAGGTCATGAATTATAGTTTTGAATATATAGACATAATATTACTTGCAATGATTGCGGGATTTATATTTTTAAGATTACGTGGAATTTTGGGAAAAAGAACAGGATTTGAAGGTAAAGCCCCATCACAATTTGAGCAAGTAATAAATAATATTCATACTGAAAAAAAAGTTACTCAAAAAGAAAATTTTGATGATGAAGCTCAAAAGGATTTTTTAAAAGGTGCAAAAATTGCATATGAAACAATTATTACCGATTTCAGTGATAATGATAATAAACTCACTTCTAGTAAATCTTTATTAAGTAAAAAAATCCATGACCAATTTGAAGTTGCCCTTAAAGAAAGAAATAAAAGAGGTCATTTCGCTGAAATAACTTTTATCGGGATTAATTCTGCTAAAATTAAAGAACATAAAAAAATAGATAAAATTTTAAATGTTACAGTCGATTTTGTAAGTGAAGTAATCACTTGCATTAAAGATAAGGATAAAAAAATTATTTCGGGAAACCCAGAAAAAATTAAAAAAATTTATGATACTTGGGTTTTTTCAAGAGATACAAATTCAAATAATCCAAATTGGCAATTAGTAAATATACTCACATAATTGAACGATAAGATTTCAGATAAAGATAAACAAGCCTGGAAAGATTTTTTATCTAGTAATGAAAAGCTACCCAATAAAGATAGTAAATTTAATACAAGCCAAAACGTAAAGATAAAGCATATAGATTTACACGGCTTCACTTTACAAGAAGCTAACATAACTATAGAAAAATTTATTAATGATTCATACGATCATAATGTTTCAAAAATTATTGTTGTTACTGGTAAAGGTTTGCATTCAAGTGTTGAAAAAGACCCATATGTCTCAAAAGATTTGAGTATATTAAAATATTCTGTGCCAGACTTTATAGAAAATAATATTGATTTAATGAAAAAAGTTATTGAGATAAGAGATGCAGAAGTTAAAGACGGTGGTAGCGGAGCTTTTTATATATTTTTAAAAAAGAATTATAAAAAATGATTATTTGGTTGGCATCTTATCCAAAGAGTGGAAACACATTTGTCAGGTCGCTACTTTCATCTTATTTTTTTTCTGAGGAAGGACATTTTGATTTTAATTATTTAAAAAGTATTAAACAATTTCCCTCAAAACAATTGTTTAAAAAAATAGGCATCACCACAAATAATGAGGACGAAATATTAAAAAATTACAATCATGCACAAGAATATATTAATAAGAGAGCTCCTTTAATTTTATTAAAAACACATAGTAGTTTATTTGAAATT
>CABXXB010000010.1 GCA_902516065.1 uncultured Pelagibacteraceae bacterium | reverse complement strand
GTTAAGGAAAAAAGAACGAGAGAGGTTTTAGATTTATTAAATGATAGTTTGGGTACTTTAATTTTTGACAAAGACACAAATGGTAAAGTTGTTAGAAAATGTCAATTATGTGAAACAGGTTCTCTTAGTTTAAAAAATAGTTTTAGAGGAGGAGCATTTATTGGTTGCTCAAATTATCCTGAATGTAAATTTACAAGACCACTATCTAAAGCAAAAGCAGCAGCTCAATCTCAATTAGCAGAACCTAAATTTATTGGCAAACATGAAAATGGGAACGATATTTTTTTAAAAAATGGGAGATTTGGACCTTATCTTCAATATGAAAAATTGTTGGAAACAATTACTGATGAAAAAATTTTGAAGAAAAAAAAGAAAACTAAGAAAAATAAAACAAATGTTAATGAACTTTTAAAAAATGTTTCAATTCCTAAAGGCTTAGAATTAGAAAGTATTGATTTGGAAAAAGCTAAATTTTTATGCTCACTACCAAAGTCTCTAGGAATTAATCCTGAAAATCAAAAAGAAATTATATTAAATACAGGAAGATTTGGTCCCTATTTAAAATGTGAAAATAAGTCTGCAAGAATTGAAAATATAGAGGATTTGTTTTCGATAGGACTTAACAGAGCTGTAACTTTAATTGCAGAGGCAAAACCTGGTAGAATGTCCTCATCAATTATAAAAGATTTAGGAGAACATCCGGAGGATAAAAAACCAGTACGAGTCATGAAAGGTCAATATGGGCCATATATTAAATACAAGTCATTAAATGCAACAATTCCAGAAGAAAAAGATCCAACAGAACTTACAATGGAAGAGGCATTGATTTTAATTGAGAAAAGAAGAGAATACGATAAAAACAAAAAAAATAAAAAGAGGAAAAAATGATTAAAAAAATTTCGACTATATTATTGATTTTAGTAATATCTGGTTGTGCAGGTCTAAAAGACAAAATGCCAACGAGAAAAGCATGTACTGGTGAAAAAGATACTCTAGCAGACGTTTTTTGTAAAAAATAAACAAATCTGAAAATGAGTTTTGAAAAAAAAATTAAAGATTTTAATATTAATCTACCAGAAGCAAAGGCTCCAGTAGGTAATTATGTTGCAACTAAAATAATAGGTAAATTACTTTACATATCGGGGCAAATTTCAATTGATGAAAAAGGTGAATTGATTAAGGGCAAAGTTGGTAAAGATTTAGACACTGATCAGGCATATCAAGCAGCTAAAAGGTGTGGTCTTAGTATTATTTCACAAGCAAAAAATGCTTGTGAAGGGAATTTGTCAAAAATAAAATCATGTATTAAATTAACAGGATTTGTTAATTCAATAGATAGTTTTACCGATCAACCAAAAGTAATTAATGGAGCTTCTGATCTAATGGCCTCAATTTTTGGTGAAGCTGGAATGCATACGAGGGCAGCTGTAAGCACTAATAGTTTACCGCTAGGTGTAGCCGTTGAAGTGGATGCAATTTTTGAATTGAATTAATTTACTTTAATCCTCTACCTACACTAAAATAATTAAGTTTATTCTTAGTCATTATTTGTGGTGAATATAAATTTCTCATATCAAAAATAAGTGTTTTTTTATTTTTGATAATTTTTTTAAAATCTATTGATTTGAAATCGTTCCATTCTGTATGAATAATTATTAAATCCGCTTTATCTAAGCATGTAGATAATGATTTTGCGTATTGAACATTCTTAAATTTTTTAAATTCTATTTTATAACCAGTAGGATCAAAATATTTAACGATAGCTCCTTTTTTAGATAATTCAGGTATCATTTTTAAACTTGAAGAATCTCTCATATCATCTGTATTTGCTTTAAAGGTAACACCTAAAAAACTTATTCTTTTATTCTTTATTTTATTTTTTAGAATCTCATAAACTCTTTTTAATAGGAGTTTTGATCTATTTTCATTCGATTTTATAACTGATTTAATAACAGAGAGATTAATCTTAAATTTATCAGCTGTTGAGGTTATTGCTTTTGTATCCTTTGGAAAACATGATCCACCATAAGCAGGACCTGCCCTTAAAAATCGGCTACCAATTCTTTGATCTAATCCCATACCAATCGAAATATCATCAATATTAATATTTGTTTTTTCACATAAATTGGCAATTTCATTAATAAAAGTTATCTTTGTTGCAAGGAATGCATTTGATGCATATTTAATCAGTTCTGCAGCTCTTCTTGACGTAGGAACATATTTTGCACCTTTTGTGATAAGTGGAGAATATAAATTTTTAAGAATCTTGTTTGATTTCTTATCATTAGAACCAACAACAACTCTATCAGGATAAATAAAATCTCTAATTGCTTCACCTTCTCTTAAAAATTCTGGATTTGAAACAACAGAAAATTTATTTTTTGAATTATTTTTTAACAAAATTTTTTCAATTTCATCCCCTGTTGTAACTGGGACAGTAGATTTAGTTATTATAATTTTAAATTTATTTAAAGATTTAGATAATTCCTTAGCTACTCCATATATTTGACTTAAATCTGCATTACTGCCACCTTTCTTAGTAGGTGTGCCTACACATATAAAAATAATATCTGATTTTTTAACAGAATTTTTAAGATCATTAGAAAAAACTAATCTTTTATTTCTAACATTTCTTTTAACCAATTCGTCTAGACCAGGTTCAAATATTGGAATTATACCTCTTTGAAGTTTTTTTATTTTTGTTAAATCTTTGTCAACACAGATAACCTGATTTCCTAAATCAGAAAAACAAACTCCACTTACAAGGCCAACATAACCTGTTCCTATCATGCATAATTTCATAATTTTGCAATTTCTAAAGTTGATTTAATATAACCATGCATGCTACCACAATCTAAATACTTACCTGAAAAATTATGTGCAATAAATTTATTTTTTTCTTTGATCAATGATTGAATTGCATCGGTGATATGAAGCTCACCACCCTTACCCGGCTTTTGTGTAATTAATTTCGAAAAAATAGTTTTAGGTAAAATATATCTCCCAATTACTGCTTTATTAGATGGAGCTGCTTTAATAGATGGTTTTTCTACAACATCTTTTATAAAATAATTTTTTTTATCTATTTTTTTATTGAGTTTATAAATACCCCATCTAGAAACTGTTTTTTTGTTAACATTCATACTAGCCATAACACTTGAATGAAATTTTTTGTGAATTTTAATCATAGATTTTGAACAATTTTGTTTAATTATAAGATCGTCTGGTAAAAGCATTAAAAAAAATTTATTTTTAATAAATTTTTTTGCTTTTAGTACCGCATCACCCGTACCAAGAGGCTCATTTTGATATACAAATTTAATCATCTTTTTGTATTTTAAAATTTTTTTATATTCTTTAATTATTCTTGGATCCTTTTTTTTTTTTATTATCTTTTTATAAAAATTATCATTAAAAAAATAATTCTTAATCATTATTTTTTTTTTGGAAATTATAAAAATTACATCTTTAATTCCTGCTTCAATACACTCGTCCAAAATATATTCAATTCCAGGTTTTCCATTTATGGGTAACAGTTCCTTTGCAAAAACGCTTGTCAAAGGTAATAGTCGTGTTCCTAATCCTGCTAATGGAATAATTGCTTGTTTAATCATTTAAATGTTTTACTTATTAAATTGTTTTATACAAATGAAAATTTTAATAAGTAATAATGATTTAAATGAGGCATTATATGATGTTTCAAACTTAGGCTTTGTACCGACAATGGGTGGTCTTCATAAAGGACATATTTCGTTAATAAAGAAATCTTTAAAGGAATGTAAAAAAACTATTGTTAGTATTTTCGTAAATCCTACTCAATTTAATAACAAAAATGATTTTAGAAATTATCCAAGAAATAAAAATGAAGATCTTTCAATATTAAAAAGGTTGAAAATTAATTTCTTGTATGTGCCTAAAGTAAAAGATGTCTATTATCTTAAAAGAAAATCTTCAATAAAGCTCAAAAAGAAAGACAAGATACTATGTGCTAAATTTAGAATAGGTCATTTTGAGGGAGTTATAGATGTTATGGAACGATTAACTAAGATAATTAAACCACAAAAAGTTTATTTGGGTGAGAAAGATTTTCAACAACTTTTTTTAGTTAATAAATATATGCCAAAACAATACAATATGAAAATTATTTCATGTAAGACTATAAGGGATAATAATAAACTTGCATTTTCATCAAGAAATAAACTTTTAAATAGAATTGAACTGGCTCAAGCAAAAAGTATATCAAAAGAAATTTTTTTATTTAAAAAAAAACTATCTAAAAGTAGAAATATTAAAAAACTTATATCTGATAAAAAAAAGGATCTTGTAAATTCATTTAATATAAAGCTAGATTATTTAGAATTGAGAAATAAATTTAACCTTAAACTTTCAAATAAAGTTAAAAATTCAAAATTATTTATCGCTTATTATATCAATAAGGTTAGATTAATTGATAATTTTTAGTTTATAAAAAGTAAGCACCAACACCTAAAAAAGATACAAATCCAATTACATCAGTTATTGTAGTAACAAAAACACTTGATGCTATTGCGGGATCAATATTCATTTTTTTTAACGTTACGGGTACTAAAATTCCAAATAAACCTGCAACAACCATTGTTAGTATCATTGAAATTGATATGATTAATGAAAGCTGGATGTCTTGAAACCATAATTGTACAATTATAGAACTAATAATTGCAAAAATAATACCATTCAAAATACCTATATTAAATTCTTTAAATATATTTTGATTAAAATTATTTTTAGTTAAGTCGTTAGTAGCCAAGGTTCTAACTGTGACTGCAAGTGTCTGCATCCCAGCATTACCCCCCATTGAGGCAACAATAGGCATTAAGAATGCTAAAACTACCATTTGTTCAATAGTTGCACCAAATAAACTTATACAATACGTTGCTAAAAAAGCTGTAAATAAATTTAAAAGTAACCAATTAAATCTTCTTTTAGTTTTTGTTATTACACCATCAGTAATTTCTTCATCTCCTACTCCAGCTAACCTTAATGCATCTTCCTCTGCTTCTTCTTTTAAAACAGTCAATATGTCATCTGAAGTAATCATTCCTACTAATTTATTTGTTTTATCTACTACGCATGCTGAATTAAGATTATAATTCTCAAATAAATTACCGACTTCTTCTCTATCCATATCAACAGGAATTAAAAAAGTAGTATCATCCATAATTGATGACATTTTTGTTTCCCTAGCAGTTCTTAAAACTTTAGATGATGGAACAGTGCCAATAGGTTTAAAATTTTCGTCTACAATATAAATTTCTAAAAATTGTTCTGGTAAATCTTTATTTTCTCTCAAGTAATCTATAGTTTGACCGACAGACCAGTTACTAGGAATTGCGGTAAATTCTCTTTGCATTATTCTGGCAGCACTATCCTCTGGATAACTTAGTCCTTCTAATAAGGCAAAACGGTCTTTTGGGGGTAACGAACTTAGTATTGAATTTTTATTTTTTTCTTCAACATTTTCTAAGATGGAAATCGCATCATCTGATTCTAAATTTTTTAATATTCTTACAATTGCATCAGATGAAAGAAACTTAATAATTTCTGATTGAACAGACTCATTTAGTTCAACAAAAACTTCAGGGTCAATTCTAAAATTATTTAACTTAATTAGTTTTTCTCTATCATTTTGACCTAAATGCTCAATTATATCAGCAGCATCTGCTGGATGCATTTCTTTAAAAGAATTCGAAATAAACAAAGCATCGTTACTACTTATCTTGTCAGTAACTACTTTGATGTATTCTTTATTAAATTCAAAGTTGACTTTTTTATCTTTGATTTTTTTAATTAAAGTCATAAAAATACCTATTATTCAGTCGGAACTTTTAATACATAATATAGAGATTACAATTTTTTTATGGATATAGAGATCAAAAAATCAACAAAACCAATAAAATATAATGACGCTTTAACTCAACTTGAAGCTAGATCAAAATTAGTTTGTAAAAATGAAGACAAAGAACTTATATGGATATTAGAACATGAACCTATTTTTACAGCAGGTACAAGCTATTCTAAAAATGATATTATTGATAAATCAATAAATATTTGTGAAACAAATCGTGGGGGCAAAATTACCTATCATGGACCAGGTCAATTAATGTTTTATTTTGTTATTGATCTAAGAAATAGAAAAAAAGATGTAAGAAAATTTATTTCAGTTATTGAAAATACAATTATAGAAACTTTAAGGGAATTTGATATAGAATGTCATGCTGATAGAGAAAATATTGGTATTTGGTTTAATAATAAAGGAAAGGTAGAAAAAGTTGCTGCAATAGGTGTAAGAGTTAGCAAATGGATTGCCTATCATGGTTTTTGTTTAAATATAAAAAATGATTTAGACCCCTATAAAAAAATAATACCTTGTGGAATTTCAGACAAAAAAGTTACTAATTTAACAAAAATTTCTAAATTAAAATTTCATAAAATTGATGAAATCTTAATTAATAATTTTATTTCGAATCTGAAAAATTTAAACGTTTAGCTTTTAATAATTTTTTAAAATATTCTGGTAATAGCGCTGTATAAGTATGTTTAACTTCATTGATCATAAATCTAATTTGGTATGAATGTAGCATTAAGTTTTTATTAAGGCCTTTACTTGAATTAGAAAGTTTATATTTTAAATCTCCAAATATTGGTTGTCCTATTGCGTACAATTGTTTTCGTAGCTGATGTTTTCTTCCAGTTATAGGTTTTAATTCAATTAAGCTCGCTTCAGAATTTTTATCAATTACCCTATATAAAGTTTTTGCTTTTTCTATTATTTTTTTTTTCCTATCATATCTTATTAAATCATCATTCCATTCACCTGAATTTTTATCAAGTTCACCATGACATACAGCTAAGTAGGTTTTGTGAACTTTACGTAATCTGAACAAAGATGTAAGTAATTGAGCGCTTTCTCTTGTTTTTGCCATAATAAAAACTCCTGAAGTATCTTTATCAAGTCTATGAACAGAGTAAGGTTTGGTATCTTTGAAGATTTCACTTTTAGCAAATATATCTACAAGATTTTTTTTTGATTTAGTGCCACCTTGCACAGAAATACCAGAACTCTTATTTAAAACAATAAAACTATCGTTATTATCGATAATTTGATTTTCATTCGATTTAATAATTTCTTTTGAAGGTTCAAATTTAACCTTTTTTTGAATTAATGAGTCTTTAAATTCTAAATTAAATAAATCGATTTGATCACTAATTTTGACTTTGTGTGAACTTTTAATTTTTTTTTTATTTAATTTAATTTTTCCCGCTCTAAGATTTTTTTCAATTAAGCTTTGAGGAATTTTTCCTAAAATATGTCTAATAAATCGATCAACACGCATATTCTTACACGTTGAATCAACGATGTATGACTTTTTCATAATTTAAGAATTATGCTGTTGTTGTCTTTTTTTGTTCAGCTTTTGGGGTTTCTTTAGGTAAATCTTTCTTTTTTTTATCAACTCTTTTAGCTTCTAAATCTCTATCCACAAATTCAATAATTGCCATTGGAGCATTATCACCATATCTAAAACCAGCTTTAATGATGCGAGTGTATCCACCATTTCTTTTTTCATATCTTTTTGACAATGTTTTTTTTACTTTATTAGCTGATTTTAAGTCTTGTAATTTAGAAACTAACATTTTAGTTGTTTGCAAAGTTTCTTTTTTTCCAAGAGTGATAATCTTATCTGCTTGAGGTTTTAAAAATTTAGCTTTTGGTAAAGTCGTTTTAATCTGCTCATACTTAATTAACGAATTAAGCATGTTTTTTAAAAGCGCTTTACGATGTTCAGAAGTTCTATTTAACTTCTTGTTAGCCATTCCGTGTCTCATTAGATAGTTTCCTCTAATTTTTTAGACATTTCTGCAATATTATCTGGTGGCCAGTTAGGTATTTCCATGCCTAAATATAAAGACATACCGGTTAATACCTCTTTAATCTCATTAAGTGATTTTCGACCAAAATTTGGTGTTCTCAACATTTCTCCTTCAGATTTTTGAACAAGATCACCGATATAAATGATGTTATCATTTTTAAGACAATTCATTGATCTTACTGATAGTTCTAACTCGTCCACTTTTCTTAATAGATTTTTATTAAATTCAGGCTCAGTTGAAACTTCTTTTATTGGTGCTTCTACAGGTTCATCAAAATTGATGAACATTTTAAGCTGATCTTGGAAAATCCGTGCAGAATATGCAACAGCATCTTCTGCAGAAATAGAGCCATTAGTTTCAACTTCCATTATAAGTTTGTCATAATCAAGTGCTTTACCTTCTCTTGCAGTGCTTATTGAAAATGAAACTTTTTTAACTGGACTATATAATGAATCTATTGCTATTAATCCTAAAGGTGGTTCCTCTGGTTTATTTAAATCTGCAGGAACGTAACCCTTTCCTGTATTAACATTCATCTCCATATGGAAGTTTGTGTTTTCATCTAGATTGCATATTACCAAATCAGGATTTAATATTTCAACGTCAGCAACAGAGGTTATATCTGATGCTTTTATTTCACCTGGTCCTTTTGCATCTAAGATTAATTTTTTTGTACCTTCTGCAGAAGATTTTAATGCTAGGGATTTTACATTAAGAACAATATCTGTAACATCTTCTCTTACGCCTTTAATTGAAGTGAATTCATGTAACACTCCATCTATTTGTATTGATGTAACTGCTGTACCTCTAATTGAAGATAATAATATTCTTCTTAAAGAATTACCTAATGTCAAACCATAGCCCTTTTCTAAAGGTTCAGCTATAATTTTGGCGTAAGAAAGGTCATCGCTTATTTTAACATCAAGTTTTGCTGGCTTGATTAATGATTTCCAATTTTTTACATTAACATCTAAAGTTTCCATTAAACTCTCCTTTTTTTTGGTGGACGCGTACCATTATGAGGCATTGGCGTAGTATCTTTAATTGATAAAATTTTAAATCCTCTAGCTTGTAAAGCTCTTAAAGCTGTTTCTCTACCTGATCCCGGTCCTTTAACTTCTACGGATAGAGTTTTCATTCCATAATCTAAAGCTTTCGAAGCAGCAGCATCTGCAGCAATTTGAGCTGCATAAGGGGTAGATTTTCTAGATCCTTTGAAACCTTTTTGTCCTGCAGAAGCCCAAGATATTACATTACCATTTGTGTCTGCAATTGAAATAATTGTATTATTAAATGTAGATTGAACGTAAGCAATTCCATTCAAAATATTTTTTTTAACTTTCTTTTTTTTTGAATAAGTACTTTTGCTTATTTTTTTAGATGATTTTTCAACCTTTTGATTTTTATCTTCAACTTTATCTGCTTTAACCATTTTTATTTTTTAAGTGGTGTTAATTTTTTACCCGCAATAGCTATAGCTTTGCCTTTTCTTGTTCTAGCATTACATCTAGTCCTTTGTCCTCTTACTGGTAATTTCTTTCTGTGTCTTGAGCCTCTATAACAAGCAAGATCTTTTAATCTTTTGATGCTTAATGAATAATCTCTTCTTAAATCACCTTCGACTTTAAAATTTTGATCTATATATTCTCTAATTTTTAAAATCTCCTCATCAGTTAAATCGTTAACTCTTTTTTTTTTAGGTATTTCAAGAGATTTACAAATTTGATGAGAAAATTTATCACCAATACCATAAATATAAGTTAAGCCTATGTGAACAAGCTTATTTTGTGGAATGTTAATACCTGCGATCCGAGCCATATATTATGTGATAAAATTTAGCCTTTTATATAAGAAGATCTTTTAAAGTCAATGTCTTAAACATTGATAAAAGTGTCTATTTTCGTAGTTATTTCATCTATTTCAAAAGCACCATCAATCTCGTGAAAATTTGCTTTTTCAGAATAGAAATCTAAGACTGGTTTGGTAGTTTCCATATAAGTATCATACCTTTTAAGAATAGTATTTAGCTCATCATCAGATCTATTCTCTATAATTTTTCTTTTTTCTATTCTCTCTATTATTGTTTTTTTATTCACATTAAGAAAAAAAATAAAATCTATTTTTTGATTTGATTCATTCAATAGTAAGCTTAAATTTTTAGCCTGGTTAATTGATCTCGGATATCCATCAAATATTAATTTGTCTTTTTTTTGAGGATCAAATAATATTTTTTTAATTAGGCTATTAACTATTTCATCACTTACAAACTTTCCATCATTCATGTCGTTAATTATAATTTTTCCAATCTCAGTATCTTTTTTAATTTCATCTCTCAACATTTCACCAGTTGAAATTTGAAAACCATTAATTTTTTTAACTAAATGTTTAGCTTGAGTACCTTTTCCTGCACCAGGGGGACCAAATAAAATAATATTCACTTAAATTATCTTCCAAATTTTGTCTTTTTAATCAATTGTTCATACTGTGAACTCATAAGTCTAGTTTGAATTTGTGTTACAGTATCTATTGCGACAACAACAACTATCAAAATAGAAGCACCACCTAAATAAAATGGAATTGGGTAATTTGCAATCAAAAATTCAGGCATTAAACAAACTAAAGTTAAATATAGAGCTCCTATGGTCGTTAATCTTGTAAGAATATTTTCTATATATATAGCTGTACTTTCGCCTGGTCTAATTCCAGGAACAAAACCACCATATTTCCTTAAATTCTCTGCTGTCTCGGTTGGGTTAAAAGTAATGGAAGTATAAAAAAAAGTGAAAAAAATTATTCCTGAACCATAAAGCAACATATACAACGGCTGACCTTGTGTAAAAAAAGAGCTTAAATTTAAAAAAGTTTCATTATCAGAAAAATTGAAATTAGAAAACGTAACTGGCAATAACAATAATGCTGATGCAAAAATTGCTGGAATTACACCTGCTTGATTTATCTTTAAAGGCAAATGAGATGACTCGCCACCATACATCTTGTTACCCATTTGTCTTTTAGGATAATTAATTAATATTTTTCTAAGTGCTCTTTCCATAAAAACTATGAAAAGTATTGTAACTATTAATAATATAAATAAAGATAAAATCATAATTGTAGAAACAGCTCCAGTTCTACCAAGTTCAAAAGTTGTCACTAAAGCTCTAGGTATTTCAGCTACAATTCCAGCAAAAATAATTAAAGATATTCCATTTCCAATACCTCTTTGAGTAATTTGTTCACCAAGCCACATTAGAAATAAAGTACCAGCTACAATTGTTGTTACTGTGGAGATTTTAAAAAATAAACCAGGATTAATAACTAAATTAGCAGAAGATTCTAAACCTACTGCTAGACCATAACCTTGAACTGTTGCTAGTAATACAGTTCCATATCTTGTTATTTGAGTGATTTTAGCTCTCCCTGTTTCTCCTTGTGACTTAAGATTTTTGAAATAATCAGATACACCAGTTAACAATTGAACTATGATCGACGATGAAATGTAAGGCATTATACCTAAAGCGAAAATAGCCATCCTACTAACCGCTCCACCAGCAAAAACATTAAACATTCCAAGTAATCCTTTTTGATTACCATCCATTAAAATTTTTAACTGTTCAGGATCAATACCAGGTAAAGGGACAAATGTTCCAAATCTGTAAACAGCAAGTATTCCTATAGTGAATATTATTCTATTTCTTAAATCATTTGAGGTAGAAGAAGCACTCATATTTAAATGATCTATTTTTTCAGTTGGATTGATCCACCAATTTTTTCTAGTTTAGCAACCGCAGATTTTGAAGCTAAATTTGCCTCAATGTTAATTTTATCTTTTATTTCACCAGTCCCTAAAATTTTTAATTTAGATGAATTTTTATTTATAATTTTAAGTTTTTTCAATAAATCAGAATTTAAAACATCCTTTGTATCAATTGTTTTCTTATCTATAAATGTTTGAATTTTTTCTAAATTTAAAATTGCAATTTGGTCTTTTGAAATTGGATTAAAGCCTCTTTTTGGTAAACGTCTATATAAAGGCATTTGACCACCTTCAAAGCTTTTAATTGCTACACCTGATCTTGATTTTTGTCCTTTTACTCCTCTTCCAGAAGTTTTACCCTTACCAGATCCAATACCTCTACCAACTCTAATTTTGGATTTATTAATTTTTTCTCTATTATTTAGTAATGTAGTCATTAGCCTCTTTTTTCAATTATTTCAGAAATCTTTTTATTTCTAATCGCTGAAATTTGTTTTGGTGAATTTTGTTTCAATAATGCTTTTAAGGTCGCTCTTATGACATTATGGGCGTTTGAAGTTCCCATAGATTTAGCGACTATATCTTTTACTCCTAAAACTTCACAAACAGCTCTAACCGGACCTCCAGCAATTATGCCTGTTCCTTTTGAAGCGGCTCTTAAAACAATTTTTCCTGATCCATCTTTAGCTTTTACATCATGATGAATTGTTCTTCCCTCTCTTAAAGGAATGTGTGTAAGTTTTCTTCTTGCCATTTCATTAGCTTTTTTAATTGCATCAGGAACTTGTTTTGCTTTTGCGTGCGCAATTCCAATTTTTCCAGCTTGATTACCTACTACTACTAAAGCAGAAAAACCAAATCTTCTTCCACCTTTAACAACTTTAGTAATTCTGTTAATGTGAACAAGTTTTTCTAATATATCATCAGTTTTTTTATCTTTATTATCCATAATTAAAAATCCATTCCATTTTTACGTAAAGTTTCGGCAAATATCTTTACACGACCATGATATTTGTAAATACCTCGGTCAAAAAATATTTTAGTTATCTTTTTTTCTTGTGCTTTTTTTGCTAATTTTTCAGCTACAATTTTAGAAAGTTCAGTTTTATTTACTTTAGATCCCGATTTAATATCTTTTTCTACAGAAGAAGCAGACAATAATGTCATATTTTTACTATCATCAATAATTTGAGCAGATATGTTTTTAGCGGATCTAGAGATGCATAATCTAAATCTTTCTTTTGGAGCAACTTTTTTAACTTTATTAGTTACTCTAAATTTTTTTCTTATACTTGTGGTTAACTTCATTATTTTTTCTTTCCCTCTTTTTTAGGAACATATTGTCCTTTTTCTCTAATTCCTTTACCCTTATAAGGTTCAATTTTTCTAAAAGTTTTAATTTTTGATACAACTACACCAACTTGTTGTTTATCAGTGCCAGAAATTTTTAAAGTAGTTTGTTTTTCAACTGTAATTTTAATGCCCTCTGGAATATCAAAATTAATGTCATGACTATAGCCTAATTGCAAATTTAATTGATTTCCTTTTAAAGCTGCTCTGTACCCAACACCTACTAATTCTAAAGTTTTTTCATAACCAGCGCTTGATCCAATAACTGCGTTATTTATTAGACTTCTTTTCATGCCCCAAATACGTTTTGTATTTTGATCAATTTTTTTTGGTTTAATTAATATCTCTTTTCCTTCTTTAATTTCTAAATTGAATATATCTAAATCTATGTCTAGAGATTTTTTACCAAGCGGTCCTTCAATATTTAATATATTTCCTGCTAATACAACTTTAACTTTATCAGGTATGGTAATATTTGTTTTTCCAATTTTAGACATAATTAAAATACCTTACAAATTATTTCACCACCAACTTTTTGTTTTCTTGCATCCATATCTGTCATTACGCCTTTTGGTGTAGATATAATTGCTATGCCTAAACCATTGTTAATTTTTGGCAAACCGTTAGCACTTGAAAAAATTCTTCTTCCAGGTTTAGATACTCTTTCAAAATTACTTATAACCGGATTTCCTGAGTGGTACTTAAGTTCAAGTGAGAGAACAGCTTTGTTTTCTTCACTTGCTACTTTAAAATCTTTTATAAAACCCTCATTTTTTAAAATATCAGCTATCTTTGCTTTAAAATTTGATGATGGTAGTTCCACTTTTTTATGATTTCTAGCTTGTGCGTTTTTCACTCTTGCTATCATATCTCCAATTGGATCACTTAAACTCATATTTTCCTTTCTACCAGCTTGACTTAGTCATTCCTGGAATTAATCCAGCTAAACCTAAGTCTCTTAAAGCTATTCTTGATATTTTTAATTTTCTGTAAACACCATGTGGTCTTCCTGTAATTTTACATCTATTCATAACTCTACTTTTAGCTGAATTTCTAGGCATTTTAGAGAGTTTTTGTTGTGCTTTAAATCTTTCTTCTAAAGTTAATTTTTTATTCATTATTATTTTTTTTAAAGATTGTCTCTTTTTATAAAGTTTGTCTGAAAGTTTAATTCTATTATTATTTTTATTTATTGCACTCAACTTAGCCATTTTTAATTATCTCCTTTTTTAATAAATGGAAAATTCATTTTTTCTAATAAAGCTAAACTATGATCTTTATTTATAGCTTTAATAACAATTATTACATCAATACCTCTTACTTTATCTGCTCTTTCAAAACTGACTTCGGGAAATATGATGTGCTCTTTGATTCCAAATGTATAATTTCCAAATTTATCAAACCCTTTAGTAGATAAGCCTCTAAAGTCTTTAATTCTTGGTAATGCTATATTTACAAGTCTATCTATAAATTCATACATTTTACTTTTTCTTAATGTGACTTTCAGACCAGCATTAGAACCTTTTCTAGTTTTAAAATTTGCTACTGATTTTTTAAACTTTGTAACTACTGGTTTTTGGCCAGTAATTTTTGCTAAATCTTCTTCACTTGCTTTTAGTATTTTACTGTCAGCGCCATCTAAGCCAAGACCCATGTTTAATACTACTTTTTCAATTTCTGGTGTCATATAAAGATTTTTTAAACCAAGGCTATCTTTTAAAGCTGGTTGAATATCTTTTTTATATATTTCTTTTAATCTAGGGTTCATTATTTTTTAGCTGTTTCTTTTTTGGTTTTTTTATCAATAATTAAACTTAAATTTGATATATGAATAAAGTTTTCTTTTGAGACTATTCCGCCTTTTTTTTCTTTTGTAGTTTTAACATGTTTTTTAACCATATTCATTTCTTTAACTTTTGCTCTATTGTTAGCTCTATCAATCTCAATAACTTCACCTTCTTTTTTTTTGTCTTTACCAGTTAAAATTTTTACTTTTAATCCTTTTTTTATCATTTTATATAACCTCAGGTGCTAACGAAATAATTTTCATTTGACCTTTATTTCTTAACTCTCTAGTAACAGGTCCAAAAATTCTAGTTCCAACTGGTTCACCCTTATCGTCAACTAGAACGGCTGCGTTATTGTCAAATTTTACTTTGGATCCATCATCTCTATGAATTCCTTTTTTAACTCTAACTACTACCGCTTTATGTACAGTTCCTTTTTTGACTTTACCTTTTGGAATAGCTTCTTTGATAGCTATAACAATTGTGTCTCCGATACTAGCGTATCTTCTTTTAGATCCACCTAATACCTTGATACATTCAATTTTTTTTGCTCCAGTATTATCAGCAACCATTAATTCTGTTTGTACTTGAATCATTACTTATTATTCTCCATTACTTGAAATTTTTTATTTTTAGAAAAGGGCTTACTTTCTATAATTGAAACTTTGTCACCAGCTTTAAATTTATTATTCTCATCATGAGCATTATATTTTTTTCTTACTTTAATAACTTTCTTAAGCACTGGATGTGAAAATTTTCTTTCAACCATTACTGTTATTGTTTTATTTGGTTTATCACTTACTACGACTCCTGTTAAAATTTTTTTAGGCATTAATTTTTTCCTTTAATGAAGTTTTTAATCTTGCAATTGTTTTCTTAGTTTCACCAATTTTTGCAGGATTTGTTATTTGTGAGTTTATTTTTTGAAATCTAAAATTAAATAAATCTTTTTTCAGTTTTTCGATATTTTTTAAAGTTTCGTCTTTAGATAGTTTTTTAATTTCTTGTTTTTTCATTATGCAAATCTTTTAATAGTTTTTGTTTTAATTGGTAATTTTGCTGAAGCTTTATATAGAGCTTCTTTAGCAATTTGTTCAGAAACTCCATCTACTTCAAATAATATTCTTCCTGGTTTAACACGACATGCGTAAAATTCTGGACTTCCTTTACCTTTTCCCATTCTAACTTCGATTGGTTTTTTTGATACTGGTATATTTGGAAAAACTCTAGTCCACACCCTACCTTGTCTTTTCATATGTCTTGTTAAGGCAACTCTAGCAGCCTCTATTTGTTTTCCTGTCACTCTTTCAGGTGACATTGCTTTTAAAGCATATGCCCCATAATTAATAAAGTTCGCTCTAGAAGCTGTTCCATGAATTCTTCCTTTGTGTGCCTTTCTCCATTTAGTTCTTACTGGCTGTAACATGCTATTCTTTTACCTCTTTTGGTGTAACTTTATTTGTTTCTTGACTAAATTCTTTTGCAAATACTTCCCCTTTATAAATCCATACTTTGATACCAATAATACCATAAGTAGTTAATGCTTCTGCTTCAGCATAATCAATATCAGCTCTTAATGTATGAGATGGGATACTACCATCTCTTAACCATTCTGTTCTTGCAATCTCGTTTCCACCTAATCTTCCGCTACATGAGACTTTAATTCCTTTTGCACCTAATCTGATACATGATTGCATAGCTCTTTTCATAGCTCTTCTATAAGAAATCCTTTTTACTAATTGTTGTGCAATATTTTCTGCTACGAGATAAGCATTGGTCTCAGGTTTTTTTACTTCTTTAATATTTAGTGTAACTTCATTTTTTGTAAATTTTGAAAGATTATTTTTAATCTTATCGATATCACTACCTTTTTTACCAATAACAAAACCAGGTCTAGAAGTATAAATTGTTACATAACATTTATTAGAAGTTCTCTCGATCATTACCTTAGAGACACCAGAGTTAATAACATTTTTTTTAATGTATTCTCTAATCTTAAAATCTTCGATTAAATAATTTCCGAAATCTTTTTTCTTAGCGAACCAAACAGAGTCCCAACCTTTATTCACTCCTAATCTAAAACCTACTGGATTAACTTTTTGTCCCATGACTCTCCATTTTTTTTGCTTCTGATAATATTATAGTTACGCTTGAATAAGGTTTAAGAATTGAAGCAGCTCTACCTTTTGCTCTTGGTCTAAATCTTTTCATAGTAATTTTTTTTCCACAATAGGCTTCTTTGACTATCAAATTATCGATATCATATTGAAAGTTATTTTCTGCATTAGCAACAGCTGAGCTTATTGTTTTTCTAATATCTTTTGTAATTC
The DNA here is from genome assembly GCA_902516065.1 of uncultured Pelagibacteraceae bacterium. Lineage (GTDB taxonomy): Bacteria > Pseudomonadota > Alphaproteobacteria > Pelagibacterales > Pelagibacteraceae > Pelagibacter. The sequence continues at coordinate 8,442 of CABXXB010000010.1, read as the reverse complement.
TTTTTTCAGAAAATTGTAAATCTCTAATTGCAATATCTACCTTTTTTCCGACAATACCTTTTAAAATCGGGTTAAGTTTTCTTACACTTGATCTTATATTATTATTAATAGATCTAACCAATTTCTCTTTACTATTGTCTATTTTCTTTTTTTTACTCATAAATTACTTTTTATTCTCTGCTTCTGCAGGTTTAGCCTTTTTGTCTGCTGGCGTGTGACCAAAAAATGTCCTTGTTGGAGAAAATTCTCCTAATTTATGACCAACCATATCTTCTGAGATAGTTATTGGGATAAATTTTTTTCCATTATAAATTAAAAAACTTACTCCAACAAAATCTGGAAGTATCGTTGATTTACGTGACCAAGTCTTAATTGGAATTTTTTTTGGGTCTGATTTATATTTATCTACTTTTTTCATCAAACTTTCTTCAACAAAAGGACCTTTCCATACTGCTCTAGCCATTATTTTGTATCCTTCCTTTTGTTTCTTCTCTTAACAATAAATTTATCTGTTCTCTTGTTATCTCTTGTTTTTAAACCTTTTGCTGACTGACCAGTAGGTGAAACTGGATGTCTACCTCCAGCTGATTTACCTTCACCACCACCATGTGGGTGGTCCACTGGGTTTTTTACTACACCTCTTGTATGTGGTTTTCTACCTAACCATCTAGATCTTCCAGCTTTTCCTATTTTAATATTTTTTTGATCAGGATTACTTAAGACACCGATGGTTGCTAATGATCTAGAATCTATTTTTCTTACTTCGCCTGAAGCAAGCTTGATTAAGCTATAATTTCCGTCTAAACCACTTATTATTACTGATGCACCAGCAGATCTTGCTATTTTACCACCACCACCCGGTTGAATTTCAACATTGTGAATATTTATTCCAACAGGAATATCTTGAAGAGGCATACAATTACCGACTTTGATTTCCTTTTTTGTTCCATTTTCAATAACATCACCAACTTTAATCTTTTGTGGTGCCAAATAATATGCGTGAGAGTTATCCTGAAATTTAACAAGCATTATATAACACGATCGATTTGGATCATATTCAATTCTTTCAACATTTGCCGGCATATCAAATTTTTTTCTATAAAAGTCAACATGGCGATACATTTTTTTATGACCACCTGCTCTGTTTACAGAAGTAATATGACCATTATTGTTTCTTCCTTTCATTGAATTTTTAGGTGAAACTAATGATTTAAAAGGTTTACCTTTCCATAGCCCAGCTCTATCAACCAAAATTGTTCCTCTTGTTGATTTTGTATATGGTTTAAAAGTTTTTAATGCCATTTATTAAACTCCGGTTGTTAGATCAATACTTTGACCTTTTTTTAAAGTTATAATTGCTTTTTTAAATCCAGAAACTTTAACTTTTTTACCTCTAGTTAATTTTGTTCTGTTTTGTTTATTAATAATATTTATTTTTGTAACATTCACTTTAAAAATTTTTTCAATATTAGTTTTTAAATTTTTTTTATTAGCACTTGCAGGGACCTTGAAAACTACTTTATTTTGCTCAGAAAGATTTGTAGTTTTTTCAGTGAGTAGTGGAGATAAAATTTTATCGTATAAATGTAATTTTTCCATTATGAATATCTCTTTTCTAATTCTTTAATTGAGCTTTCTGTAAATACTACTCTTTTGTACTTAACAATATCAAAAGCACTAAAATGATTAACATCTGTAACTTTTACATTTGGAATATTTCTTATTGATTTTTCTATTTTTTCTTTTGAATTTTTATCTAAAATTATAATTGCATTGTTCATTTTAAATTTTTGAATTATTAAATTCATCTCTTTAGTTTTTTTAATTTCTTTATTGAAATCACTAAAAATTAATAAATCTTTATTAATATTTTTTTCTGTTATAATTGATGCAATACTTAATTTTTTTTCACTTTTGTTTAATTTTCTTTTTTTATAAGCTAACTCACCTTTTGGTCCATGAGCTATACCACCACCAACAAAAATTGGTGCTTTCTTACTAGCATGTCTAGCACCACCAGTTCCTTTTTGAGCATAAATTTTAGATGTTGGTCCTGAAACTTCGTTTTGTTGTTTTGTTTTAGCATGTCTTCCTTTATAATTTGCATTTGTTTTATACAAAACACTGTTTACTAATTTTGAATTAACTTTTGCAGAAAAAATTTTATCCAAAACTTCTATAGAGTCTTTTTTACCATCTAAATTTAATTTATCTAATTTCATTATTTTTTCTTTTTATCTGGTGTTTTTTTAGCTTCTTCAGCTAATTTAATTTTTTCATCAATTGTTAGTTTTTTAATATTTTTTACTGATTTTTTAACTAATATTTCAGAATTTTTTGATCCAGGTATTGACCCTTTTAAATAAAGTAATTCATTTTCAATATCGGCTTTAACTATTTCAATATTTAGCATTGTTCTAAGTTTATCACCCATGTGACCAGCCATTTTTTTTCCTTTAAAAACTTTTCCTGGATCTTGTCTTTGACCAGTTGAACCGTGTGATCTATGAGAAACAGATACACCATGTGTGGCTCGTAATCCCCCAAAATTGTGCCTTTTCATAGCACCAGCGAAACCTTTACCGATTGTTTTTGATCGAGTGTCTACAAATTTAATATCTTTAAATATTTCTAATCCAAATTCATTTCCCTCTTTAAAGTTTTCTGTATTTTCGATTCTAAATTCTTTTAGTTTTTTCTTAGCCTCTGTATTTTTCTTAGCAAAGAAGCCTTTCATTGCTTTTGTTAATTTTGAGTTTTTGATTTTGCCATACCCTAGTTGTACAGCTTTATAACCTCTTTTATCTTCTTCAATAACTTGTATAACTCTTGCTTTTTCCATCTTTAAAACGGTTACAGGAACTAGTTGACCAGTCTTATAAAACTCTCTAGTCATTCCAATTTTTTTTCCAATAAGAGCTATTTCGTTCATAACTAAATCTTTATCTCCACGTCTACACCTGATGCTAAATCTAATTTCATCAAAGCTTCAACGGTTTGAGGCGTTGGTTCTACTATATCAATTAATCTTTTATGTGTTCTAGACTCAAACTGTTCTCTACTTTTTTTATCAATGTGTGGTGAACGTAGGACTGTGTATCTTTCTGTTTTTGTTGGTAAAGGAATGGGTCCTTTTATAGTTGCACCAGTTCTCTTTACTGTATTGACAATCTCTTCAGTTGAAGCGTCTAGAATTTTGTTATCGTAAGCTCTAAGTTTAATTCTAATATTTTGTTTTTCCATTATTAACCTGCTATCTTTTTAGTTACTTCATCTTGAACATTTTGAGGTACTTTTGAATAATGATCAAAAAACATAGAATATTGCGCTCTACCTTGAGACATGGATCTCAAATTATTTATATATCCAAACATATTTGCTAAAGGAACCATCGCGGTAATAACAGTTGCATTTCCTCGTTGCTCTTGAGTATTTATTTGTCCTCTTCTACTATTTAAATCACCTATAACATCTCCCATATAATCTTCTGGAGTTACTACCTCAACTCTCATGACTGGTTCGAGTAATTTTAAAGTACCTTTTGTACAGGCTTCTTTAAAACAAGCTCTGCTAGCGAGTTCAAACGCAAGGACACTTGAGTCTACATCGTGATGTAGCCCATCTAAAATAGTAACTTTATAATCTATCATCGGAAATCCTGCTAATATTCCAGTATCAGAAACTGTCTCTATTCCTTTTTCTACACCTGGTATAAATTCTTTTGGTATAGCACCACCTTTGATTTTACTCTCTACAGATCTACCTGAGCCTGGTTCTTGAGGTTCAACAAGTAATTTAACTTTTGCAAATTGACCAGCTCCTCCACTTTGTTTTTTATGTATATATTCAACCTCAGAAGCGTTTTCTAATGTTTCTCTATAAGCTACCTGTGGAGCTCCCACATTCGCTTCAACTTTAAATTCTCTTTTCATTCGATCAACAATTATATCTAGATGTAGTTCGCCCATACCTTTAATAATTGTTTGCCCTGACTCTTCGTCAGATGTAACTCTAAATGAAGGATCTTCTTTTGCTAGTCTGCCTAAAGCCTCACCCATTTTTTCTTGGTCAGCTTTTGTTTTTGGTTCAACAGCAATCTCAATTACTGGATCTGGAAATTCCATTGGTTCTAATAGAACTGGTTTCTCCTCATCACAAAGTGTATGACCCGTTATTGTGTATTTTAATCCTGCTAAGGCTACAATATCACCCGCGTTAGCTTCTTTAATGTCTTCTCTAGAGTTAGCGTGCATCAAAAGCATTCTGCCAACTCTTTCTTCTTTTTCTTTAGAAGAATTGTAAATACCAGTGCCTGTTTTTATTGTACCAGAATAAACTCGAATAAATGTAAGTGAGCCAACAAATGGGTCATTTGCAACTTTGAAAGCAAGAGCTGAAAAACCAGCACCATCCTCAAATTTCATTTCTAATTCTTCTTCAGACCCTGGTTTTGTTCCTTTTATTGAGCCGATATCAATCGGACTGGGTAAATAATTTATAACTGCATCAAGTAAAGGTTGAACACCTTTGTTTTTAAAAGCTGAACCCGTTAAAACTGGTACAAAACTAAAATTCAAAGTACCTTTTCTTATACATTTTATTAGATCTTCTTCTTTAATTTCATCCCCATTAAGATACGCTTCCATTAGTTTCTCATCTTGCTCAACGGCCATTTCAACTAACTCTGTTCTATATTTTTGAGATATCTCTTTTAAATCATCTGGAATTTCTTTGTATTCCCACTCAGCACCTAAAGCTTCGTTCTTCCAAACTTGAGCTTTCATTTTAACTAAATCAACAACACCTGTTAATGAAGCCTCAATCCCAATTGGAACTTGAACTACTAATGGTTTCGCTCCCAATCTATCTTTAATCATGTCTACACATCTAAAAAAGTCAGCACCAGTTCTATCTAATTTATTAACAAAACAAATTCTTGGTACTTTATATTTATCAGCTTGTCTCCATACAGTTTCTGATTGAGGTTCTACACCTGCCACGCCGTCAAAAACTGCTACCGCACCATCTAAAACTTTTAATGATCTTTCAACTTCAATTGTAAAATCTACGTGTCCCGGTGTATCAATAATATTAATTCTATGATCTTGCCAAAAACAAGTTGTTGCTGCTGAAGTGATTGTAATACCTCTTTCTTGTTCTTGTTCCATCCAATCCATTGTTGCCGCACCATCGTGTACTTCTCCAATCTTATGACTTTTACCGGTGTAGTATAAAACTCTTTCAGTAGTAGTAGTTTTACCAGCATCAATGTGAGCCATGATCCCAATATTTCTATATTTATCAAGTGTATGAGTTCTAGCCATAATTTTTTACCACCTAAAGTGTGCGAAAGCTTTATTAGACTCAGCCATCTTATGCACATCCTCTCTTTTTTTTACTGCAGCACCTTTTTTTTCATATGCATCAAAAAGCTCATTAAAAATTTTGTCAGACATAAGTTTATCTTTTCTTTTTCTTGCAGAGTCTACTAGCCATCTAATTGCTAAAGCTTGGGCTCTTTTGCTTTTTACTTCTACTGGGACCTGATAAGTTGCACCACCTACTCTTCTAGATCTTACTTCAACAGTAGGTTTAATGTTATTTATAGCTTCATTAAAAATATTGATCGGTTCATCTTTCGATTTTGTTTTAATTTTATCGATGGCATCATAGACAATTTTTGCTGCAACTCCTCTTTTTCCATCATACATTATATTATTTATTAGTTTTGGGATAATTGTTGAATTAAATTTTGGATCTGGAACAACATTTTTTTTGGGTTGTGTTTTTTTTCTAGACATTATTTACCTTTTTTTGTTCCATAAAGAGATCTTCTTTTTTTCCTATTCGCTACACCTTGAGTATCAAGATTACCTCTTAAGATATGGTAACGAACTCCAGGTAGATCTTTAACTCTTCCACCTCTAATTAAAACTACTGAGTGTTCCTGAAGGTTGTGACCCTCGCCAGGAATATATGCTGTAACTTCAAAGCCATTGGATAATCTAACTCTTGCAACTTTCCTTAGGGCGGAGTTAGGTTTCTTAGGAGTAGTTGTATAAACTTTAACGCAAACACCTCTCTTTAAAGGTTGTTTTTCCAAAGCAGGAACTTTGTTCCTTTTAATTTGTTTTACTCTTCTTTTTTTTAACAACTGATTAATAGTTGGCATATTTTTTTAAATTTTAATATTAATTGTTTTTGAAGGAAATAACTGACAGGTTATTTATGGCAGCGTTTAGTGTCTATGATTAACACTACATTCCAACCAAAAACACCGCCAAAATACTTATTAATATGACTTTGTCAAACTAAAACTAGGTTTAGATAATCAAATTCTTATTGATTTACAGGGCTTTCTGAAGGTTCAATTTTCTCTTGTTCTGACAAAAATTTATTGTCATCTTCTAGAGCTTTTTTGTTCCATTTGTTCTTAATATTACCTGTTCCAGCTGGTACTAATCTACCAACGATGACGTTTTCTTTAAGACCATTTAGCGGATCAATTTTACCTTTTATTGCAGCATCTGTAAGCACTCTTGTTGTTTCTTGAAATGAAGCTGCTGATATAAATGACTCTGTTTGAAGTGACGCTTTAGTGATACCCATTAATACTCGTTCACCAACTGCAGGCAATTTCCCCTCTGACTTAAGTTTCTCATTATTATTATCAAATTTAATTCTATCAATAATTTCACCTGGTAAATATGATGAATCTCCTGAATTCTTAACTTCAATTTTTTTCAACATTTGTCTTAATATTGTTTCTATATGTTTATCATTAATAATTACACCTTGTAATCTATAAACTTCTTGGACTTGATTTACAAAATACTCAGTTAAATCTTTAATACCCATAATTCTTAAAATATCATGAGGCAAAGGTTGACCATCTAGAAGATATTCACCTTTTTTAATTCTTTCACCTTGATTAAAGTTAATATGTTTTCCTTTAGGAATTAAATAATTTGATGGTTCGGCTCCATCTTCAGGGACAATTGAAACTTTTTGTTTTCCTCTTACTTCTTTGCCAAAAACAACTTGTCCATCATTTTCAGCAATTATAGCACTGTCTTTTGCTTTTCTCGCTTCAAACAGTTCAGCAACTCTTGGTAGTCCTCCAGTAATATCTTTGGTTTTTGTAGTCTCTTTTGGAAGTCTAGCAATCACATCACCAGCTGAAACTTTTTGTCCATCTTTTACAGACAAAATTGAATCAGGAACCAAATAGTATCTAGCTTCATTATCATCTGCTTTTTTAATAACATTTCCTTTTTCATCTCTTAAAGTAATTCTTGGTTTTAAATCAGTGCTTTTTGATTGAGATCTCCAATCAATAACAGACTTTGATGAAATACCTGTCGCATCATCTGTTGTTTCTTGAATTGAAACACTGTCAATTAAATCAACATAACTCGCAACACCACTTTTTTCGGCAATTACTGGGGTAGTGTAAGGATCCCATTCACAGATTTTAGTGTTAGCTTTCACCTTATCGTCATTTTTAAAAAATAATTTTGATCCGTAAGCTACTTTGTATATTGCAACTTGAACCCCATTGTCATCTTCAATTGATAATTGAGTATTTCTTCCCATTACAATTAAGTTTTTCTTAGAGTCTTCTAAAATATTTGAATTAATAATCTTTAAAGTCCCTTCATTTTTAGTAACTATTTGAGAATCTTGTTTAACTGACGCAGTTCCTCCAACGTGGAATGTTCTCATCGTTAACTGGGTTCCTGGTTCACCTATTGATTGTGCAGAAATCATTCCAATTGCTTCTCCAACATGAACCATTTTACCTCTTGAAAGATCTCTTCCGTAACACGTAGCACAAACACCTTCTTTAGAACTGCATGTCATTACTGAATAAACTTTTAGAGATTTAACACCACCTGCATCAATTTGATCGCATCCTGCTTCATCAATCATAGAAGATTTTTTAATTATAATATCACCAGTAATAGGATTTTTCACATCAGCAGCTGTTACCCTACCAAGTGCTCTTTCTGATAGACTGACAACTACATTACCACCCTCTAAAATTTCTGATAATTCAATAAATCCTGGTTTTTCACAATTAACTTTGGTTACTGTTAGGTCTTGAGCTACATCACAAAGTCTTCTAGTTAAGTAACCTGAGCTTGCAGTTTTTAAGGCTGTATCAGCCAATCCTTTTCTAGCTCCGTGTGTAGAATTAAAATACTCTAAAGCTGTTAAACCCTCTTTGAAATTAGATATAATTGGACTTTCAATAATTTCTCCTGATGGTTTTGCAATTAATCCTCTCATACCAGCTAATTGCTTCATCTGAGCAGCTGAACCTCTGGCTCCACTATCAGCCATCATAAATACTGAATTAATTTTTAATCCGTCAGATGTTTTTTCTGTTGCTGATATACCCTTCATCATTTCGCCAGCTACTTTGTCAGTACATTTTGA
>CABXXB010000009.1 GCA_902516065.1 uncultured Pelagibacteraceae bacterium | reverse complement strand
AATTACATCAATAACTGTTATCCCATATTCTGATCTTAAATATTCACATAAAGCAATGTATCTAGTTCTATTATTTTTTTGGATCTTTTCAAAAACTTTATTTGCAAAATCTTCTAATTTAGGAAAATAATTTTTATTTTCTTGTAAAAAATCTGAAATGACTTCACCTGGAAATGAACTTTTTCTTCCATCAACAATTTTACCAGATATGCTCTCAATTTTATTAATCATCTCATGATCTTTCTTTTTTAAAATATCACCGAGTCTAACTATGGCTTTTCCTATTTTTGGATTTGTTCCTACAAGATCTTTTACTTCTGGACTCAAAATATCTAAGTCTTCAAATAATTTATCATCCAAAATTTCTGATAATGTGTTCTCTAAATTTATATCAGTTTTTGAGGTTAGTTGAGAAAGCTCAATATTGAGTTTTTCACAAATTTTTAATAGCAAATCTCCATCAATTTTTCTTTTTCCTCCCTCAATTAAGTTCAAATAACTGGGAGAAATACTTAAGTCTTCTGCAAGCTTATTAGCTTGAAGACCCATCTGTCTGCGAAAAGCCTTGATTTTTGGCCCGATTTTTAAATTTAATTGACTCATATTTTCTATTTGTAAATTTTGTAAATTAATATTTACATTTTTTTTCTATAATTTACAAGCTTTTTTAACTTTTTTATGGATTTTGTAAATCTTGTAAATTATACAATTTACATGAACGATAAATTAAAAAATAACGAAAATGAGGCTCAAATCATAAGACATGAAGACCTTGCTAGACATAATAGCAGAGGAATCTACATGAGAGATGATCATTGTGATTGGGGTTCAAGTGGAATGAAAGATCTAGTTGAGACCCTTGACGACTCAAACTAATTTAATTTATTCAACTTAATTCATTTCTTATAAAGTAACATTTAACAGCACAGGATAGTAATAATGAGCGCAGAAAATATCTCATACGATTTAAAAAGATTTGCAGGAATTAAAAGAGATTATACTCCAGAGGAAGTGGAAAGATTGAGAGGCTCAATAAAAATTGAATATTCAATGTGCAAACACCAATCAACAAAATTATGGAACTTATTAAATTCAGAACCATATGTAAATACTCTAGGTTCTCTCTCAGGAAACCATGCTGTGCAACATGCTAAAGCAGGTCTAAAGGCTATTTATTTGAGTGGATGGCAAGTTGCGGCTGATGCAAATAGTGCTGGTGAAATGTACCCAGATCAATCTCTATACCCTTACGATAGTGCACCTAAATTAGTTGAGTCTATGAATAATGCCTTAATAAGAGCAGATCAAATTCAACATATGGAAATTAAAGATGGAGATATGAAAAGTGAGAAAAAAGTTGATTACATGTTGCCAATTATTGCTGATGGTGAAGCAGGTTTTGGTGGACCGTTAAATGTTTTTGAACTTGCAAAAAAATTTATAAAAGCTGGTGCTGCTGGTGTTCACTTTGAAGATCAATTAGCTAGTGAAAAAAAATGTGGTCATATGGGTGGTAAAGTTCTAGTACCAACTGGGACGATGATAAAAAATTTAAAAGCTGCAAGATTAGCTGCAGACATAGCAAACGTGCCCCTGATTATATTAGCTAGAACAGATGCAAATGCAGCGAAACTAATTACTAACGATCATGATGATAACGATAAACCTTTCTTAACTGGTGAAAGATCTCCGGAAGGTTTTTATTATGTTAAGGCAGGTATAGATCAAGCAATATCTAGAGGATTAGCTTACGCACCTTATTCAGATTTAATTTGGTGTGAAACAGCAACACCTAACTTGGAAGAAGCTAAAAAGTTTGCTGATGCTATTCATAAAAAATTTCCAGGCAAACTTCTAGCTTATAATTGTTCTCCTTCATTCAACTGGAAAAAACATTTATCTGATGAAGAAATTGCATCATTTCAACAAGAAATCAGCAAGATGGGTTATAAGTTTCAATTCATAACTCTTGCTGGTTTTCATACTCAAAACATTGCTATTTTTGAATTAGCAGAAAAATATAAAAAAGAAGGCATGTCAGCTTATTCAAGAATTCAAGAACAAGAATTTGCTCGTGAAAAAGATGGTTACACTAGCGTTAAACATCAAAGAGAAGTTGGTACTTCTTATTTCGATGCTGTTTCTAATACTATAAGTAGTGGAAAAAGCTCAACTACAGCAATGGATGGCTCAACAGAGTCTGAACAATTCTAATAAAATAATTCCTCTTTAATGTTAGAAATCTAAATAACTAACCCAGAAATGGGTTGGTTATTTAAACATTTATAATCTTTATGGTCTATGTTATGAGCCTCTATGGTAAATAAAAATTTTGGTTTTGGAACTCAGATTAGAAAATCGCCTTATTTTGATTCGACAGTCAAATGGGGAGCCAAAGGTTTTTCTGTTTACAATCATATGTACATACCAAGAGATTTTGGGAGTCCCGAACAAAATTTTTGGAATTTAATTGAAAAAGCAATTCTTTGTGATGTGGCAGTTGAAAGACAAGTAGAAATTACTGGTCCAGATGCTTACAAATTTATTCAATTACTCACTCCTAGAGACCTCTCAAAATTGTCAGTTGGTCAATGTAAATATGTACTAATCGTAAATAATAAGGGTGGAATAATCAATGATCCTGTTCTTTTAAGACTAGCCGAAAATCATTTTTGGTTATCTCTTGCCGACAGCGATGTTTTATTATGGGCTCAAGGGGTAGCTGTGAATTCAGGATTAAATGTAAATATTACAGAACCAGACGTATCTCCACTTCAATTACAAGGGCCTACTTCAGCTGAAATAATGATTAAATTATTTGGTGAAGATATTAAAGATCTTAAATATTACTGGTTTAGAGAATGTAAATTGGATGGAATACCGTTAGTTGTTTCAAGAACTGGTTGGTCTAGTGAGTTTGGATATGAATTATTCCTTAGAGATGGCTCAAAGGGTAATCAACTTTATGAAAAAATAATGGAAGCAGGAAAAGAACATGGTCTTCAACCAGGTCATACATCATCTATAAGAAGAATTGAAGGTGGAATGCTTTCTTATCATGCAGATGCAGACATCAATACAAATCCATTTGAACTAGGTTTAGATAGATTGGTTAACTTAGAAAATGAGGTTAACTTTATAGGTAAAGAAGCTTTAAAAAAAATAAAACAGAATGGAATTAAAAGAAAACAAGTTGGTTTAGAATTAGACTGTGACCCTTTAAAAGGACCAAATACAACTTTCTGGGCAATATATAAAGATGGTAAAAATATTGGTAAAGTAACATCGGCTGTATATTCTCCTAGATTAAAAAAAAACATTGCTTTAGCAATGATAGAAATAAACAATTCAAAAATTGGAAATAATTTGAAAGTTATTTTTGATGATAAAGAGATTAATTCTAAAATAATTGAAAAGCCATTTTACGATCCTAAAAAGAAAATTGTCTCATCTTAAGATTTAATATTATAACCTTTTTTCAATAATTTTGAGACAGCGATGACGCATACAACTAAAAATGACACCATGGATCCTACACTTATCCAAATATTAAAATCTGATATTCCATAAAATGAAAATCTTAAACCATCAATTAGATAAACTACTGGATTAAAATAAGAAACAGTTTGCCAGAATGGTGGCAACATATCTAAACTATATAAACTACCTCCTAAAAATACCATTGGCGTAATAACTAATGATGGAATGATAGACATTTGTTCGAAGTTTTTACTAACAACACCAATTAAAAAACCAAATAATGCAAAAGTAAAAGAAACCAAAACTAATAAGAATATCATTAACATTGGATATTCAACACTCACTTCAGCAAAAAATGTAGCAGTGATATATATTACTGTACCAACGATTAAAGTTTTGGTAGCTCCCGCTCCAACGAAAGCTAAAACTGTCTCAAGTGTTGAGATAGGTGCTGCTAAAATCTCGTTAATAGTCCCGTTAAATTTTGGAAAAAAGATTCCAAAAGAAGTGTTACTTATTGATTGAGTAAGTAACGTTAGCATTAATAAACCTGGAACAATATATGATCCATAACTTACACCATCAATTTTTTGTATATAACCACCAATCACTGAACCAAAAACAACAAAATATAAAGATGTAGATATCACTGGTGAGAGAATAGACTGACCTACAGTTCTTAAGAATCTATTCATCTCATGAACATATATAGCCTTAAAACCATAATAATTAAATTTCATTATTCTCCCTTACTAAATTAACAAAAATATTCTCCAAATTGCTTTGTTCTGTTTTTAAATCTCGTAACTTTAAGCCAGTATCTTTTAAATCTTGTAATAAATTTGTTATACCTGTTTGTTTTTCTTTAAGACTATATGTATAATTTAGATACATATTATCATCTCCAATATTTAAGTTATATTTTTCTAATGATTTAGGTATTTCTTCAATTCTTTCTTGTAATTCAATTGTAAGTGTTTTTTGACCCATCTTTTTTAATAATTCTTTTTTTTCTTCGACGAGTATTATTTCACCTTGATTAATAACGCCGATCCTATCCGCTATTGCTTCAGCCTCTTCAATGTAATGAGTTGTTAAAATAATTGTTACTCCTGTTTTTCTTAAAGAATCTACTACTTTCCACATTTCTTTTCTTAATTCTACATCAACTCCTGCTGTTGGCTCATCTAAAAATAATATTTTTGGTTCATGAGATAAGGCTTTAGCAATTAGAACTCTTCTTTTCATTCCACCAGACAATTGTTTTAATCTTTGATCTTTTTTATCCCATAAACTTAAGTCTTTTAAGATTTTTTCTATATGTTCTGGTTTTGGAGGTTTACCATATAAGCCTCTTGAATATGATACGGTATCGAAAACTGTTTCAAAAGACTCTAAGTTCAATTCTTGAGGAACCATTCCTATTCTAGATCTTGTTTCACGATAATCCTTGATAATATCAAAGCCATCAACAGTAACGGTGCCAGATGATGGGGTAACAATCCCACAAATTATACTAATTAAGGTTGTCTTTCCTGCACCATTTGGTCCAAGCAATGCAAGAATTTCACCTTGCTTAACTTTAAGACTAATTTTTTTTAGTGCATTAAAACTATTGTCATATACTTTTGAAAGATCCTTAATTGCTATTTGGTTATCTGACATTGTGTCAGATATATAAACATTAATTCTTCTAATACAATCGACTAATATTAAAACTTTTTAGCTTTAAAAACTAAAATTGGTAAAAAAGTTGCTACTACAAAAGACAAAAATAATAATGACTGTGTTACAAATGGTGCAAATAATTCATTAGGCAAAAGAATACCAACCAGTAAACTTTTAGAAAAATCTGGAGAAGGAAACATTAAAAAACCTCCTATTAATCCAATAATAATTGATACATATGCAGTTTTTTCATTAATATTTTTATTATAAAAGCTGTAGAAAACAGTGAGCACAAAAGCGCAACAGAATAAATCAGCTAGTAAAAATAAATATAAAATATCAAATCCTTTAGATGCAACGATAAAAGAAATTAATGATAAAAATAAAATTATATATTTAGAAACATTTAAGTAATCTGTTTTTTTATCTAAATTTAATGTTGCTTTACCATCTACAACAATCAAGCTTGATATTGCATTCACTAAAGTATCTACAGTAGAGATGGTTAATGCCAAACCTAATATAATCACTACAATAGAAAGTAGTTCCGTCTGTTTTTTAAGTAATAATGTAAAAAAACCAAGATCAGGTCTTGTGGTAGGGTCTATTGAAAAAGCAACCATTCCTGTAAATCCCATATAAAATACGACAGGTATAATAATAAAAAAAGATATAATTAAGCTTTTTTTAAGAGTTTCAAAATTTTTAGCAGCATATACTCTTTGCCAATTACCCTGATGAAATAAATTAGTTGCAGCTACTGCAATAAAAAAAGTCAAACCAGCTGTATAACTAGGAATGTAAGATGAGCTTAAAAGTTGAGGATTTTTTTCTTTGATAAAATCAAAAGAAAATTCAGATCCTGTAAATGAGTTTATGTAAAATAAAGAAATTAACAAAAGAACTCCTATAACGACCATTTGAATATTGTCAGTAAATATAGATGCCCTTAAGCCTCCATATAAAGTATAAGCAAGAGTAGATAACAAAACAATTAGTGCAGTTATCCAAAGCTCTGTGCCTGAAATATAATTTATTAAAACAGCTACAGCAGTAACTTCAGCACATAAAAAAATGAACATATAAAAAATTGTCATTAATAGAATAAGTTTGAATAAATTTTTTCCAAACTTTTTACGCATGAACTCAATTAAAGAAGATCCTTTGGGAAATTCTTTTCTAATTTTCTTTCCAAGATATATTAAAAAAAACATTGGAAAGGCTGTACCAAGTGAATACCCTATAATAGCCCCTATTCCACCCCATGTTGCCGCTGAGGCTGGGCCAAATAAAATCCATGCTCCTAAAGCTGAAGCAGTTAAACTAGTTGTCAAAGAAAATAATCCAATATTTCTATTAGCAGTTAAATAGTTGTTTATTCCTTGATATTTTTTCGAATGAAGTAGCCCTAAAAAAACAAATATTAAACTTATAATAATGACTAATGTTAATGATGTAGATTGACTTAAAAAAAATGATTTATCCATTGTTATCCCTTTCTGAATTACCGGACAGGTTCTTAGGGTTTAATCTCAGTCTGTTAAGACACCCCTTTATTGAATATTTATACTTTATTATCCATGATTTCAACCATACATTTGGTTGCATATTCTTTCCACTCAGATGAATTTTTCTCTTTAAGACTATCTAAGTGACTACGATTATTTTGAATATCTTTTTTATATTTAATTTTATCTTTTTCATCTAAATTTGTTTCCATGTTTGCTAGATTTGTCTCCATAGCTTTTATCCAGCTATTTCCTAGCTCGACACATTTTTTATCATCTTTTTCATCACAAATTTGTTTAAAGAAATTAAAGATTACGTCGTCAGTTTTTACTGAATTACTCACTTTAGAAATGCTATTTTTTAAAACAATTATTAACTAATATTGCCATTAAAATCCACATTACAAATACTTCACCGTTCGAAAATGAATAATCTGCACCTGCAAAGCCTGCAACGATATTAATTGCATAAATAATAATTGTTGAAACTATTAAGCTTGTAATTAAATTTATAAAACCATTTATATATCTCATCGTCTAAGAATATATAAATTCACCTATAACGCAATTTATATTTTATTACCCTTTATTAAAAAATAAAAACCACCAATTAAAAGAAAAATTTGCACACTGGTGAAAAGTTGTTTTGTTATAAACCAATCTCTATGAGCTACTGCAAAAATACAAATCATTAAAATGACGATATTTAAACCTGCCAATCTGGTTAATATGTGGCCAATTGAATTTTTGATAAAATTAGCAATGATAAGAATAATACCAGTGGATACTTCTGATATCGCAACTAAACTTGCAAGAAATGGTGATAAATCAAAATATTCTATAAGACCTTCGGGTGGTAAAGGAAACTTTCCAAGACCATAAATGATAAAAGCTGTACCTACTGCAAGTCTTAATAAAAGAGATCCTAGAGCTTCAAAATTTAAGAAAAAATTATTAAATTTTTTTATTAAATGATTCATATAATCGATCTTAATTATTTTTGATAATTATACAAACTAATTTATCATTAAAATTTAAATCTTTTTTGTATTTAAGATTAATTTCATTAATACCAGTGCTAATTTGTTTTTTATTTAAATTAAGAAGTGTAGAAATAAATTTTTTTGAAATCATATTAATATATTTTTTTTTACTTATAGTAACTTTATAAGAAAAATATTTTATAATTCTTTTTGGATAAAGTTTTGAAATAAATTTTAAAATTTTTTTATCTCTTTTTAGAGATTTTAATAATCTTAATCTCATTAATGCAAAATTTGGTATTTCATTTTTATGTGGTTCTAATGTGAATATTAAAATTTTTCCGTTAGGCTTTAAACTTTTTTTCATCTCAACTAACAAAGTTTTTATTTCACTAATTTTAAGCAAATGAATAGTTTGCTTAATTAAGATTAAATCAAATTTTTTTTTGTTTATAGAAAAAAAAGAAATGGCATCAGTTTTTTTAAAATCAATTCTCTTATCTTTATCTTTGTGATAAACTAAATCAATGCCAATAGGTTTCATTCTAAGCTTTAATTTAGAACTTAATGAACCAATGATTTTACCTCGACCACATCCAATATCTAAAATTTGTGAATTTGAGTCTAATTTGTTAGCTTTTATTAAAAAATTGTTAAAATTTAAAATATAGTTCTTAGATGAAAGCCAAGTTTTATTATCCCAATTTTTAATGACAGTTGATGCCAAATTTTTTTAACCTCCAATAATTATATGGCCAAGGAGTTATAAAACCCACTCCAAGCATTATAGGAATAACCCACCATGTCAAAGTAGCACCTCCTGTTAGATAATAGTCAGTTAAGTTCATTGTTATCTCCATACTAATCATAGAAATAAAACTCATAGCCAATGCTGTTTTAAAAGCTTTAGAAAAATCAAAATTTTGTCTCATCAAAATAATTGTTTCTAAAGTGATACTTGTAATTAAACCATTAATAATAGCTAAAGTCATAATTCCTAAAATAGGAAAAGGAATTTTTGAAAGCTGGAAAAATAAAATTGTACCCAAATCTCCAATTGCACAACCCAACAAACACCAACCTGTGTTTTTAGCACTTTTCTTCCAAGTATGTTTACATGACCAATGAAAATTAGCTTTAGCTGCAGTGTCCATCAAGTTAATTTATATCAACTTTAGCAATCATTCCAACTTGATAATGACCGGGCACATTGCAAGCTACTTCAATGTCAACTGCATTATCAAATTTCCAGATTATTTCTCCCTTTTGTTTTGGCTCAAGTAAAACACTATTACTATGTGAGTGACCCATGGCTTTATCCATTTTTGCCATTTTTTTCATTTTTTTTTGTCGATTGAGTCAGCTAAAAGAATTTCATTTTCAACCATTTTTAACATTTCTGGTTGATGCTTCATATGCATCATTTTATTTGCGATATTAAATTCATGAACAAGCATACCGGCATTTTCTACTTCAAATTTTATCGTTTCGCCGGCTTTAATTTGAAATGAACTTGGCTCATAATAATTGTCATACATAAAAACTTTAACTACACGTGAGACTTCGCTTTCTTTGCCTTTAGAGCCAATTTTCATATTCTTATCTGCATACGCAAATGAATGTAAAAATAGAAATATAATTATAAATTTTATCAGTTCCATAATTAAAAAAATAATATTAAATTTTATTTTAACAATGGGTCAATTTGTTCTTTTATGGTATTATATTAAGATGATTTTTAAACAATTGTTTGACACAAAATCTTCAACATATACATACTTAATTTCATCAGGGAAAGGTCGAGAGGCATTAATTATTGATCCTGTTAAAGAGAATGTTGGCGATTATATTAAACTGTTGAAAGAGTTAGATTTAAAATTAGTTAAGGTGATTGACACTCACATTCATGCTGATCACGTAACAGGAGCATCTAAGCTTAAAGATATTACCAAATGTTCAACTATTATGGGTGCCCATTCTCCTGCGGAAACGGTTGAAATAAAAGTTAAAGATGATGAATATATTAATTTAGATAATCTCAAAATTAGAGCAATGTATACTCCAGGACATACTTCAGACAGCTATAGTTTTTTAATGGATAACTATTTATTTTCTGGAGATACACTATTAATTAATGGTACAGGTAGAACAGATTTCCAAAATGGAAGTTCAAAAGATGCATATAATTCAATATTCAATAGACTTTTAAAATTACCAGAAGAGACCCTTTTATATCCTGCTCATGACTATAAAGGGCAAAAAGTAAGTACAATTGGAAAAGAAAAAAAAAATAATCCTAGATTACAAGTTAGCAGTGTTGATGAGTATATTGTTATTATGAATAATCTTAATTTAAAAAAACCTGCAGAAATAGAAACTAATGTATCTAGAAATATTAATTTAGGTGCTTAAACCTAAATTGAAGATTTAATAGCTTTATAGATTGCTTCTCTACTTGTTTCACCAATGCTTCTATAAACTTCTTTATTATCTTTAAAAATTAAAAGAGTTGTTTGATATTGAATGTTAAATAAATCAGCTATTTCTTTATTTCTTACATCGAATTTAAAATATTCAATATTATTAAAATCATTTTTAGCTTTATCTAAAACTTTCATTTGACTTGCACAAGACGTACAATATTTTACCCAAGAACTAACTATTACAACCTTGCCATCTAATTGGGCTTTATCAAATAACTCTTTATTAAAAGTTGTTTCTTTTGCAATTGCACTAAACGCAAATACACAAAAAATTAATGTAAAAATTTTCTTCATAATTATTTTTAAACTCTTTTTTTTCCTTGAACAACTCTATCGAGGATTAATGCGACAAATAATATGGCTACACCGGCAAGTATACCTTGTCCTACATTAGCATACTGTAATGCTTCTAGGACATCTTGTCCTAAACCTTTTGCACCAATTAATGATGCAACTACAACCATTGCTAAACTTAACATTACTGTTTGGTTTACCCCTGCTAATATTGAAGGAGTTGCTAATGGTAAATCTACTTTTCTAAGTAAATACCATTTACTTGCACCATAGGCTATTGCCGCTTCTCTTATAGTTTCTGGCACTCCTCTTAAACCAAGCACTGTTAGTCTCACCACAGGCGTTCCACCAAAAATCATTGTGATTATTACTGCGGCAACCTTTCCTGTCCCAAAGAATGCTATGACTGGAATCATAAATACAAAAGCAGGCATTGTTTGCATAAAATCCATTATTGGTCTGATCATCGAATAAAATCTTTGGCGTCTAGCACAGAAAATTCCAAGAGGTATTCCAATTACAATACTTAAAATTGCTGCTGTTCCAAGTAATGCCAGGGTAGTCATCGCTTTTACCCAAAAACCTAGAAAACCCATGTAGCACAAAAATCCAGCTGAATAAATTGCAGCACGCGGTCCTGCAGATAAACCAGTTAAAATAACTATAGTAGTTATGATCACTATCCAGGGTGTTTTTACGAACAACAATTCTAAAAAATCTAAAACAGAACGAATACCAATTGTAATTGCTGTAAATAGAGCATCACCTTTAATGACCGCGTAATTAAATACTGTTTCAACCCAACTAATAGATGTTAATCTAATTTCAGGATGTGTTGGAAATTCATTCATTATAGTTATTAAGCCAGGAAAACTATAGTGAACCACTGAGAAAAACATTATCACTGAAGTAAAAATAGTACTTAGAATATAATTCTTTATTTGCATACCAGGGCTAATAGTTTTATCGGATAACCACTCTGAATATCTTTTTTCCAATTTAGAATTTGCAATAATACCTTGAGTTATTTTTATTGAAATTAATAATACAATTCCAAAAATAGTAATCCAAATTGCTGAGGCCTCAATTCTATCAACTTCATTAATATAGCCTTGCATTGCATCCTCTAATGATTTGATATTACGCTTATAAACATCAACTTTATCTGGATTATTTGTTATTGCAGCCTCTAATTGTTTATTTCTAAATGCTATAGTTGATTGAACTTGTTCAATTTTTTGAATTGCCTCAGCTGTAATATTACCAAATAAACCTCTTATAATTTGAACTACTGCAAAAGTTTCAATTATTAAAAATGTTAATGCCCAGTTCCAAATATTTCTTATCCCAAACCATATAGGTCCAAAAATTGCAGCATAAAGATTAAATGAGTAAGAAAATGTTGGTTTGCTACCTATTTTTTGAAACTGCTCAATATAATAATTAGGGTTTGTTTTGACAAAATCTGTGATCAATTCTGACCTAGAAGGGTTATTTTTATTCTCCATCACTACCCTCAATTACAGCTTTTAAAAGATCCGCCTGTGTGATTACACCAATAACATTCTCATCAGAATTTTTTACCACTAATGGTTTTTCTTTTGATTTAGATTTTTCAATTAGTTGACTCAATAGTTCGTCATCTTGAACACTTTCAGGGTCATCCCATAATTTACCATGTTTTTTTTCATAAGCTTTTACCGACTGCATTATTGATTTGGCTTGCACAACTTTTAATCGTGAAATACCTTTTACAAAGTCTGCCACATATTCATCCGCAGGACTAACTACTATTTCTTCGGGTGTTCCAATTTGTATTACTTTACCATCTCTCATAATCGCAATTCTGTGTCCAACTCTTACTGCTTCATCTAAATCATGTGTAATAAAGACAGTTGTTTTTTTCATCTGTTTTGAAAGCTTAATAAATTCAGATTGTAGTTGTCTTCTTATTAATGGGTCTAATGCGCTAAATGGTTCATCCATTAAAAGAAATTCAGGATCAGCAGCTAACGCTCTTGCAAGGCCAACTCTTTGCTGCATACCGCCTGATAATTCATGTGCAAATTTATTACCCCAACCTTGTAATTCAACGACATCTAAAATTTTATTTGCTACATCTAATCTGTCATTTTTACTAATCCCTCTAATTTCTAGAGGCATTGCTATATTATCCACTACAGATCTATGTGGCATTAGAGCAAAATTTTGAAAAACCATACCTATTTTTTTATTTCTTAATTCTTGTAGACTTTCCCTATCAAGTTTCATCACATCTTGATCATTAATTAAAATCTTTCCAGAAGTAGGTTCTAAAAGTCTATTGATATGTCTTACTAATGTTGATTTTCCGCTACCCGATAGGCCCATGACACAAAATATTTCACCTTGTTTTACGTCAAAAGAAACATCAGAGACACCTATTACTGAATTATATTTTTCTAAAGCTTCAGTTTTTGAAATTTTTTGATTTTGAATTGCATCTAAAGCTTCACTGGAATTATTGCCAAAAACTTTCCAAACATTTTCAATTTTAATAGCTGATCCAGACGAATTCATTAGTCTCTCTTATATTTTAGGAAAATATACTCGGCAATTAAATATTGCCGAGTATAAATAGTTTAATTTAGATTATAGTCCTAACCAACCATCAACAGTAGATTTGTTTGCTTTCATCCAAGCCCTTGCTACATCAGCTGGATCTTTTTTCTCAACTGAAATTGCATAAGCCATTGACGAAACATCATCTGCTGTTAATTGAAAATTCTTAAAGAATTCTACAATTGCTGGTGATTTTTTCTCTAAAGACGTACCCCAACCTATTTGTATTTGTTTGAGTGCATCTTTTGAAGCTACGTATGATTTATTATACCAATCTGCATCTTCTTTTGGTTGAACCATTTTGTATTTAGCTGGATCGAATTTTGGTTCTTCCAACATAACTACATCAGCCATTCCCCAAATTGCATGTGGTTTGTAACAATAGAATGCATATCCCTCACCTTTTTTAATTGAGTCAAGAACTCTTGCATTTTTAACTGCCTCTGCTGCTCTTATTGGTTCGATACCAGCATCGTATAAACCATAGTCTCTTAATTTAACTTGGTTAACATTTGCTGATGCCCAACCATCTGCTCCAATCCAAAATTCACCTTTACCATTGCCATCACTATCCATAGCTTTAACAACTTCAGGTCTTCCTAAATCTTCAATTGCAGTAATATTCATCTTTTTTGCAAACTGTTGTGAAACACAATAACCTTGGTTTCCTTCATAAGGTTTGCTGCTTAATTTTAAAGTTCCTTTTGGAACTAAATCATTTGTATAAGCTTGTTGATTTGGCAACCATATATCAGGGTGAACTTCTATTTCACCTTTGCTCCTATCGATAGCACCATAGATTGCCGTATTGTTTCCTGGAACAAGCTCTGCTTCTCCACCCATTTTATCTGTAACAACTGCTGCAAGTAAATTTGCTATTGCGGTAGCACCAGTCCAACCTGGATCTCCAATTTTTACTTTTTCAGCAAATGATGAAAAAGTTGCAAAAATTGAAATTAATCCAGCTATTAATATAGTTTTAATTATTTTCATTTTTTCCCCTCGGTTTATTTAAATTTAATTAAACTAAATTAATAAAGATGTGTCAAAGAAAATGCTTGTTCATTTTGGGTAAAGACAATTAGTCTAAGTTTAATCTTAAAACAATGAACCTGAGTACATGTCTGGTGATAATTCCTTTTGAGGTCCTAGTGGATTGTATCTATATGGGATTCGAATTAATGACCTACTAGCTCCTTCTAAAGCCTCTCCTCTCTGATGAAAACCGTGAACATTTGCAATGATTAATGTATTTGGTTTACCTACGACTTTATATTTCATATTCATAAGTTTTTGAAAGTAATTTTTAAAAAATTTATTATCAAGATGATCCTCTATTCGCCAAGAATTTTTATGTGAGTCTTTAAGCTGACCTCTTTTAAATTCAAACCACAATCTATCAAAATCATTTTTATGGGATTTAAGGCAATACCCAAAGGGACCCTCGTCTTCTGTTACATTGCTCAAATAAAATAGAACTTTATGAGAATGAAAATGAACATCAGCATGAAATGGGATATTATTATCTGTATCTGCTTTTGGATTTCCAAATATTGTTTTTTCAAATCTAAATGACGAAATTTCATTAAAGACTTTCATACCTTCGGCAGCCGCTATTAATCTTATCAATTTTTTATTTTTCACAAAATTTTGTATTGCAGGAAAATTTTTATACCTGTCTTTAGAAAAAGGATAAAGAGTCGCTTGAGACGAGCCATTATTTGCAACTATAACTTCTTTTTGATCAGATATTCCCTCGTATATTTCTTTTTTGAGCTGAGAAAATTCTTCTTCAGGTAAAAAATCTGGGATCACAACAATTCCATCCTTAATTAATGTATTTTCATAATCATTTTGAGGTCTACAATTTTTAAATCTTCTAATTCGTATTATTAAATTTGCTAAAATTGTTCTTAAAACTGGTATTCCAAGCCTATTTGCTAAAGGTGAGGGAAGAATATGCCCTTTATTAATTATATAATTCCAAAGACTTTTATTATTCATTTAATTTTTTTTTAACTTATTTTAAACTTACTTTGTTTTAAAGCTGCAAATCCACCTTCAATATGTGAAACTTTTTCAAAGCCCATTTCTTTAAGAGATTTTGTTGCAAGTGCTGATCTTAATCCTCCAGCACAAAATAAAACCATTTCCTTATTAGGATCTAATTTTCCTTTTTTAAAGTAAGCACTTTCAGGATCTAACCAAAATTCTAACATGCCTCTAGGTATATGATGTGAATTTTCAACTCTTCCCTCATTTTCTAATTCTCGAACATCTCTTATATCAATTAAGTTACATTTGTCATTTTGTGATAACTCATATGCTTCATCGGTATTAATTGTTTTAATTTCTTTTAAAGCTTCCTGAACTAGAGTTTGAGATGATTTTATTGTCATTTATAAAAACTATATATCTTAAAATATAAAAAACAATTTATTTAATTTCTAGATAACTCAAAAAATAAAAATTATGGTCCAGTATGAAAATAAACCAGAAAATATTGTTGCTAAAACATTTTTACTAAAAACTCCAATAATCATAGCAATAATTGATGCTAAAATTTTAGGATTATCATCTAATTGAATAAATCCAGAATTATCTAAAAATATAGCTGGAAAAATAATTGCAGGAAAGATTGCTGATGGCACATAAGATAAAACTTCTCTAATTCTATCGTTAAACATTTCTTTTTTTAGTAGAGCAATCATTGAAAACCTTGTTAAAAAGGTAATCAATCCACAATAAATTATTAATGCTAAATTACTCATAATTTTTTTTTAAAAATTTTGTTAATATAAACGCCACAAACAATCCTACAAAAGCTGCAACAATCACATATGCCTTATAAGGGATTATTTGATAGCCTAATGTTGCAATGGAACCTGATATGATAATTACAATTACATTAATAAACTTTCTAAAATCATTAACTAGTAATGCTAAAAATGTTAGTGGAATTGCAAAAGTTAAACCTAACTTTTCTGGAATTATTGAACCAAGATAAATTCCTATTATTGTTGTAATTTGCCAAATTGTCCAACAATTCAAACCTCCGCCAATTAAATGAAAATATTTATCTTTATCTTCTTTGTTTTTCTTAAAATGATTATTTGAAACTGCAAAAGCTTGATCAACTAAAAAATATGAAACAATTATTTTCCATGTTAGGTTTAAATCAGAGAGATGTTCAGATAAAACAGTTCCATATAATAAATGTCTTGAATTTACAGCCCCAACTGAACTTAAAATCACAAAAGAAGAGGCACCTGCTGAAAATAATTGAAGAAAAATTATCTGTGATGCACCACCAAAAATAATAACTGACATTGCAATCGTCGTTAATGGTGTTAACCCTAAATCAATTGCTAACACTCCAAAAATAATCCCAAATGGTACTACTGGTATCATTAATGGACTTGTATCTTTTATGCCTTTAAAAAAGTTTTTTGATTTATTGCTCATTTACGAAAGTTTTTATTAGAAGCAAACTATATGATCAATATGAATTGGTCTTTTAATTCCAAATTTTTCATCCACCTCGTGTTGATGAATATGATGTGAATGAACAAATACAGGAATTAGAGTATTACTAGGTGTTTTTAAAGTATATATAAAACTTGTTCCTCTAAATTTTCTATCAACAACTTCTAACTGTAAATTACTTTTATCATCATGTTGTAAATCTTCTGGCTGTATTAAAAGTTTTACATTAGATCCTATTGGAAATGGTTTTATAAAATTGCCAGTTATTGTTCCTAAATCTTCATTATCAAGACTTTTTGGACTTGTAACTTTAGCTGGGATCAATATGCCTCTATTTAAAAAATTTACTACCTCAATAGAGTTTGGGAAGTGGTAAACTTTATAGGGATCATCAAATTGTTTTAGTTTTTGATTTAAAATTATTCCACATTTTGACCCTAAATAAAAAGCTTCATATGAGTCATGAGTGACTATAATAGTCGTTATCTTAAGTTTTTTTAAAATCTTTTTTAATCTTACTTGTATTTCCTCCTTAAAACTTTGATCAACATTAGATAATGGTTCATCAAGTAATAAAAGATCTGCTCCAGTTAATAAAGACCTTGCAAGCGAAACCCTTTGAGCTTCCCCAGCGCTGATTTCATGAGGATATTGTTTTAATATATTTGATATATCTAATAAATTTATTATTTCTTTAAAACTTAGTTTTTTATTTTTTTGTTTTTTATTTCTTTCTTCACCTAATAATATATTTTTTTCAACTGTGTAATGTGGAAACAGGCTATTTTCTTGAAACGCCAAGGAAATCTTTCTATCTTCTGGTTCTACATTTATCTCTTTTGAAGATAATACTTTGCCATTGAGTTTAATTAAGCCTTTTTGAATTTTTTCTAATCCAGCTATTGTTCTTAGTATTGTTGTTTTTCCAATACCTGATGGGCCTAAAAGGCAAATAGTATCACCTTCATTTTCAATAGAAAAAGATACATTTTTAACCTTTGTTTTTCCACCAATTGTGAAATCAACATTTTTAACTTCTAAAAAATTATTACTCATTTTTCTCTTAAAATATATTTAGATGTAATCATTATAAATATGGATGCAATTAAAATTAAAAATAATGAAGGAACAGCTGCGGCTTCTAATAAATCCTCTGAAGCAGAAATATAAGCTGTGGTTGCAAAAGTTTCAAAATTAAATGGCCTTAGAATTAAAGTGATTGGTAATTCTCTTATAATTTCAAGAGAAATAAGTATACAAACAAATAAAAGTGAGTTTCTTAAAAAGGGAATATGAATTTTCAAAAAAGTTTTTTTCTTAGAATAACCAAGTAAATAAGAACTTTCATCGACTGACATATTTATTTTTTCATATCCAGATTTGATTCCATTAAAAGCTAACGAGTAAAATCTTACAAAATAAACTATAATTAAACCAAGTATAGAGCCAATAAATAATTTTTTAATTGATAAGAAGCCAAATGCTTTTACAATATTTTCATCAAACCAAGCTATAAAAGTTATAAAAGCAACAGCTAAAATCACACCTGGGATTGCATAACCTGAAATCGATAAAGTGGATAAGAAATTCAAAAATTTATTTTTTGATACTCTATTACCATAATTAGAAATAAGAGAAAACAATATCAGCACTAAACTAGATAATAAAACTAAATAAACAGTATTTAAAGTTAATGAAATAATATCTAAGTCAAATAAATTTTCGGGAAATTTAATTGTCCAATACAACATTTGACTTAAAGGAAATAAAAAACTTAATGAAAAAATAGTAAAGCAAAATATAAATGCTAAAAAGGATTTACTTCCAGATAATTGTATTTTTTCTTTTTGTTTAAAACCACCTCTAACATTTAAATGATATCTTGCTTTTTTTCTTGATAGGTTCTCTAAAATAAAGAGTGCAAATATAAACAAGAGTAAAAAAAAAGATAATCTATTTGAAAAAGCCAAATCATCAAAAGTTATCCAAGAATTATAAATTCCTGTTGTAAGAGTATTTATAGAAAAAAAGTCAACTGCACCGAATTCAGCTAATGTTTCCATCGCAACAAGAGATAACCCTGCTACAATAGCAGGCCGAGCAGACGGTAAAATTAAAGAAAAAATGGATTTAAATTTTGAAAAACCAAGATTTCTTCCTAAATCAATTAGGTTTTGAGATTGATATAAAAAAGATGCTCTAGTGAGAATATATACATAAGCATATAATGAAAAAGATAGCGAAAGTATTGCTCCAAAAATACCATCAAATTTTGGGATATTCTGATTATAATTTGCCTCGCCAAACAAATTTTTTAAAATAGTGAAAGCGGTCCCATAGTTTTCAAAAAAAGCAGTTAGTGAATAAGCATAAATATAAGGAGGTACTGCAAATGATAATATTAATGCCCATTTAAAAAAATTACTTAAAGGAAATTTGTAAAATGAAACTAAGTAAGCACACCCTGTTCCAATAATAAAAGTTAGAATTAAAACTGAAATTAATAAAATTATTGAGTTAAAAATATATTCTACAAGAAAAGTTTCTTTCAGAATTTGATAATAATTTGATGTATTTTCAAAGAAACTAAAAAAAACTGTAAATATGGGAATTAATACACCTATAGAAACTAAAAGTGATAACACAAACCAAATATTTAAAGTCTTAAACATAACTTTGGTTTATAATATAATGTGATTTTTTGATATACCTTATAAAATTTTTTTTGTGCCCAAAGCTAATTTAGGAAAGGGTAAGAATCCTAGCTGCGGAGACAGAGCTTTGAGCACATTAAAAAGAAAAAATATCAATATTTAAACGGGGTAAGAGTATTTAAGATCTCTTCGTCTTTAATATCAGATAATTTCCTGTTATTTATTCTACTTTTAATCTTCTCACACTCTGAAGAGCAAGGTTCACAAGTTTCCTGACTACTATATGAACCCCTCTTCTCAGAAGAATTATTTAAATTAAAAGTAAATAAATTCTTTTTCACTTATTACTACTTCCAACCTGCAGCTGTCATTGCTTCTAATGCAGCAGCTTGATTTTTTCCATAAGAAGCCAACTTAGTATTCATATCTTGTTTGAAATCTAATCCTAAGTTATTCACTACTAATGGACTTGGTGAAACACCATCAATCATTGGAAACTCAAAAGTATTGTTTGTAAAGTGCTCTTGAGATTGTGGAGTTAATAAAAACTCTACAAGTTTAATAGCATTAGCTTTATTAGGAGCTCCTTTGACTAGAGCTGCACAACTAACATTCATATGTGTTCCTCTATCATTCTGATTAGGGAAGAAAGCTTTAACCTTTTTAGCAGCTTCTTGTTGCTCTGCACCTTTTTTACCAGATAACATTAAAGCTAAATAATAAGTATTAGCTACAGCTATATCCGCTTCACCAGCAGCTACTGCCATAATTTGAGCTCTATCATTTCCTTTAGAGTCTCTAGCCATATTTGCAACAACCCCTTTTGCCCATTCAGCTGTAGCTTTTTTTCCATTATTTTCAATTAATGAAGCTACAAGAGATTTATTATATATGTTGCTAGATTTTCTTATTACTAATCTTCCTTTCCATTTAGGATCAGCTAGACCTTCATAAGTCATTCCAGATAGTTCAGCACCAGTAACTCTTTCAGGTGAATAATAAATTATTCTAGCTCTTTTTGCGATTCCAACCCATTTACTTGTTCTAAAGGTTTTTGGAACAGCAGCTTTTATAGCTTTAGATGATAAACCACTTTGAAGATGCCCTTTTGCATCCATAGCGCCACATCTTCCAGCGTCAGCAGTGATATAAAGATCTGCGGAAGAATCTGCACCCTCTTCAATTATTCTTTTTTCTAGGGCTCCAGATTTTCCATTTATCAGATTAACTTTAATTCCAGTCATACTTGTAAACTTCGAATAAAGCTCAGAATCTGCTTTGTAGTGTCTTGCATTAAAAATGTTAACCTCGTTTGCGACTGCAAAAGCAGATACACATAAAGACATTATTAATGCAAATATTGATATTTTTCTCATAATCTCCTTAAATTTACGTTATTTTGCGAATGAGAATTATTCTCAATGCGAATGATTATCAATCGCATATAGTGTCGCAGTTGTAAAGAGTTTTTTTAAGAATTTATAGACTTATATTTATCTATTAGGCTATTTCCAATCACCTATCTTGCTAAACAAGAAGTTTCTAAAAGCCTGGACTCTAGCAGTATTTTTAAGTGATTGAGGATAAACAAAGTGGGCCTCTGTTATAGGTCCCTCTGATTTTGGGAGGACTTTTATAACATTGTTTGAATTTGTAACTAAATATTCTGGTAAAGCGGCTAATCCAACCCCTGACTCAACTGCTAAAAGTAAACCCATAACACTGTTAACTTTCATTATAGTTTTTCTTTTTTTTCCATCATGCATTCCAAGTTTTAACGCCCAATCAGGATTATAAACTGGTGAAGGAGCACCTTTTCCAAAAGATATAAATTTATGTTTGTTTAAATCACCAACAGTTTTAGGCATTCCGTGTTTTTCTAAATATTTATTTGAACCATATATATAATACTTAATATCAACTAGCTTTTTTTGAATATAATTAAGTTGTTTAGGTCTTCTCATGAAAATACCGATATCAGCTTGTCTAGTACTCAAATCTAACTCCTTATCATCAAATACGAGTTCAGTTTCAATTTCGGGATTAAGTCTCATAAATTCTTCAATTCTAGGTGTTAACCAGTGAGTCCCAAAGCTTCTTACAGTAGTGATTGTTAATTTTCCTGTGGGCTTATTTTTTTGATCACCTAAAGAGGTTTCTACCTCTTTTAACTTACTGATAACTTCATGAGCTGTTTTGAATACATATTCGCCATTTTCAGTAAGAGTTAATCCTCTTGCATGTCTCTCAAATAATTGAACCTTAAGATCTTGTTCCAATGATTGAATTTGTCTACTTATAGCTGATTGGCTTAAATTTAAATTGATTGTTGCATTTGTAAAACTTCCAGCCTCAGCGACAGCATGAAATATTTTTAATTTGTCCCAATCCATTATTTGTTCAAATTTATAATATATCTTCCTGATGTTTCTCCTTTCAACATCTTAGGATAAATATCTATGACCTGATCTAAATTAATTTCTTTAACTGATTTCTCAAGAATCTCGAAATCAATCAATTTTGCAGCTTCACTCCATAAAAATTGTCTTCTTTTAATTGATGCAGTTACAGAGTTTATGCCCCAAAGTTTAACTCCTCTAATTATAAATGGCATAACTGTAGTGTTTAATTTGATATCTGCTGCATTACCACACGATGCTACAATACCTGCATCTTTTGTTTGTGATAAAATATTTTCTAGAACTTTGCCTCCAACAGTATCAACTGCACCATCCCATAAACCTTTGTCTAGAGGTCTTGCATCTTTCATCAATTCACTAGTATTTACAACATTTTTGGCGCCTATTGATTTTAAATAATCTTTATTACTATCTTTTCCAGTAACGGCAGTAACATCACATCCAAGTTTGTTAAGTATCATTACTGCTATACTTCCTACTCCACCTGAAGCACCACTAACAATAACACTTTGAACTTTTTCACCTAACAATAATTCTTCTCTAGTAGTTTTTGCAGTAAATGAACATTGTAGTGCAGTAAATCCAGCTGTACCCATTATCATAGCTTGTTTAAGAGATAGACTTTTTGGTTTTTTAACTAAAAAATCTCCATTAACTTTTGCATATTGAGAGTATCCACCATAAAATATTTCACCGACTCTCCATCCAGTTAAAATAATTTCATCACCAGATTTAAAGTCTTTATGATTACTTTCTTCTACAACACCACTAAAATCTATTCCTGGGATATGTGGAAACTCTTTAACTAATCTTGCTCCATTTTTTAAGATAAGGGCATCTTTATAATTCAATCCAGAATATTCAACTTTTACGGTTACATCTCCGTGTTTTAAAAAACTTTTTTCAACAGATTTTACCTCTCTATTAAAACTTTCACCATCTTGATTAAGTATAAGAGCTTTAAATTGTTCTGACACTTTAATCTTTTGCTATACTAATAAATCTTAAGTATCTATTTTGGTAACTAAGATCTTCTTTAAATTGACCTAAATAATAGTTTGTAACTGTTGAAGCTTGTTCTTTTTTAATACCTCTCATAGTCATACATTGATGTGTGGAGTCTATTGTTACGGCTACTCCCTTTGCATCTAAAGATTCCATTAATGTATTCGCTATTTGCATAGTAAGTCTCTCTTGTGTTTGTAGTCTTTTTGAAAAAACTTCTACAACTCTAGCTAACTTACTTAGACCTACTACTCTCTCTTTTGGAATGTAAGCTACGTGTGCTTTACCTATAATAGGTGCCATGTGATGCTCACAGTGACTTTGAACTGAAATATTTTTTTGAACAACCATATCATCGTAGCCCTCAACATCACCAAAAGTTTTATCTAAAATTTGATTAGCATCTTCTTTATATCCTTTAAAATATTCTTTGAATGCTTTTACAACTCTCTTGGGAGTTTCTAACAATCCCTCCCTATTTGGGTCTTCACCCATCCAAGACAATATTGTTTTAAAAGCTTCTTCAGCCTCTTTATCTGAAACTTTATTTGAGATTTTATCGTTGTCTGTGTCTTTAACTAATTTCATGAAGAGTTTTATACCTATAAATCTGTATTTTTAAAATATTTAAAATATACTTATTTGTGCTACATAATTACATATTATGTTCAAAAAAAGAGAGAATGTGGTTGAAATTGAAGAGGGAAATCTACTTTCACCAAAATTTGATAATGATGGGCTTATTCCGGTCATTACTATGTGTTCTAAAACTAAAGAAATTTTAATGCATGGATATATGAATGTTGAAGCATTAAAAAAAACTATTGAAACAAAAGAGGCTCATTATTTTAGCAGATCAAGAAAAGCTATTTGGCATAAAGGTAAAACTAGTGGCTTTACTCAAAAAGTCACTGAAATCAGAATTGATGATGATCAAGACTCAATTTGGTTAACTGTTGATATTGGTGATGGAGCTAGCTGTCATGTAGGATATCGATCATGCTTTTATAGATCAATTCCATTGGGTCCAATTGATAACGGTAGAAAAGTTGAAATGGAGTTTACTGAAAAAGAAAAAAAGTTTGATCCAGAGAAAGTCTATAAAGGACAACCAAATCCAACTAAAATTTAAATGTCAGATAAACAAAAAAATGTTCTTGGAGAAGATTTAGAGGAATGTTCTAACGATCCTGTAACAGGATGGTTTAGGGATGGTTGTTGTAACACAGATGAAAATGATCATGGACTTCATACAGTTTGTGCTAAGGTGACTACTGAATGCTTAGAATGGATGAAAAAAGAAGGTAACGATTTAATAACCCCACATCCTGAATTTGGATTTCCGGGTTTAAAAGATGGAGATGGATGGTGTTTATGCGCAAGTTGGTATGCAAGAGCAGTCCAAGCAGGTAAAGGATGTCCAATATTTTTGAAAAGAACACATGAAAATACTCTTAAACATGTGCCTATTGAAATATTAAAAAAGTTTGCAATAGATTTATCTTAATCTACATATTTCCATATTTAGGACCACCACCGCCTTCGGGTGTTACCCAGGTAATATTTTGAGAGGGTTCCTTAATATCACAAGTTTTACAATGTATACAATTTTGAGAATTAATTACAAATTTATTTATATCATTTTCTCTTTGAACTTCATAAACACCAGCTGGACAATATCTTTGAGCAGGTTCATCAAATTTTTCTAATGTATAACTAATTGGCAAATTAGGATCTTTAAGTTTTAAATGTACTGGTTGGTTGTCTGTATGATTTGTACCAGTCAAATAAACTGAACTAGTTTTATCAAATGTTATAACGTTATCATATTTTGGATAATCTATTTTTTTCATTTCACTTGCAGGCTTTAAAGTTTCGTGATCTGCATGTTTGTGTCTTAAAGTAAAAGGTAATTTTCCTCTAAATAAAATTTGATCAATTCCTGTAAAAATTATTCCAAGAATTAAACCCCAGCTAAAACTTGGCTTAACATTACGTGCTGCATGAAGTTCTTTATATACCCAACTATTTTTAAATTTTTCCTCGTAAATTGATAAATCTTTATTTTCTTTAATATTTTCAATTATTGTTTCAGCAGCAATCATTCCACTTTTCATAGCAGTATGAGAACCTTTAATTTTAGGCATATTCAAAGTTCCAGCATCACATCCAACTAGTAAAGCACCAGGCATATGCATTTTGGGAAGACTCTGGAGACCACCTTCAATTAAAGCTCTAGCACCATATGAAATTCTTTTACCACCAGAAATTATCTTTCTTATAGCTGGATGAGTTTTAAATCTTTGAAATTCATCATAAGGGGAGAGATAAGGGTTTTTATAATCTAAGCCTATTACATAGCCTAAAAAAACTTGCTTATTTTCTGCATGGTACATGAAACTTCCCCCATATGTGCTGTTATCTAAAGGCCACCCAGCAGTATGCATGACCATTCCTTCTTCGTGGTTTTTTTCTTCTATTTCCCAAATTTCCTTAAAACCAATTCCATACTGTTGAGGGTTTTTGTTTTTTGAAAGACTAAACTTTTCAATTAATTGTTTTCCTAAATGACCTCTACAACCCTCTGCAAATACAGTTACTTTTCCTAAAAGTTCTATACCAGGTTCAAAACTATCTTTTTGATTGCCCTCTTTATCTATACCCATATCTTGAGTGGCAACACCTTTGACAGAACCGTCTTCATTATACAAAATTTCACTTGCTGGAAATCCAGGAAAAATTTCAACACCTAAAGCTTCAGCTTGTTCAGCAAGCCATCGACACAAATTTGCTAAACTAATTATATAATTATTATGATTTTGTTGAACTTTGGGAAGTAACCATGTTGGCCAACTTAGAGATTTAGTTTTTCCTAAAAATAAAAATTTTTCTTTTGAAACTTTTGTTTTAATTGGTGAATTAAGTTCTTTCCAATTTGGCAAAAGTTCATCCAAAGCTCTTGTTTCAAAAACATTACCACTCAGAATATGAGCTCCAATTTCAGATGCTTTTTCAAGCAAGCATACATTTAATTCTGAGTCTAATTGTTTTAATTTTATTGCTGTCGCTAAGCCTGAAGGACCACCCCCAACTATCACCACATCGTACTCCATCGACTCTTTACCCATGTGATATTTTTATCTTTAAGAATTATTTTTGTATAGTGTTTAATTTATTCAGTTCTTCTATGAACTGTGGAAGGGCTTCAAATAAATCGGCCTCTAAACCATAATCTGCGACACTAAAAATTGGTGCTTCACCATCTTTATTGATTGCGACAATCACTTTACTTTCTTTCATTCCAGCTAAATGTTGGATTGCACCAGAAATTCCAACTGCGATATAAAGATCTGGAACTACCACTTTACCTGTTTGGCCGACTTGATGATCGTTACTTATATATCCTGCATCAACTGCAGCTCTTGATGCTCCTATCGCAGCATTTAATTTATCTGCAATAGCTGTAATTAATTTAAAATTATCCCCATTCTGCATTCCTCTGCCGCCAGAAACAACTACTCTTGCCGTACCAAGCTCAGGTCTATCTGATTTAATTTCTTCTCTTTTTATAAATTTTGTTGATACGAATTCTTCTCCTGCTTCAACACTTTCTATTGGGGCTGAACCTCCTGAACTTTCACAAGGATCAAAAGAAGTAGGTCTTATGGTAACACATTTTTTTGAATCAGTAGTTTTAACCGTTGCAAAAGCATTACCAGCATAAATTGGTCTAATAAAAGTGTCAGGTGACTCTACTTTAATAATATCACTTATTTGAGATGTGTCTAATTTGGCGGCAATCCTTGGCATTAAATTTTTTCCAAATGTATTTGCTGAACAAACAATGTGAGAATAATTTTCCGCAAGTTTAATTACAACTGGCGCAAAATTTTCTGCAATAAAATTTTCATAATGTGCTGCTTCAATAGAGATTACTTTTTTAACTAAAGGTAACTGAGATGCAGCTTTAGCAACATCAGTACAATTATTTCCTATAACCAATGCATGAATATCTGTATCAATTTGAGAAGCTGCTGTAACTGCATTTAAAGTAAATGCTTTTAGCTCTTTATTGTTATGTTCTGCTATTAATAATACAGACATTATATGACTTTAGCCTCATTTTTTAATTTTTGAACTAACTCAGCAACACTTGAAACTTTTATTCCAGCCTTACGCTTAGGAGGCTCTTCAACTTTTATTTGTTGTATTTTTGGAGCTACGTCGACACCTAAGTCGGAAGCATTTAATTGTTCAATTGGTTTTTTCTTTGCTTTCATTATGTTTGGCAATGAAGCATATCTTGGTTCATTAAGTCTTAAATCACATGTAACTATTGCTGGTGTAGCAATTTCAATTGTCTCCAACCCTTCATCAATTTCTCTAACAACTTCAAGTTTTCCATCCTTAACGTCAATTTTAGAAGCAAATGTTGCTTGAGGCCAATCTAATAAAGAACTCAACATTTGTCCTGTTTGGTTGCAATCATCATCAATTGCTTGTTTACCCATGAATACTAAATCTGGTTTTTCTTTATCTACTATTTTTTGTAATATTTTTGAAACTGCTAAAGGCTCAATAATGCCATCTGCTTTAACGTGAATACCTCTATCAGCACCAACTGCTAAAGCTTTCCTAACTGTTTCTTGAGCTTTCTCCTCACCAACTGTTACCGCAACTACTTCTGTTGCTTTACCGGCTTCTTTTATTTTTACTGCTTCTTCAATTGCATTGTCATCTGGTGGATTAGTAGACATTTTTACATTGTCTGTCACAATTCCTGAGCCATCTTCTTTAATTCTTATTTGAACGTTATAATCTATTACTCTTTTAACAGCGACCAATATTTTCATTAAGCTCTCAATAATTTATTTTCAGAATCATAAGGACTCTCATCTAGAACTGTAGCGTCGTACATTTCGCCCAAGATATCAACTTGTAATTTGTCACCCACATTTGCAAAATCTGGTTTTACCATTGCAAGAGCTATTGATTTATCCAATCTAAATCCAAATTCTCCGCCTGTGGCTCTTCCCACTACCTTATTATCTTTATATATTGGGTTATTTCCTAAAACATCTGCATCTTTAGTATTATGAACTTCTAAAGTTACTAATTTGTTATCAAAACCTTTCTCTCTCCACTTATTAAGAGCCTCTAAACCTATAAAATTTCCTTTATTAGGATGAACAAATCTATCTAGGCCAGACTCATATGGGGAATATTCAATTGATAATTCCGTTCCAACTAACTTATAAGACTTTTCTACTCTTAAACTATTCATAGCTCTAATGCCGAAAGGTTTTATTCCTAAGTCCTTACCTGCTTCCATTAACTTATCAAAAATATGATTTTGATATTCAATTGGATGGTGTAATTCCCAGCCCAATTCACCAACAAAATTTACTCTCATAGCATTTACTGGAGCATATCCAACGTTAACATTTTTAGCTGTTAACCATTTGAAATTTTCATTTGAAAAATCATCTGTAGAAACTTTTTGCATTAATTCTCTAGCTTTGGGTCCTGCCACTACAAGAACACCTGTACTATTAGTAAGATCTTCAAATATAACTGAACCATCATTAGGCATCCACTTTTGGATCCAGTCATGATCAAGTCTTAAATTTGCACCAGCAGAAACTAGATAATAAGAGTTTTCTGCTTCCTTCATAATTGTAAATTCTGAATGAACCCCACCTTTAGTATTAAGTGCATGACACAAATTAATTCTACCAATTTTTTTTGGAATTTTATTAGCTACTAAATAATCTAAAAACTCTTCAGATTTAGGTCCTTTTATTCTACATTTGGCAAATGCTGTCATATCTAAAAGACCAACGTTTTCTTTTACATTCTGGCATTCTTTTTTAATTGCATCAAACCACTTAGATCTCCTGAAAGACCAATCATCTTTTTGTTCCATACCATCTGTTGCAAAAAAATTTGGTCTTTCCCAACCAAACTTTTGACCAAAAACAGCACCTAAATTTTTCATTCTCTCATAACAAGGAGCAGTTCTTAATGGTCTAGCTGCAGGTCTTTCTTCATCAGGATAGTGTGTTATAAAAACATGGCTGTAAGCTTCTTCGTTTTTAGCTTTTAAATACGATTTAGTTGCGTAATTTCCATAACGTCTTGGTTCAACACCAAGCATATCTATAGTTGGTTCACCATCAACTATCCACTCTGCTAATTGCCAACCAGCACCGCCTGCTGCAGTAATTCCAAAACTGTGTCCTTCATTAATCCAAAAATTTTTTAGTCCCCAAGCAGGACCTACAATTGGATTCCCGTCAGGTGTATAACAAATAGCTCCATTATAAACTTTTTTAACTCCAACTTCTCCAAAAGCAGGAACACGATGAATTGCACCCTCAATATGTGGTGCTAATCTATCTAAATCCTCTTGAAATAATTCATACTCAGAATTTTTTGAAGGTCCTTCAACATAACAAGCTGGAGCGCCATCTTCGTATGGACCTAGAATTAATCCACCTGCTTCTTCCCTCATATACCATCTACTATCACTATCTCTTAAAACCCCCATCTCAGGAAGACCATCTTTTTTTCTTTTTTGAATTTCAGGATGTGGTTCTGTTACAATGTATTGATGTTCAACTGGTATAACAGGAATATCTAATCCAACCATCTCACCAGTCTGTCTTGCAAAATTACCTGAACAAGAGATTACATGTTCACATTCAATCGAACCTTTATCCGTCTCAACAACCCAACCGTCTTTAGTTTGTTTCATGGCAACAACTGCGGTGTTTCTATAAATTTCTGCACCCATATTTCTTGCACCAGTAGCAAGTGCTTGGGTTAAATCTGCTGGTTGAATATAGCCATCTTCTGGATGTTGAATTGCACCCACTAAATCATCAGTATGACATAGTGGCCAAATTTCTTTTACTTGGTTAGGAGTTAAAAATTTTACATCAACTCCAATTGTTTGAGCAACACCAGCATATTGGTGGTATTCATCCATTCTATCTTTAGTACTTGCTAAACGAATATTTGATACAACACTAAAACCAACATTTTTTCCTGTCTCTTCTTCTAATTTTTTATAAAGATCAACAGCATATTTATGAAGCTGTCCTACTGAATAGCTCATGTTAAACAAAGGTAATAGTCCAGCAGCATGCCAAGTTGAACCTGAAGTTAATTCTTTACGTTCTACAAGAACAACATCTGACCAACCCTTTTTAGCTAAATGATAAAGAGCGCTTACACCAACTACTCCACCACCAACTACTACAACTTTGGTTTTTGTTTTCATGAGCGATTCCTACTAAATTTTTTGTAATAACGAAACAAAATTGTAACTAGATATAATCAAATTGAACTTCCAAGTGGGATGGGATTTGAGACCATAGTAGTCAGCCAGCAATCCTTAAGGTCTCCATCCTCGATATATTTTTCAACCTGCCAATTAAACTTATGGTAAATCTTATTCTTATCTAAAATAATTACTTCAAATTGAGCCCATTTATCACCACTTCCGAGCTGTGTAATTGTGTGACTTAAATGATTAAGCATCATTTGGTATGTGTCCCCTTTTATCATTCTTTTAAAATTGTCTAAAGGGCCAGTTACTTTTTTATTTTTTGGATGTGCAAATTGCCAAGTTTGTTCAATTCCACTATCTTTGTACTCTCTATCGTTATTCATAAGCCCAACTAATTGTATTTTTACCACTTCAGCAGGTAAAATTGAATTTTTTGGAATTAATAAATCTGCTTTTAAAAATGAAACATTAAAGAAAAAAATTACAATTACACTAAACGTTAAGTGCAGTTTTTTTAACATCATTAAGGAATTCTTTTCTTTTTTTATCACTTACAAATGGTACAGCAAAATATCTTCTATAATTGATATTATAAATGCCGCACATATGAAAAACCCTTTTTTAGCTGTTTGAATAAAAGTATCTCTAATGGCCGCATTAAATGACTTGTCATCATAGTGTCCATACACAAGAAATATTTTTTTCATTTTAACTTTGTAAAACTGGAAATGCCTGACGTACTTTTAAAAAATTTTTTTGATATTCCATTTTAGTACACTTATCTTCAATATATTCAATTTTATTTTTTTCAACAATTTTTTTTGCTTCCTCACTTCTAATACCAAGTTGCAACCATAAAACTTTAGCTCCAATATTTACTGTATCTTTTGCAATATCCAAAACTTCTCTGGATGGTCTAAAAACATCAACAATATCTACTGGTTCTTTTATATCAGTTATCTTTGCAAAAACCTCTTCACCTAAAATTTTTTGACCTTTAGCAGATGGATTAACTGGATAAACTTTAAATCCATAATTTTGCATATATTTCATGACAATAGTTGATGCTTTAGTTGGGTCATTGCTAACTCCAATCATTGCAATAGATTTATATTTAGAAAGAATATCTTTAATTTTACTCATTATTTTTTGTTCTTAATTTTGTCTTCACAAAATTTTTTAGCTTCCTGTTGTGTCATTGGCTGTTCTAATTTTTGACTTCCTGCAATGCAAGCATCCGTAGCTCTTTTAAAATTATGATCTCTAAAATCTAAAACAATATAGAGACCCACAATTATAAATAAAATAATCAAAATATTTTTTATTTTCATTTATTTTTCCATTTAGGTTTTCTTTTCTCTAAAAAAGCTGAAATTCCCTCTTTAGCATCCATAGCCATCATGTTTAATGTCATCATCTTACTGGTATAGGCGTAAGCTTTTCTTAATGGCATTTCTAATTGTTTGTAAAAAGCTTGTTTACCAATTTTAATTGTAAGATTTGATTTAGAAGCAATCTTTTTAGCAATCTTCAAAACTTCACTATTTAATTTTGATTTTGGAAAACAATCATTAATTAGATTTACTTCTTTTGCGTAAGTAGCTTTTATTGGTTCTCCTGTAAGCAACATTTTCATCATTGGTTTTCTATTAATTTTTCTACTAACAGCAACCATTGGTGTACTACAAAATAAACCTATATTTACTCCAGGTGTTGCGAACAGTGCATCTTTTGTACTGTATGCTAAGTCACAACTTGCAACTAATTGACATCCTGCAGCATAAGCAGCACCATGGACTTTGGCTATTACAGGTTTCCTTCCTTCAATTATTTGAAGCATTAGCTTTGAACATAAATTAAATAGTTTTTGATATTTTTCCTTTTTTTTTAAACCCTTTACTTCTTTTAAATTATGACCAGCACTAAATCCTTTTCCAGCACCTTCTAGAATTATTACCTTAACTTTTTTGTCATTTGGGTTGACACAATAAAAGAAGGAAGATTTGATGATACGAATAAAATGTTTGTAAAACCTGATAAGTATGACTTTCATGTTACAACTCAAGATGCTAAAAATTGGGCACCAAAAATACTAAAGGAGATAAAATAATGACTTACGAATGGGATAATAAAAAACCAACAGCACAAATGTTAGGAAGATGGCAACCATTTCATGATGGTCATTATACTTTATTTAGAGAGATTATAAAAAAGA
>CABXXB010000008.1 GCA_902516065.1 uncultured Pelagibacteraceae bacterium | reverse complement strand
ATTTGACACAAAAAAAAATGAAACAAGATCTATGAGATCAAAAGAAGATGCTCATGATTATAGGTATTTTCCAGATCCAGACTTATTACCATTAGAAGTTTCCGACGAATTTATAAATCAACTTAAAACTGATATTCCTGAATTACCAGATGACAAAAAGAAGAGATTTATAGAAGAGTTTAAACTATCACCATATGAAGCAAATATTTTAGTCTCAGATATTGATACAGGAAAATATTTTGAAGAAGTTGTGGCTAAGATGGGAAAAAACAAAGATATAAAATTAGCAGTCAACTGGATTACAGGTGAGTTGTTTGCTGTTTTAAATAATAAAAATTTGGAAATCTCTCAAAGTCCAATAAGTGCAAAGAATTTAGCAATACTAGTGAACTTAATTAAAAATGGAACAATATCAGGAAAAATAGCTAAAACAGTATTTGAATTAATGATGGATGGAGATAAGGATCCTCAAAAAATTGTTGAAGAAAAAGGGTTGAAACAACAAAGTGATCCTAAAGCACTAGAGGCTCTAATAGATAAGATTATTAATGACAACAGAGACAAAGCCATTGAATATAAACAAGGCAAGGAAAAACTATTTGGATTCTTTGTTGGTCAGGCAATGAAAGTTTCTGGTGGTAAAGCTAATCCTCAATTAATAAATGAGATATTAAAGAAAAAGCTTTAACATAATGGGTGTAAACCTTGATATCACAGAAAAATTACAAAATTATATTAATGATTTTGGTCTAAAGCTAAATTCGGTTCAAGAAGAAATAATTGATTACAATAAATCATTAGGAGACATTAAAAGAATGCAAGTTGATCCTACTCAATGTCACTTTCTTCATTTATTGATAAAGGTTTCAAATATTAAAAATGTTCTTGAAATAGGAACTTTTACAGGACTAAGTGCACTTTCAATTTCACTTGCTTTACCAGATGATGGGAAATTAATTGCATTAGATAAAAATGATGAAACTAATAAAATAGCAATAAGCTTTTTTGAAAAAGCAAAACAATCTCATAAAATTAAAACTATAGTTAAACCTGCGCTTAAGAGCTTAGAAGAATTAAAAGATAAAAAATTTGATATGGTTTTTATTGATGCAGATAAAATGAATTATAAAGAATATTACGAAAGATCTTTAAGAATGCTTAATCAAGGAGGATTAATTATAATAGATAATGTTTTATGGCACGGTGAAGTAATTGATGAAAAAAATAACGATAAATTTACAGTATATATTAGAGAATTTAATAAATTTGTATCAGAAGATAAAAGAGTAGAACAAATTATTATACCATTGGGTGATGGAATGACTATTTGTAGAGTTTTATAATGTTTAAAGTTTTTGGCTTTTATAAATTTATTAAGATTAAATCAAAAAAAAAAAACAAAGCTCTTCTACAAAAATTTCTTACACTAAATAATATAAGGGGAACAATAATTATTGCCAAAGAAGGATTAAATGGGACCATATCTGGTCATATCAAAGATATAGATAAAACAATTAAAAAACTTAAATTTTTATTTTCATTTAAAGACTTCGATAATAAAAATGAGTCTAGATCTAAATTTCAACCATTTCATAAACCTAAAGTAAAAATTAAAAAGGAAGTTGTCCCAATGAATTTGATATTAAATTCTAGAGAAAGAAATATTAAATCACATTTAGACCCAAAAGAATGGAATAAATTAATTAAAGATAAAGACACACACATTATTGATACTAGAAAACCCTTTGAATACAAAGTTGGAACATTTAAAAAGTCGGTAAACCCAAATGTTAATAATTTTAGAGATTTTCCAAAATACTTAAATAAACTTAAAAAAAATAAACCTGTAGCAATGTTTTGTACTGGAGGAATACGTTGTGAAAAAACTTCAGTTTATCTAAAAAAGAAGGGTTTTAAAAATATCTATCAATTAAATGGTGGGATCTTAAACTATCTCAAAAAAATTAACAAAAAAGAAAGTTTGTGGAAAGGTGAGTGTTTTGTTTTTGATAACAGAATTAGCCTTAAACACGGTTTAGAAATAGGCTCATATTCTATGTGTAGCGGTTGTAGAATGCCAATTTCACCAAAAGACAAAAGATCTAAAAAATTTGAAGAAGGTGTTTCTTGTCCAAACTGCTATAACAACTTAACTGAATCTCAAAAATCACGTTTTAGAATGAGACAAAGTCAGGTATACAAAGCAAAACAATCTGGAAAAAAATATATTTTTCAAAAAGAATTTAAATAAGGATATTTTTGTCTACTTCATACAAGCTTACTAAAGATCCAATATGGTTTTTACTTCGTAAAGTCACAATACCTGCAAGTGTAGGATCTCTTTTTCAAACATTTTATAATCTAGTTGATACTTGGTTTGCAGGAAAAATCTCAGCAGAAGCAATAGGTGCGATAGCTAAATCATTTCCAATTTACTTTACTATAATTGCTGTTGGAGTTGGAATAGGTGCTGCTACTAATGCAATGATTGGTAATTCTATCGGTGAAAAAAAAGAGAGAGTTGCATCTATGTATATTGCACAATCTTTAATTTTTGCTTTACTAATTTCAGTTTTAGTAACAATTTTTGGTTTAAATGCATCAGATTATCTTCTGGGTATTATGGGATCAGACTCTGATGGAATAATATTAACTAGAGAATATTTGGATATCATATTCTATGGAACTTTCATTGTACTGATCCAGATTTCTTTGAATGGAACCTTAAATGCTCAAGGTGATACTAAAAGTTACAGAAATGTTCTAATATTTAGTTTTTTCTTAAATATTTTTTTAAACCCTCTTTTTATATGGGGATATGGAATAATTCCTGCTTTTGGTATAGCTGGACTTGCTATAGCAACGGTTATTTCACAACTGATCGGAACAATCTATTTGGCTTATAAAGTTAATAATTGTAAAATTAGAGAATACTTAAAGTTAGTATGTTTTATTCCTAAGTTTGAATACTTAAATCCTTTAACAAGGCAGTCGGTCCCTGTTATGTTTAGCATGTTGTTCATTGGAGTTGGAATTTTTAATATTTTATATTTTATTGGTCAGTTTGGTGATTTAGCTACTGCAGGCTATGGAGCAGCTTTAAGAGTAGAGCAAGTTTTTTTACTTCCAGTAATTGGATTGAATACAGCAGTCCTATCTATAGGAGGTCAAAACTTTGGTGCAAAAGCTTATAATAGGATAAGAGAATTATATACAAAGGCATTATTTTTTGGATCTTCT
Source organism: uncultured Pelagibacteraceae bacterium (assembly GCA_902516065.1). Classification (GTDB taxonomy): domain Bacteria; phylum Pseudomonadota; class Alphaproteobacteria; order Pelagibacterales; family Pelagibacteraceae; genus Pelagibacter. Next base: position 31,831 of record CABXXB010000008.1, on the reverse strand, counting down.
TTTATGGCTGTTGCTGGAATAATATTATTTTTTGGTGCTGAGTTTTTCGTATCTTTATTTACAGACAATCAAGAAGCAGTAAAACATGGTGCAATATATTTAAAAGTTGCAGCTTTAATTGGACCAATTTATCCAGTGTTCTTTATCACTACAGCAGTATTTCAGGCGGTTAAAAAACCACTATATAGTCTTTATTTAAGTATATTGAGATTAACTGCGTTTCCTTTTTTAAGCTTATGGTATGTAATTAACATCAAAGGCGGTGACTACGAGGATATTTTTTATACAATTATGGTGACTAATTGGGCAATGGGAGTTGTTGTTTTAATGTTTATTGGTTATTTTTTAAATAATGTATTTAAACAAAATAAACCTCTTTTTAGTTATTAGCATTTGTCTAATATTTTTTTTTCTTACTTATAATGATGTTAAATCATATAAAATAAAAATTATTGATGGTGATACCATCCATCTAAATGGAGAAAAAATACGATTTATTGGCATAGATACTCCAGAACTTAAACAAACCTGCAATAAAGATAATAAAGTTATCCCATGTGGTATTGAAGCCAGAAAGTTATTAGTTAATAAAATTAGCAATAATAAAGTTAAATGCAAAAGAAAAGGAAAAGATCAATATAAAAGAACTTTAGCTGAATGCTTTGTAAATAATCTTAGTTTGTCATCTTATTTAGTAAGAAAAGGTTATGCTTTCGCTTATAGAAAATATTCTAAAAAATTTATAGATGACGAAAATTATGCAAGAGTAAATAATCTTGGTATGTGGTCTATGAAGTTTGAATATCCATGGGATTATAGAAAAAAAAATTAATCTTTTTTTAATCTATTCTCTAGTTTTCTTACATAATAAGAAACTATTAATATCAAAACTAAATACTCAAGAATTAAAAAAGTATAGATTTCTAATGGTCTATAAGTAGTAACAACTAATTCATTTGCTTTTCTTGTTAGGTCACCAATACCAATTATTGAAACCAATGATGACATTTTTAAAACATAAACAAATTGATTTCCAATAGCAGGTAAAATATTTTTAATTGCTTGGGGTAAAATAACTAATTTTAATTTTCTAAAAAAGTTCAATCCTAAAGAACTTCCTGCTTCCCATTGTGATTTTTTAATTGAATTTATTCCAGCTCTGAATATTTCTGCTTGAAATGCACTTTCACTTATTGATAAAGCAATGATGCCAGAGACAAAAGGGCTAAAGCTTATACTGGTCATTATTGGAAGACCATAATAAATCCATAGGATTAAAACTAGAAGAGGGATTGCTCTTACTATTTCGACATATCCAATATTTAGATAAGTTAAAAATTTACTTTTTGCTAAAGAAGGAACAGCGACGATAAAACCAATTACCATTGAAATTATTATTGAAACAACAGAAATATAAATTGTTGTAGTTAGCCCACTTAACAAAAATTTAAGATTTGTTAATCCCTCAACATTATTTGGGGATAGAATCAACCAATTAAGCTCATTTTTACCACATGAGGTTAAAGGTAGTATCAGAAGTAAAAAAAATAAATTTTTCACTCTCTGATTTATAAAGAATTAAAAATTAATTACTAATTGATTATAAGCTTTTTAAATTATATTTAGCCAGTAAGCTAGTAAAGAAGCCCGATGTTTTTTTCTTCTTTATCCAATCATTAACATAACTATTCCATTTATCATCACCTTTTGGAACCATCATTGCTAAGAAGGCAGGATTTTTTTCTCCATCAGGAACTATAGCTAATTGTGGGTATTTGATTACTAATTTATTTGCTTCAGTTGAACTTGTAATATTTCCATCTGCTCTTCCAGCTAAAACTTCTTGAAAGTCTCTTGCTGGTGCTTCAACTGAATTCAATTTGGATTTTGGAAAGAATTCTTTTGCCTTTTCTTCTTGAGAAGTTCCAAGTGTTGTAGCAATTGTTACATTAGAATTGTTAAGCGAGTCCCAAGTTGAAAATTTATTTAAATTCTTTTTAAGAACTAATGGAACAGTTCCATATTTATAATAAGTATCTGTAAATCCTGCTACTTCAGCTCTTTTTGGAGTTTTTGTTACACTTGTTGATATATCATATCTTTCGGATGTGATGCCAGAAACTATAGTTTTCCATTCTGCAGGTACAAATTCAATTTTTACACCCATGTCTTTAGCTAGTTCGTTCATAACATCAATGTCAAATCCCTTATATTTATTAGTTGCAGGATCTTTCATTGTCATTGGATCCCAGTCTCCAGTTGTCCCAACTTTTAAAACTCCTGCTGATAGTATTTTGTCTAAATTTGACTCCGCGTTTAAAGAAAACGGTAAAAGAGCAAATAATGCTATTAAAAATATTTTTTTCATAATTTATGAATAACTGATTTAAATAGAAATTGTGACTATAATCTTGACGCAGCATCATTCATCCAAGAAAATAAATGTTGCGAAAATGAACGTCTTACAAATAGATTTACTGCATTTTTGTCCTGATTATGAACAATTACATCAATTTTTGTAAGAATTGTTTGGGTAACAGCACCTTTTTTATTTTGAAAATTATTAAAGTTGAAAGGTGATCCAGTTTGAAATAATTCGTAAATTTTATTTCCTTTTAAATTAATCATTACGAATTGATCTGTAACATCTACGATTGCACCAAGATTTAATTTTGAAATACTTTTATTTAATAGTTTTTCAGTTTCATAAGTATTTGTATTTTCATCAACAGGTTCATTGGAAAAAATCATCCACTCATCAGGACTTAACCAAAGAACAGTAAATTTATCACTTTGAGTAGAGGTATTTGCTTCAGTTGGTAAAATAATATTTAATGATTTACCAATTGCAGAAATAAATTCTCTTTTTTTACCTCTTATAACCAATTTCATTATTGGTTTAATTTCTTTCATCTGAAGATCTTGCAATAATGTTTGTTCAGGTAGAGCTTGATTATAATTAAGCATTTAATCTTTTGTTCTCCTTATCTAAAAAAACTGTATCAGCAACAGTTACATTTATATTCTTTTTTTCCATCGGAATTATTAATTTTTGTCCCATCATATTTTTTCCACCCCTTACAACACCTAAAGCTATAGATTTTTTAAGGTTGGGACTGTAATAGCTTGATGTAACATGACCTAACATTTCTATAGGTGATTTATTTATATCAGCAACTATTTGTGCTCCTTCCTCTAATACTTCATTAGGATTATCAGTTAATAATCCAACTAACTGTTTTCTATCTTCTCTAATAGTGTCCGATCTATATAATGATCTTTTTCCAATAAAATCGTACTTCTTTTTACTTACAATCCAATCCATTTGTAAATCAATTGGTGTCATAGTTGCATCTGTATCTTGACCAACAATTATAAAACCTTTTTCAGCTCGAAGTAAGTGCATTGTCTCAGTTCCATATGGTGTAATATTAAAATTTTTTCCTGCTTCCATACATTTTTCCCAAACTGATTTACCATAATTAGCTTGGACATTAATTTCATAACTATGTTCTCCTGTGAAACTAATTCTCATAACTCTGCAATTAATTTTACCAATTTTTGTATTCTTAAATGACATATGTGGAAAGCTTTCGTCTGAAAAATCTAAATCTGGAATAACCTCACTTACAATTTTTTTACTATTAGGACCACAAACACTTAATGTTGCAAAATGATCTGTAACTGATGTTAAATAAACATCTAATTCAGGCCACTCTGTTTGTAGGTAATCTTCCAATTTACCCATTACATTAGCTGCCCCACCTGTTGTTGTTGTCATAATATAATGATTTTCACCTAATCGAGTAGTAACACCATCATCGTAGACCATACCATCCTCATTGAGCATTAGACCATATCGACATTTACCAACTGCAAGTTTTGACCAAGCATTTGTATAAACGCGATTTAAAAATTCAGAAGCATCAGTTCCTTGAATATCAATTTTACCAAGAGTAGAGGCATCTAAAATTCCAGCACTTTCCCTTGCTGCTTTACTTTCTCTTTGAACAGCTTTGTGCATATTTTCATTTTCTTTTGGATAATACCAAGCTCTTTTCCACTGGCCTACATTTTCAAACTCTGCTTTATGTTCAACATGCCAATCGTGGATTGGAGTTTTTCTAAATATATCAAAATATTCTCCAACATTTCTTCCAACTATAGTTCCAAATGTTAAAGGAGTGTAGGGTGGTCTAAAAGTTGTAGTACCTAGTTCGCCCATTTTAGCTCCAGCAGTTTCAGAAATAATTCCAAGTGCATGCATATTTCCTAGCTTACCTTGATCTGTACCCATCCCTGTGGTTGTGTATCTTTTAACATGTTCGATTGATCTAAAGCCTTCTCTTAAAGCTAATTTAATATCTTTTGCAGTTGCATCATTTTGATAATCTACAAAAGATTTTGTTTTACCTAAAATTTTATCTGATGGTAATAACCAAATGTTTCTTTTTGATTTATTAGTTGAAGATGAAATCTCTAAGTTATCATATTCAGTATTTTTTATATTTAAATAATCAATTAAAGATTTTGGAGTATTTACTAAAATTTCATCTAAAGTAAAATCACCATTACATGCCCCAATACTCAATTGATCTGACGGATAAATATTTGGTATAAACACTTGATCATCTTCTCTAAATTTTAACTTTCCACCAGATTGTGTAAACAAATGAACTGCTGGTGTCCATCCACCAGATACTCCTAAACAATCACAAGATAAAATTATTTTAGAACCCACAACTTTTTGTCCATCTTTAGAAAGTTGCATTATAGAAATCTTATTTATTCTCTTATAACCAGAAGTGTCTGTTACCGTGTAACCTTTAAAAATTTTGATATTATTTTTTTCTACTTCGTAAATAAGTTTAGAATTCACTTCTTCTCTATTATCAATTATAGCCTCAATATTAATTCCTTTTTGAATAAGACTAATAGCTGTTTCATAAGCACTGTCGTTATTAGTAAAAAGGATATTTTTTTCACCACAAGCAACTCCAAAATAATCAGCGAATCTTTTAATTGCCGAGGAAAGTAAAATTCCTGGACGATCATTATTATCAAATATCATAGGTCTTTCTATTGATCCCGTAGCTGTGATTACTTTTTTTGCTCTTATTTTAAGTAGTTTATGTCTTGTTTTATCTTTTCTTTGATTAATAGGTAAATGATCAGTCAGATTTTCACGGGCTAATAAAAAATTATAACCGTGATAAGCAGCAACACTTGTTCTTGTTTTAATCTCTAAATTTTTTAACTTCTTTATTTCATTAATTTCTTTTTCCAACCAAGAACCAGAATTCTGGTTATTAATTTTAAAATGATCTGAATTTTGATATATAGTTGAACCTCCAAGATTTGGTTTTTCTTCTATTAAAAGCGTCTTTAAACCATTTTTAGCAGCTATTTTAGCAGCCATAATTCCTGAAATACCAGCCCCGATTACCAAAACATCACAATGAATATATTTGTGTTCGTAAATATCTGGATCTGGTGTAGTTGGTGATTTACCTAACCCCGCAGATCTTCTTATGAAATATTCATATTTCTCCCAAAAACTCGCAGGCCACATAAAAGTTTTATAATAAAATCCTGCAGGCAGTAGGGGTGATAAAAGATTGTTAATTCCTCCAATATCAAATTTTACACTTGGCCAGCAATTTTGACTTGAAGCTTCTAAACCTTCATATATTTCAATTTCGGTTGCTCTCACATTGGGTTCTGTTCTTGATGAGTCATTATGTAGTTGGACAATAGCATTTGGTTCCTCTGAGCCAGCAGTCATAATACCTCTTGGTCTATGGTATTTAAAACTTCTTCCAACTAAATGAATATCATTAGCTAAAAGAGCAGAGGCTAATGTATCACCCTTAAAACCATAATATGTTGATCCATTAAATTTAAATGAAATTCTATAAGTTTCATCGATTGCCTTTCCTGTTTTTACTCTTAAATTTTTTGTCATTAATTACTCTACAGGTGGTTTTTCACCCATTTTATAAACTGCTTTTATTTCATCATTTGAAGTATCACGAACCATATTAAACCATTTTCTACATCCATGAGTATGGTTCCACCTTTCAAACTGTATTCCTTTAATATTTTTTCTCATAAAAAGATATTCTGCCCACTCATCATCACTAAGTTCAGTAGGCTGTTTAGGTCTTACTATATGTGCTTCACCACCAGCTTTAAATTCACTTTGTTCTCTTTCTCCACAATATGGGCAATTAATTATGAACATTAGTGTGCTACAGCTGCTGCACCGTGTTCGTCCACAAGATCACCGCTAACGAATCTATTTATGTTAAAAGCAGCATTAAGTTTGTGAGGTTCATCATTAGCAATTGTATGTGCAAATAAATCACCTGAACCAGGTGTTGCTTTAAATCCTCCAGTACCCCAACCACAGTTAAAATATAAACCTTTAATAGATGTTTTGCTTATAATTGGACTAGCGTCTGGGCAAATATCAACAATTCCTCCCCATTGTCTTAACATTCTCATTCGACTGAATATTGGATATAGTTCTAAAATCGCATTTAAAGTTCCTTCAACAATATCATGACTTCCTTTTTGAGAATAAGATACATAATCATCTGTTCCAGCGCCGATTACAAGCTCTCCTTTGTCAGATTGACTAACATAGGCATGAACAGCATTAGACATAACAACAGTATCAATAATTGGTTTTACAGGTTCAGAAACTAAAGCTTGCAAAGGCTTACTTTCTAATGGAAGTTTTAGACCTGCCATGTTTGCGATAACACTTGAATGTCCAGCAGCAACAACACCAATTTTTTTTGTTTTAATAAAACCTTTTGTTGTTTCTAAACCTTCAACAACATCACCATTTCTTTTGATGCCTTTAACTTCACAATTTTGGATAATATCAACACCCATTTCATCAGCACCTCTTGCATAACCCCACGCTACAGCATCGTGTCTAGCTGTGCCAGCTCTTCTTTGTAAAGTGCCTCCTAAAACAGGGTATCTAATATCAGGAGAGGTATTAATTATTGGACAAAATTTTTTAACTTCCTCTGTATTAAGATAAACTGCATCGATACCGTTTAACCTGTTAGCATGAGTTCTTCTTTTTAAATCTCTCACATCTTGAAGATTATGAGCTAAATTCATTACACCTCTTTGACTAAACATTACATTATAATTTAATTCTTGTGATAGACTTTCCCAAATTTTTAAAGCATGGTTATAGAGACCTGCGCTTGCATCCCATAAATAATTTGATCTTATAATTGTTGTATTTCTTCCAGTATTACCTCCACCGATCCAACCTTTTTCAACGACAGCAATATTTTTCATGTTATGTTTTTTTGCTAAGTAGTAAGCGGTTGCTAAACCATGGCCACCACCACCAACTATAACTGCGTCATACTCCTTTTTAGGATTTGGATCTTTCCAAGCTTTCCCCCAATTCTCATGGTAAGAAAATGCATTTTTAATAAGTGAAAATATTGAATACTTTTTTTTCATACAATTCTGATTAATTACTTTATTAATATACAATATTCAATACAATCAAATGTACCAAAATATGGAAGAGTGGGTGAGAGGCTGAAACCAGTCGTTTGCTAAATGACCGTGCGAGGAAACTTGTACCGAGGGTTCGAATCCCTCCTCTTCCGCCATAAAATATGTTATTTTAAATATTAGAATTAATGTCGTCAGAATTAACTCAATTGATAGAAAAGGCCATTGATTATGCTTTAATTGACGCTTTTTATATTCTACCCTTAATTGGCTCAATTCAGATTTTTTTTATTGGTGTTTATTATAAAAAATCCAAATTTATTTATTCAAGTCTTTTTTTATTTTTGTTATTTTGTTTTATTTTCCCATTTGCAAAATTAATTCCTAATTTAGGATCTGATGCATTCTCAGAATTTCAAAGCCTGAACTTAGACGAAGTTTATTTTTATATTAAAACTTTAAACTTTTTTGCTGGTTGGTCACTCAAACGTTTCATTTTATGGTTTGTGATTATAACTGTGTATACTTTAACCATTTATTATCTATTTCTTTTAACAAAAAAAAATTCTTTTTTTAATTTCTTAAATATTAATTATTTTATAATATTTACAATTATAGCAGTTCCAACCTCCTTAAATTTTTATAAAGTATCATTACTATACAGCTCATCAATAATTGAAAAAAAAAATCAATCAAAAAATATAAATTATAATCTAGATACAATAGATATTAAGCTGGAAGACTCTAAAGATTTATCGGTTGTATTTTATATTGGTGAAGCTACTTCAAGATTACATTGGAGTATTTATCAGTATTTTAGACCGACGAATAATAATTTAGAAGATTTTAGTGAGCAAAATCATTTAATTGTATATGACAATATATATTCTACTCATACTCATACATCACCGTCATTGTTAGATAGTTTAACAATTAAAGCTAATACAAATGTTGAATATAAATTAAAAATTGCTTCTGAATATCTTAGGTTTCCAATAGTTGATATATTGAACAATGTAGCAATTAAAACAACTTTATTTAGCACTCAAGCAAAATCTGGATCTTGGAATTTATCTTCCTCTTTAATATTTAAAAACGCAAGTAAGAAAAATTATAGTTTTAAATATAATTTAGGAAATGCAAATTACATCAATAGAGAAAAATCTTATGATCATGATTTTTTAAAAGAATTTACTAAAGAAATTAAAAAAAATTCTAAAAAGAATAATTTTTTTGTTTTTCATAGTTATGCAGGTCATGGAAATTATAAAAAAAATATTCCAATTAATTATCATAAAAAGATAGATCAATATTATTCTAATTATAATAACAAAGCTATTTTTGGCAAAAGTTTCAAAAAAAATCAAAAAGAATTTTTAGAAAATTACGATTCTGCGATGAATTATATTTCAGACAATATTGTTTTTTCTTTAAAGGAAATTTCAAAGTTGAAAAAACCTATTATCTTTATTTATACATCTGATCATGGAGAAAGTCCTTTAACAGGGCAAGCTCATGACTCATCAAGATATATATGGGAGATGTCAGCAGTTCCGTTTTTAATTTATTTCAATGATGAGGCAAAATTAAAATATCCAGAATTGTTTGAAACGTTGAGATTAAGGTCTTCACATAAAAATAGAGATTTGTTAAATAATCTGCCAAGTTTAATTTTAGAAATATTTGGTATAAAAGTTTTTAACACAAACTCAAAATTAAATAGTGTTTCTAAATGTAAATTTGGTGACGGCAATTGTATAGAAGATTATCATATCGTTAGAAATCAGCTTAACACTTTAGGTGCAGTTACATTAAACTATCCTGTTAAAGATAATAATTTTATAGATAATACTGATAGAGCGACAACTTTTTCAAACATGAAGAATTACTTTTTAAGTAAAGATAATAATTTAGAGATTTGCAGTCATAGAACCAATAGTATTGCCAGATTTATTAGGTTTAGTGCGATATTAAATTGCATGGAAATAGATGTAATTATCGAAAACGACTATTTAGACGTGAGTCACTCTAAAAAAGAATCAACATCCTTAAAGTTGGTTGATTTGATTAAAATGCAAAAAGACAAAAATGATATTTTATGGCTAGATGTTAAAAATATTAAAAATACTGAACAATGTATAAAATTAATGAATCATTTAAAAAATATAAACCTTAAGAATAATCAGATTAAACTATTTATAGAATTTCCGTCAAATATAATTTATGAAATTTCTAATTATAAAGAATGTATTTCTAATATTAGATTAATGAACTTCCCAATTTCCTATTATATTCCAAACAATGTAAAATCAAAATGTATTGAAGAAGAAAAATTAAATAATTCAGATGAAAAAAGTTGTAAATATATAATTGAAATAATACAAAAAATTTATGAAAGCTCCCTTTTTACTGATTTATCTTTTGACTATAAGAATTATGATTATTTAAAAAATATTAATCAGATAGATAAATTTACTTTAAATACTTGGCATATTCCAGATCAGGAGATTATGTCAATAAGTGATAAAAACTTTAGGTTTATAATACCTTATAATGACGATGTTAATTATAATTAAAAATTTTTTAGTATAAGGGTTTATCTTTGAAAAAATTTAACATTTTAATTGGTCTTTGTTCGAGTATATACCTATAAACATTATAATTTTCTAAAACTCTTTGAACATAATTTCTAGTTTCTTTAAATTTAATTAATTCAATCCAATCTACATAGTCAATTTGGTTTTTTTGAGGATCTTTATTAATTTTTTTCCAATATTTAACTCTTTTTGGACCAGCGTTATAAGCTGCTACAGCATAAGGATAGGCACCATCATAATTTAATAATAAACCGGCTATATAATGCGAACCCAAGTTAATATTGTATTCAGGGTCAGTAGTAAGTTTTGATCTAACATATGGAAGTTTTGCTTGTTTAGCGACAAGTTTTGCCGTGTATGGCATCAACTGCATTAATCCTTTTGCTCCAGCATGACTATTTGCACTTAAATCAAACTCACTCTCTTGTCTTATAATTGATAGGATAAATGCACTTTCTGGTATTTTTCGTCCATTAATATATTTTGGCGTACTAATTATTGGGTAATTATATTTATTATGAAATCTTTTCTCGTAAGAAGCTAATTTTGCAATCTGAATTGCAAAATCAAATCTGTCAATATTTGTAGATAGTTCAGCTGCTAAAATTTCACTTCCACTTTCAATATTATCAAGTGCAATATGTCGTAAAATAAATTTTGAATATTTATCTTTATCTAGCTCGTCTAGAAGATAAACAACTTTTACCAATTCCTTTGAATAAAAATAATCTCTATATTTTTTATTAACCTCCATATCTTTTTGAATTTCAAAATTACCATTGGGATTTATTTCTAAAAATGCTAGTTGACCATAATATGTTGTTAAATATTTGGAAGCTTCTGTGAACCACTTTTCAGAATTTTCTTTATCACCTAGAGCCTTATAAGATCTTGCAAGCCAATAGGCACCTCTTGAAGTACTTATAGGATAACTTACATTGTCGTAAAAGTTCTCGAAATGATCTTTTGCTAATAAAGGATCGTTTAAAAAACTTAAGGCAATCCATCCACTCATCCATTCCGCTGCAGCGAAATCAGGACCTTCCTCCATAGCATGATTACTAGAAATCTTATATGCTAATTCATACTTTTTTTTATAAATTAAAGACCTTGAAATGATTTCTTTTTCTTTCCACCATTTATCAGGTCTAACCAAATAATCTTTTGTATTTTTAATCTTTAATAATATTTCAACAGAGCTATCAACTCTTCCTCTTTTACGTCTCCATTTTAAACGATCATAATTTAAACCAGCATCATTTCTAAATTTCTGAGGTACATTTTTTATCGCTTGATCTACACCATATGATTTGCTCATCAAAAGCTGACGTGCATTATAAAGAAGTTCATAATCTTTAGGTAAATATCTTAACATCCTTTTTAAATCCCAATATTTATTATTCCAAGCAAGATAATCAGCTCTTTTAACATAGTCATCTGCATTTAAATGCTTCCTAAATTTTTTTCTAAAAAACCTTAAATCAGATTTACTTAGATCAGCAGTAATCCAACCTTCTTTAATTAATTGTTTTCCTTCATTAATTTTTCCAGTCAAAATATAACTTTCTCCTAAAATCATTTTACCATAACCACTTAATGGTTCGTTTCCTTGAAACCAATCAATTACTTTATTTGGTTTAATTTTATCATTAGATAATTTATGTTCAGCAAGGTATCTAATTCTTCCAATTCTTGGATAATCTTCATTAGTTTTAATAAATGTTAAATAATCATAAAATGATGCCTTGTTACCTTTGGTAAGTAAATGTCTCCATTGTATAAAATTGTAAATTGATTTATCTTTTGCTTTTTTTGCAATTTTAATTGCACCAGTCCAATTTGCTTTTTTCATTTCTGAAAAAGCTTTTTTAGCAATTGCGAAATCTTTTTTGCTGTAAAATTTTGACTTACTTATCTTAACTTGGGTTGTTTTACCTGCTATTAAAGGCTTTTTTTTAGGTATCAAAATTATAGGTTTAGAGGTTTCCTTTTTGACAACTTCTTTAATTGGAATTTCTTCAATTATTTCTTTAACTAATTTTGGTTTTTGTAGAGGTTTTAAAATATTTATTAAAACTTTCTCTTTAAGCTCTTGATCTGTTAATTTAGGTTTTTTTAATGGTATAAGGTTTTTTTCATCTGAAAACACAAGATTATGATTTAATATAATAAACAAAAGTGAGCAGATAAATAAAAGTAATTTTCGAGGCATAATCTTTAGTATGTGAATCAATAATTTATGTTATAAGTATTTATGTTTAAAGGTTCAAATGTTGCTTTAATTACTCCGTTTAAAAATGATAAACTAGATGTAGATAATTATATCAAGTTAATTCATTTTCACATGGAAAATGGAACAAATGGGTTGGTACCAGCAGGTACCACGGGAGAGTCCCCTACATTGAGCCATGATGAGCATCAAAAAGTAATCGATTTATGTATCCAAGAAAGTAAGGGAAAATTGCCCGTCATAGCAGGAACAGGCTCAAATTCAACCGAGGAGGCAATTTCTTTAACTAGTCATGCAGAAAAAGCAGGAGCTAATGCTGCTCTTATTGTAACGCCGTATTATAATAAGCCGACCCAAGAGGGTTTGTATCAACATTATAAAGCAATTAATGATAAGTGTGGTTTGCCTATAATTATTTACAATATTCCAAGTAGATCAGTAATTGATATGTCAGTTGAGACTATGACAAGACTTTATGAATTAAAAAATATTGTTGGTGTTAAAGACGCAACAGGTAATCTTGATAGAGTGGATCAACAATTAAAAGCTATGGGAAAAGATTTTATTCAACTTACAGGAAACGATGATAACGCATTAGAATTCAATAAAAGAGGAGGAGTAGGAGCGATAAGTGTTACAGCAAACATAGCACCCAAACTTTGTTCTCAATTCCAATCTTTATCAATACTTAACGATGATAAATCAAAAAATGAGGCTAAAAATTTTGATAATATTTTACAATTACTTCATAGCGCAATGTTTGTAGAAAGTAATCCAAGTCCTGTTAAATTTGCAGCTAAACAATTAGGCTTGTGTGATGATGCTGTTCGATTGCCTTTAGTAAAAGTAACTGAACAAACTAGGGAAATAATTATTAAGGCTTTAAAGTCCACCAAATTAATTTAATGAATAAAAAAGCCAATTCTGGTTTAAAAATTATTTGTTTAAATAGAAAAGCAAGCTTTAATTTTTTTTTTGAAGATTTAATTGAAGCAGGAATAGTTCTTAAGGGATCAGAGATAAAATCAGTAAGAGATGGTAAAGTAAATATAGCAGATTCTTACGCAGTTGAAAAAAACGGTGAGATAGTTTTAATTAATTCACACATTGCTCAATACAAGCATGCAAATAATACAAATCACAATCCAACAGATGAAAGAAAATTATTACTTAATAAGAAAGAAATTAATAAGTTAATTGGAAAAATGCAAAGAGAAGGATTTACAATAGTTCCAACAAAAATGTATTTTAAAAAAGGTAAGGCCAAAGTAGAAATCGCTGTAGCAAAAGGAAAAAAACAATACGATAAAAGAGCTACTAAAAAGAATAGAGATTGGAATCGCGATAAAGCACGATATATAAGAAAATCAAGCTAGATGATATATATAGGAATTGGATCAAACCTTGGAAATAGAATCAAAAATATTACAAAAGCTAAATATTTTTTAGAACTAGATGGAATTAAAATTACTAAATCTTCTAGTTATTATGAAACATTATCTTGGCCAGACCCAAATAAACCAAAATTTATCAATATAGTAGTTCAATCTAACACAAAAGCATCACCAGAAAAATTACTTAAAATTTTCAAATCAATTGAAAAAAAACTTGGAAGAAAAAAAAAATCAAAAAACTCCCCCAGAACTTGTGATATTGATATAATTTCTTACAATCAAAAAATCTTAACAGGCAATATTACAATTCCACATAAAAGAATGCACAAAAGAAATTTTGTATTAATTCCTTTATTTGAATTAAATAAAAATTGGTTTCATCCAAAAACTAATGAAAATATTAAAAAATTAATTTTTTCCTTATCAATTAAGGATATTAGATCTATTAAACAAATTTAATTTGATGATATAATAAGTAATGCTTAATTCAGATGACCTCATTAATAAAGTAAAAGGCTATAATAAATTTGTTAATTTAGACCGTATAAATAAAGCCTTTGATTTTGCTGTAAAGGCTCATTCAAATCAAAAAAGAGACTCTGGTGATCCTTATTCTGTCCATCCTATTGCAGTAGCAAATATACTTACTGATCTAAAATTAGATTCAGCAACAATAGCCACCGGATTATTGCATGATACAATTGAAGATACCTTTGCAACATATGAAACAATTAAAGGTGAATTTGGTGAAGAGGTAGCTGAACTTGTTGATGGGGTAACGAAAATTTCGGTATTTGAAAATACAGCAGCAGCAAATTCTAAGGCTGAAAATTTTAGAAAACTTATCTTAGCTACATCTAAAGATATAAGAGTACTTCTTGTTAAGCTGGCAGATCGACTTCATAATATGAGAACGATTAAGTCGATTAAAAAGAATGAAAAAAAAAAGAGAATTGCTCAAGAAACAATGGAAATATATGCCCCACTTGCTGATAGAATGGGTATGCACAGAATTCGTGATGAATTAGAAGATCTATCTTTCGAGATATTAAATCTTGATGCAAGAAAACTTATTCAAAATAGATTAAATGAAATTAAAAAAGACAAAGAAGATATTTTTGAGAGTCTTTCTTTTGAAATTAAAAATTTGTTATCTAAAAATAATATTAATGCATTAATTTATGGAAGAGAAAAAACTCCATTTTCTATTTGGAGAAAAGTCCAAAAAAAAAGAGTTTCATTAGAACAGATAACTGACATTATTGGTTTTAGAATAATTTTAGATAATTTTGATGAATGTTATCAGACTCTAGGAGTTTTACATAAAGAATGGAATTGTATTCCAGGTAAATTTAAAGATTATATATCTTCACCAAAAATTAATGGTTATAAATCAATACACACATCAGTTATTGGCTCACATAAAAAACCTATAGAAATTCAAATAAGAACATCCGAAATGCATGATTTTGCCGAAAGAGGTATAGCATCGCATTGGAAATATAAATCATCAGAAAAATTTAATTCTTTACAATGGAAAGAGTACGATTGGTTAAAAGATTTAGTTGAAATCATCGAAAAAAATGAAAACCCAGAGCACTCTTATGAATATACAAAACTTCAAATGTTCCAAGAAAATGTATTTTGTTTCACACCAAAGGGCTCAGTAATAAAACTACCCAAAAATGCTACACCAATTGATTTTGCATATGCTGTTCATACTAAAATTGGAAATACTGCTATTGGATGTGAAATTAATGGAAATAAAAATGAACTACAAACAATTTTAAGAAATGGCGATACGGTTAATATTATAACTTCTAAAAAACAATCTCCTTCATTACACTGGATACCAGTAACAAAAACAGGAAAAGCTAGAGCTTCTATTAGAAGGTATTGGCATGATAAAGGCGAGGAAAAAGAGAAAAAGTTAAAAAAATATAATACAACTCTTTGGATATCGCTTCCAGACAAACCAGGCCAACTTGGGAGTATAAGTTCTTTAATTGGTGATCATAAATTGAATATATCAAATTTAGAAATGGCTGGAAAAAATCCTGATTATATCAATTTTAAATTTCAATTAATTATAAGAGATTTAAAGAATTTTACTAATTTTATTGCGGAGTTAAAACAAAAAGGTATAAAATTTAAGATAATTAGACACGAAGATAAAAGAAATGCTTTCACACAAAAAATCCTTAGATATTTTAAAAAAGACTAATGCTCTTTTAGAGGGACACTTTGTATTATCTTCAGGTTTGCATTCATCCAAATATATTCAATGCGCTAAATTGTTAAGTTACCCACACAAAGCAGATCCTATTTGCAAATCATTAGCCAAAAAAATTAAGAAGAATTACAAAAACTTTGATCTAATACTAGCTCCTGCAATGGGTGGAATAATTATTGGATATGAAATAGGTAAAATTTTAAAAAAAGAAACTATTTTCTGTGAAAGAGTCAAAGGAAAGTTTATTTTAAGAAGAGGTTTTAATATTAAAAAAAAATCAAAAGTATTAATAATTGAAGATGTGATAACAACAGGTAAATCAAGCATGGAATGTCTTAAGCTTATTAAAAAGGCTAAAGCTAAATTAGTGGGTTTTGCATCAATAATAGATAGATCTACAAAAAAAACTTTAAAAATTAAGAAAAAGATAATTTCATATCTTAAAATAGATGTACCCACCTATAAAGCTAAACAATTACCATATAAATTAAAATCAATACCTATCACAATTCCAGGAAGTAGATTTATAAAGTGAAACGCCTTGGTGTAAACATTGATCATGTTGCCACTCTAAGAAACGCAAGAGGTGAGTTTCATCCAGACCCTTTTCTTGCTGCTAAATTTGTAAATAAACAAGGTGCAGATTCTATTACAATTCATTTAAGAGAAGATAGACGCCACATTAAAGATTTAGATGCAAAAAAAATATGTTCTATAAAAAATTTATTAGTAAATTTAGAAATCTCAATAAAAAATGAAATAGTTAAAAATGCGCTTAAAATTAAACCTGATTTTATTTGTATAGTACCTGAAAATAGAAAAGAAATTACGACAGAAGGAGGATTAAATTTAAGAAAAAATCAAAAAAAAATTAAATCTATAATAAGATTATTTAGAAATAAAAAAATTAGAACAAGCCTTTTCATTAATCCATCTTTAAATGACATTTTAATTTCCAAGAATTTAGGAGCAGATTGTGTAGAAATACATACTGGTAGATTTGCAACTTTAGTTAAATCTAAAAAAAAAATTAAGAAAGAATTTCTTAGAATAAAAAATTGCTCAATACTTGCAAATAAAATTGGTTTAGAAGTTCATGCTGGTCATGGACTAGATTTTAAATCAACCAAATTCTTATCAAAAATTAATGAAATTAAAGAATTTAACATAGGTCATTTTATCATTGGAGAATCAATATTTCATGGATTTAATAAGGTAATTAAAAAATTTAAAAGAATTATCAAATAATGAAAATAGTTGGTATTGGAGTTGATATAATTAATAATAAAAGAATTCAATTATCTATAAAAAATAAAAATTTTATAAATCGTATATTTGGTAAAAATGAAATTTTAGCTTCAAAAAAGTTTAAAAATAAAGCTAATTTTTTTTCGAAACGCTTTGCTGCTAAAGAAGCTTTAGCTAAAGCGTTAGGGATTGGTTTTAGAGAGAATTTGAATTTCAAAGATATACAAATAGTTAACAACAAATTAGGAAAACCACATTATTCAGTTAGTTCTAAAATTAAGAGTTTGATTAAAAAAAAGAAAAAAATTAAAAATTTTAATTTGTTTCTTTCAATTTCAGATGAAAAAGAATACTCAGTAGCCTTTACTATGATTGAAAAAATTTAATGATAACAAAAAATATTATTATAGATAATGTCAAAACTTTATTTTACGCACTAATAATAGCCATAATAATAAGATCTTTATTAATACAACCATTTTATATCCCATCTTCTTCTATGGAACCTACTTTATTAGTAGGCGACAGGTTATTTGTTACTAAATATTCATATGGTTATAGCAACCATTCTTTCCCTTTTAGCCCACCTATTTTAAATAAAAGGATTAATTTTACAGAACCAAAAAGAGGTGATGTTGTAGTTTTTAAAACACCTATGGATAATAGAACGGATTATATTAAGAGATTAATAGGTTTACCTGGTGATACAATTCAATTTATTGACTCAAATTTATATATTAACAACAGTGAAATTCTTAAATCTGTCATATCAAAAAATGATAAGATTTATTGCGGCAATAGAACAATAGATGTTTTAACTTTTGAAGAAAAACTTACGAATGATAAATCACATAAGTCAGTATATTTAAAAGATTTTTCATTTCAAAATTCAGATATTTTTATTGTCCCTAAAGATCATTATTTCTTTTTAGGTGATAATAGAGACTGCTCTAAAGATAGTAGATTTTTATCCAGTGTTGGTTATGTTCATAAAAATAACCTTGTGGGCAAAGCTCAATTTATTTTCTTTTCCTCTGACAAATCAGTCGGTAGTTTTTTTGCATTTTGGAAGTGGCATAAATCAATCAGATTTAACAGATTTTTTAATAAAATTGATTAATGAAAATAGATTATTTAAATCTAGAAAAAAAAATAAATATCAAATTTAAAGATCGAAAAATATTAATAAAAAGTTTAACTCATAAGAGCTTTGATAAAATAAATAATAATGAAAAAATGGAATTTTTAGGTGATAGAGTTTTAGGACTTATCATTGCAAAAAAATTACTTGAAATATATCCTGATGAAAAAGAGGGAGTATTGGATAAAAAATTTGCGTCTCTAGTAAATAAAAAAACTTGTTTACAAATTGGTAATAATATTAATTTAGAAAAATATATATTAACATTTAACCCAAAAAATAAAAAAGTTAAGTTAGAGGACAAAGTTGTTGCTGATTGTTGTGAAGCTTTAATGGGTGCTGTTTATTTAGACAAAGGTTTTGCTGTTACTGAAAATTTAATCCTTACACTTTGGGCAGAAAATATTAAAAATAGTATTATTACTCAAATAGATGCAAAGACGAAATTGCAGGAATATTCATTAAAAAAATTTAAAAAACTTCCAACTTACAAAATTATATCTAACACTGGACCAAGACATAAGCCTGTTTTTAAAGTTGCTGTTAAACTTCCTAATTCTAAATTTTATATTGGGCAGGGATCTTCAAAAAAAGATGCAGAACAAAATGCCGCCTTTTTATGCTTTAATAATCACTCTAAATCATGAATTGGGACGATACAGGTTTTTTATTATCTAAAATTAAATATAACGAAAATTCTTTGATAGCTGAAATTTATACCAAAGAACACGGCAAAATTTCTGGCATTATATTTGGAGGATTGTCCAAAAAAATTAAAAACTATTTACAAATTGGAAATCAATTATTTGTAAATTATAATTCAAAATCTGAGAATAGAATAGGTTATTTAAAGATTGAAATTTTTAAAGCTCATTCCCCAGTTTATTTTGATCAATCAAAAAAACTAAATTGCATATCATCTGCAATGAATTTAATTAAGTTGTTAACAGCAGAGTCTCAATCAAACATAAATATATATGATTTAATTCAGGAATTTTATTTAATTTTATCTGCTGATGAATGGTTAAAAAAATATATTTTTTGGGAATTGAAATTATTAAGTATTCTTGGATATAATCTTGATCTTGATGGCTTAGTAAATAAAAAAACTTTTGAAAATAAAACTTTATATTTCGCCGAGTCATCAAAAGAAAAAAAAATTGTTCCAAACTTTCTTATTGATAAAGATATTAAAGTTAACGATTTGACCACATTACTAGATGGACTTAAACTGGTAGGAGACTTCATGGATAAATCAATTTTAAAACCAAATAATATTAATTTTCCAATTAGCAGAAATCAGTTTATAAACTCATTAAAATAACTAAAGTAGAATTTTATCAAGTCTATCTGCATAATAACTTACAATAGCATTAGCTCCAGCTCTTTTAAAAGCAACTAAGCTCTCATAAATAACATCTTTATTTACTAATTTTTTCTGTATAGCAGTAGAAATTAAACTGTATTCACCAGAAACTTGATAAGCTAAAACTGGTATCCTGAATTTTTCTTTAATAGATTTAATTATATCAAGGTAGGGCATTCCAGGTTTTACCATAACCATATCTGCTCCCTCTTTGATATCAAGAGCAACTTCTCTTAAAGCTTCATCACTATTTCTAAAATCCATTTGGTAGGTTTTCTTATCTCCTTTAAGAGATCCTTTGGACCCAACAGCATCTCTGAATGGTCCATAAAAACTAGAGGCATATTTTGCTGCATAAGATAAAATTTGAACATTTTGAAAATTTGATTTATCTAATGCTTTTCTAATTTTTCCAATTCTTCCATCCATCATGTCAGATGGAGCTAATACGTCACAACCCATTTCAGCTTGGAGCAATGATTGGTTTATTAAAACTTCTATAGTTTCATCATTTATAATTTGATTTGATTTAATTAATCCATCATGACCATGTGACGTATATGGATCTAAAGCAACATCACACATTACTCCAATTTGATTTTTATATCTTTTTTTTATTTCAACGATTGCTTTACATACTAAGTTATTTTCATTGAGAGATTCTGAACCAATTTCATTTTTTAAACTATTTTTTGTTTTAGGAAAAAGAGCAATCATTGGTATACCTTTTTTAATCGCCTTATCCACTATTTGGCCCAATCTGTTTATAGTATACCTATAAACACCTGGCATTGATGATATTGATTCTTTTTTATTAGACCCATCAATTAAAAATATAGGTAAAATAAAGTCGTTTGCACTTAAGGTGTTCTCTTGAACTAATTTTCTAGCCCAAGATACTTTCCTGTTTCTTCTAAGTCTCAACTCTGGATATTTTCCTGTAATCATGTTTTAATTTTATTTAAAATGCGACAAATGTAATATACAAATATACTTCAAAAAGAGTATTAAACAATTACAAAGGGTAAAAAATAAACATAATGATGCTAAATTTTCAAGATTTTCAAAAACAAGATGTTAAGTTTGATATTAATGAACTTCAAAAAGCGTATAAGGAAATATTATCAATCAAAGGATTTACTGGTGTTGATGGAATTTCAAATTTTGGGGCAATTTCATTAACTCAAATACCTGGAGACCCTGACTCAATTAAAGGTAATAAAGCTAGAGGAGTATTTTGGACTAAACCAGATTCATCTGGCAAAGAGGTTATTAGAGATCAAATGATAGATGAGGCTGCTTATTCTGAGTTTATAGAAGATTATAAGAATACTTATTTTAGAGAAGTATTTGATGTTTTATCGTCAAAATACAAATTAGGAAGAGTAAGAGTTTTATTAAAAGAACCAAGATCAACTTTAAGTTGGCATAGAGATCCAGAACCAAGACTTCATATTCCCATAATCACTAATCCTGGTTCAATAATGGTTATTGATAATGTTGCAAAGCATATGCCTGCGGATGGATCTGTATGGATTACAAACAATACCAAGTATCATAATGCATTTAATGGTGGAGAAGAAAATAGAATCCACTTAGTTGCTTGTGTATTAGATTATAAATTTAATTAATTTGAAAAAAATATTTATTTCATCTGATCATGCAGGATTTAAGTTAAAAGAAAGTATTAAAATGTACTTATCAAAAAAAAGACTATCTTTTCAAGACTTAGGACCAATTAATGATGATAAAGTTGATTATCCAGACTATGCCCACAAAGTGGCCAAAAAAGTAAAGACAAGTAAAAATAATGTTGGTATATTAGTCTGCGGATCTGGTACGGGTATGAATATTGCGGCAAATAGACATAAAAATATACGTGCAGCCCAATGTTTTAACTTAAAATCTACTAAATTATCAAGATTGCATAATGATGCAAATATCATTACATTAGGATCTAGAGTGTTATCAAAAAATAATGCCTTAAAATTTATTAGTGTTTTTTTAAACACAAAATTTGAAGGTGGAAGACATTCTAAAAGAATTAGAAAGATTTAATTATGTCTAGTGAAAAAAATTACTTAAATGATAGCTACAAAAGTTTTTTTGAAGATAGTTTGTCAAAAAAAGATCCCGAGCTTCATAAAGCTATTAATGATGAGCTATTAAGACAACAACAACATATTGAATTAATTGCTTCAGAAAATATAGTTTCTCAAGCAGTGCTAGAAGCGCAAGGCTCTGTACTAACTAATAAATATGCAGAAGGTTATCCAGGCAAAAGATATTATAATGGCTGTGAACATGTTGATGTTGCTGAAAATTTAGCAATTGAAAGATTAAAGAAATTATTTAATTGTAAATTTGCAAATGCACAACCTCATTCTGGTGCACAAGCTAATGGTGCTGTATTTTTAGCCTTGTTAAGCCCTGGTGATACTTTTATGGGCATGAGTTTAAATTCAGGTGGCCATATTACTCATGGATTAAAAATTTCAATGTCTGGTAAATGGTTTAATGCAATAGGTTATGATGTTGATAAAAAATCAGAATTAATAGATTATGATAATGTTGAAAAACTTGCATTAGAAAATAAACCAAAATTGATTATCGCAGGTGGAAGCGCCTATTCTAGAGTTATAGACTTTAAAAGATTTAGAGAAATAGCGGACAAGGTAGGAGCCTATTTAATGGTTGATATGGCACATTTTTCGGGATTAGTTGCGGGTAAAGGTTATCCAAATCCATGCGATTATGCACATGTAGTAACATCAACAACCCATAAAGTATTTAGAAGTGCAAGAGGAGGAATAATTTTAACTAATCATGAAGATCTTGCAAAAAAATTTAACACAGCAGTTTTTCCAGGTTATCAAGGCGGACCTTTAATGCACGTTATTGCAGCTAAAGCGGCAGGATTTCTTGAAGCCTTACAACCAGAGTTTCAAGATTATATTAAATCTGTTTTAGCAAATGCAAAAATGCTAGCAGAAACTTTAAAGAATAATGGATTTAAAATTTATTCAGATGGAACAGACACCCATCTAATGTTAGTAGATTTAAGACCTTATAATGTAAAAGGTAATCTTGCTGCAGAAAGTTTATCTAGAGCAAATATAACATGTAACAAAAATGGTATTCCATTCGATACAGAAAAACCAATGATAACATCTGGAATAAGATTAGGAACGCAAGCAGCTACTACTCGGGGCTTTGGACTTAATGAGTTTAAAACTGTTGGTGAATTAATCACAAAAACTTTAAAAGGATTATCTGAAAATCCAAATGACAATAGTAAAATAGAAAATGAAGTAAAAAATGAAGTTATTTCTTTAACTTCATCGTTCCCGATATATAAGAACCTTTAGGAAATGATTTGCTCAATTTGTAAAAAAGGGGAGACCTCCGTAGTCGACTCACGACCAACTGAGGATGGTACAGCCATTAGAAGAAGAAGATTATGTGTATGTGGTGCACGCTTTACTACTTTTGAAAGGGTTCAATTTAGAGAAATAATGGTTGTTAAAAAAAATGGAAGGAAGTCTTCTTTTGATAGAGATAAATTATCTAAATCAATTTATATAGCTTTAAAAAAAAGACCAATAGACACCGAAACAGCAGAAAAATTCATAAGTAAAATTTCTAGAGCTTTAGAAGAGCTAGGACAAAGTGAAATATCTACCAATACAATCGGCACCATGGTTATGGAAGGATTAAAAGAATTAGATCCTGTAGCTTATGTTCGCTTTGCTTCAGTGTATAGAAATTTCAGAGAAGAAAAAGATTTTGTACAATTCGTGGACAAGCTTGATGTCTACAAAAAAAGATAAATTTTCAAAAAAAGATAAAAAGTATATGAAAATAGCCTTAGATTTGGCTAAATCTAAACATGGTTTAACTGGATCTAATCCATCGGTTGGATGTGTTATTGTTAAGAATGATAGAATTATATCAGTAGGGACAACATCGTATAGTGGAAGACCACATGCTGAGCACAATGCAATAAAAAATTGTTTAGAGGGTTTAAAAGGTTCTAAAATTTATGTCACATTAGAACCTTGCTGTCATCATGGTTTAACACCTCCTTGCACCAATTTAATTATAAAGTCTAAAATTGCTGAGGTTTTATATTCTGTCAACGATATTGATACAAGAGTAAAAAATAAAAGTTTTAAGATTTTAAAATCAAATAATATTATTGTTAAAAAAGGATTATTAAAAAAAGATATTGAGAATTTTTACTATCCATATTTTTTTAATAGAAAGAGAAAGTTACCTTACGTTACTGGTAAAATAGCTATTTCCAAAAATAATCTAATTTATAGTAAAATTAATAAAAAAATTACTAATTCTCATTCTGATAAATTTACACACTTATTGAGATATAAAAATGATAGTTTGATGATTTCTTATAAAACTCTAAATAAAGATAATCCAAAGTTAAACTGTCGTTTAAGGGGTTTTGAAAATTTTTCACCAAAGAGAATTATTTTAGATAATAGATTAGATACTAAAATGAACAGTTATATAATTAAAACTGCAAATAAAAAAAATACTTTAATATTTTATAATAAGGCCACTAGGTCAAAAGTTTTAGATTTTAAAAGAAGTGGCGCTCAGTTAATCAAATCTAAGATAAATAGAAATAATAAATTTGACATGAAAATTCTTTTAAAAAAACTTTATAATTTGGGATGTAGAAATTTATTAATAGAAGGAGGTGATATATTCACAAATTTTCTTATCAGAAATAAAATTTTTAATAAATTTTACCTATTTAAAAGTAATAAAAACCTTTCTAAATCCTCAGAATATTTGAAATTTAATAGTTTAAATGTATTAAATAAAAAATATAAAATAAAAACCAACTTAAATCTTAATTTGATGAAAGATAAAATAACATTATATAAATAATAATATGTTTAATGGAATTATATACAACCAGGGTGTCATATCAAAAATTATTAAAAGACCGAAAGGACTAAATATTTTTGTAAAAAGTAACCTTAAAATTTCCAAAAATGATATTGGTTTATCTGTGGCTTGTGA
The DNA here is from genome assembly GCA_902516065.1 of uncultured Pelagibacteraceae bacterium. Classification (GTDB taxonomy): domain Bacteria; phylum Pseudomonadota; class Alphaproteobacteria; order Pelagibacterales; family Pelagibacteraceae; genus Pelagibacter. Next base: position 7,079 of record CABXXB010000008.1, on the reverse strand, counting down.
CGGTGTTTGTTTAACATTAATTTCATATAAATTAAAAATTATGGAATTTTACCTTTCAAATGAGACTATTAATCGCTCTAAATTTAAATTCTTGAAAATAAAAGATAAAATAAATTTGGAGTTACCATTAAAATATGGAACAAAAATTTCAGGACATATTTGTCAAGGGCATATTGATAGTGTTGGAAAGGTAATAAGTATTAAAAAAATAGATAAATCCTTTCTTTTTGACTTTGAAATAGTTAAAAAAGAAAGAAAGCATTTAATAGAAAAAGCATCAATTTGTGTAAACGGTATCTCTCTTACAATTTCAAAAGTAACTAAAAAAGGTTTTCAAATTTGGATAATTCCTCATACTTTTAAAGAAACAAATTTATCTAGTTTAAATAAATCTAGTTTAGTAAATATTGAGATAGATATCTTATCTAAATACGTTAGAAATTATTTTTATGAAAAAAAATAATTTTGCTACAATAGAAAATATTATTAATGTTGCTAAAAAAGGCGGTATGTTTATTTTAGTAGATGATGAAAAAAGAGAAAATGAGGGAGATTTAGTAATTTCTACTTCTAGTACAAATGCAAGAAATATAAATTTTATGGCTAAATATGGTAGAGGATTGATATGTTTGGCCTTAGATAGCGTTCAAGCAAAAAGATTAAATTTATCTTTAATGTCATCTAATAATCAGTCAAGAAACAAAACAGCTTTTGCGATTTCTATTGAGGCTAAAAAGGGTATTACAACAGGTATTTCAGCAAAAGATAGAGCTAAAACTATTAAGATTGCGTCTAAAAAAAATGTTAAAAAAAGTGAAATTGTTTCACCAGGTCATGTGTTTCCCATAATAGCTAAAGATGGAGGTGTTCTAGTTAGAGCTGGTCATACAGAAGCATCTGTAGATATATCAAAATTAGCAAAAAAAAATAATTCAGCAGTTATATGTGAGATTATGAATGAAGACGGAACAATGGCAAAGGGACAAGAACTTTTTGATTTTGCAAAAAAACATCAATTAAAAATTGGTAAAATTGAAGATCTTATTGCTTACAGACTTAAAAAAGAAAAATTAATAAAATTAAAAAAACAAAGCAACATTTATTTTAAAAACCAAAAATATAAAATTAGAATTTATGAAAATTTACTCGATGGATCAGAACATTTTGCATTGATTAAAGGTGTAGTCAAAAGAGGTATTACACCAAGAGTAAGAGTAATATCCTCAAATGTAGTTCAAAATTATTTAATAAATCAGCAATTACCGAATTCATTTAACAAAACTCTTAATTATTTTAAAAAATTCAATAATTGTGTCCTTGTTTTTATTAAAGACACCAATCTTAAATCAGTTACCCAAACATTAAAAGACTATAAAAATAAGAATTTTTATAAAAAAGGAAAAGATAAACTTATTCGTAATTATGGTATTGGTGCTCAAATAATTAAGGATTTAAATATTAAAAATATGACTTTAATTACTAAGTCACCGAAAAAAGTTATTGGTTTAGACGGTTATGGTATAAAGATAACTAAACAAGAAATTATCTGATGAAAAAAAAATATTTAATAGTTATAGCTGATTATTATAAAGATATTTCCAAAGGACTTCTAAATAGTGCCTTAAAATCAATTCCTAAATTAAATTCAATCAAGATTATTAAAGTTCCAGGAGTATTTGAAATACCTGTAACAATCTCAAAAAATATAAAAAAATATGATGGTTTTTTAGCCTTGGGATGTGTTATTAAAGGTGAAACACCACATTTTGATTTTATTTCACAAGCATCTACTAATGCAATAATGGATTTATCAATAAATAATAAGAAACCCGTAGGAAATGGAATAATAACCTGTCTTAACATGCGTCAGGCCAAAGCAAGAAAAAATAAAGGTGCAGAAGCTGCTAATGCAGTGATTTCTATATTATTACAAAAATGAAAACTCATTTTAATCCTAATAATAATCCTAGAGTAATCATAATTCAAAAATTATATGGAAAATTTATTAATGAAGATAATAATGTAGTATTTCCCAAACACAGATTTAAAAAATTTATTAAAGATATTGTTTTGGGTACTATTGAAAGAAATGATTTAATACAAGATGAGTTAAAAAGTAAACTAGGTGATAAATTTGTTTTTGAAAACCTCGATAAGGTTTTTCAAACGATTCTAAAAGCTGCAACGTATGAACTTTTGTATAAACCAAATACATCTATCAATATAATAATTAAAGAATATTTAGATTCATCCAATTTTTTCTTAGAGGACTCACAAACTAAATATTTAAACGCTTTACTTGATAATATTGGAAAAAAGTTAAGAACTTCTAATGCATGAATTTGAATTAATTAATAAATATTTTTCAAAATTATCCAAGTTAAATAAATCATCCCTAGATTTAAATGATGATGTTTTTTTTGATAAAAAAAAAGGTCTAGTTATTTCTATAGATACATACAATGAATATAGTCATTTTTTAGATTTTAAGAAACCAGATTTGGTGATTAAAAAGATCATTAGATCTTCAATATCAGATTTAGTTTGTAAAGGGGTATTACCAAAATTTTATTTTATTTCAGGATCGGGAAATAAAAAAACATTTTCAAAAAAAAATTTATTAAAAATTTCAACATCATTAAAAAATGAACAAAAAAAATATAAGATTTTATTGTGCGGTGGTGATACTACTTTTTCAAATAAATTAAGTTTTTCTGTTACATCTGTTGGTTATTCAAATGATATAATTTATCGAAATAAAGCTAAATATGATGATGATATTTATGTAACTGGAAATTTAGGTGACAGTTTTATTGGACTTCAAATTTTAAAAAATAAAATTAAAGTTCAAAAAAAAATAAAAGATTATTTTGTTAACAAATATTATCATCCCAATATTCAAGTTAAATTATCTAAAACTTTATTTAAATATGCAAATACATCAATAGATATATCGGATGGTTTAGTTGCTGATATTGAGAAGATGATTAATAAACAAAATCTATCATATCAAATTAATGTTGGTGATGTGCCTATATCAAAAAACTTATTAAATTTGATAAAAAAAAAGAAATTAGATAAATCCAATTTAATATCTCAAGGAGATGACTATCAGATACTATTTACAGCAAACCCTATTAAAGCTAGAATCATTCGTTATACATCTAAAAATCTTGGTATTAAAATTACTAAGATTGGTAAAATTACCTCTGATAATAAAAAATCAATTATAACTGATCAAAAAGGTAAGCAAATAGTGATTAAAAATAAAGGTTATACACATCAATTTTAAAAGTTAATTATTGTCTTTTTTAGCTTTTTTTGTATTGTCCGGGCTTAAAATTTAACAACTAACAACCTTAAGGTTTATATGAGCGCTACAGTCGAAACTATATTATTATACACTATTGCAGCTGGTTTCTTGTCTATTGTTTATGGATTTTTTACTGGAAAAAATATTTTAAATCAGAGTGCAGGTAATACTAAAATGAAAGATATTGCATCAGCAATTCAAATTGGTGCAAAAGCTTACCTTGCCAGACAATACAAAACTATCGCAATTGTGGGTATTGTTGTTTTAATAATTGTTAGTGTAGCTTTTAGCCCTCTGGTAGGTCTTGGTTATTTGATAGGAGCGGCCTTATCAGGTATTGCAGGCTATGTAGGCATGCTGGTTTCTGTAGAAGCTAACGTTAGAACTGCTGAAGCATCAAGAAAAGGCCTGGCTCAAGGTTTGTCTGTTGCATTTAAATCTGGAGCTGTAACTGGAATGTTAGTGGCTGGATTAGCACTTTTAGCTATTGCAGTTTACTACTATTTGTTAATTAAATTTAATGTTGATGAAAGAGAAATTGTTAATGCTCTTGTAGCATTAGGCTTTGGTGCTTCTCTAATTTCAATTTTTGCAAGACTTGGCGGAGGTATATTTACAAAAGGTGCTGACGTAGGTGCTGATTTAGTTGGTAAAGTCGAAGCGGGAATTCCAGAAGATGATCCAAGAAACCCGGCGGTTATTGCTGACAATGTTGGTGATAATGTAGGTGATTGTGCAGGTATGGCTGCTGATTTGTTTGAAACTTACGCTGTTACAATAGTAGCAACTATGGTTTTGTCTTCAATTTTCTTTCAAGGTGATATGAATATGATGATTTATCCACTTACAATTGGTGGAGCATGTATCTTAACTTCAATTTTAGGAACTTTTTTTGTAAAGTTAGGCAATAGCAAAAATGTAATGAATGCACTCTATAAAGGATTTGTAGTTTCTGCATTAGCTTCGATAGCAATCTTGTACCCGGTTACTAATTATGTAATTGGTTTTACAACTGAATATACAGTTAATGATAAAACTTTTAATGGAATGAGTTTGTATTATTGTGGGATAATAGGTTTAGTAATAACAGGTTTATTGATCTGGATTACAGAGTACTATACAGGTACCAATTATAGACCTGTTAAATCTGTTGCTGCATCTTCCACAACAGGTCATGGTACTAATGTAATTCAGGGTTTAGCTGTTTCAATGGAAGCTACAGCAATACCAGCTTTAATTATTGTTGCTGGTATTCTTACTACTAATTTTATTGCTGGACTTTTTGGTATTGCCATTGCAGTTACAACAATGCTTGCTTTAGCAGGAATGGTTGTTGCTTTGGATGCATATGGACCTGTAACTGATAATGCTGGCGGTATCGCTGAAATGTCTAATCTTGATAAAAAAGTTAGAAAAACAACTGATGCTTTAGATGCTGTGGGTAACACAACTAAAGCAGTAACTAAAGGTTATGCTATTGGTTCTGCTGGTCTTGGTGCATTAGTTTTATTCGCTGCGTATGTAGAAGATATTAAACATTTTTCTAGTGTAGCTGGTTCAAAATTAGAAGGAATAACTGTTACTTTTGATTTATCAAACCCCTATGTTGTAGTCGGTTTATTGATCGGTGGTATGTTACCTTATTTATTTGGTTCAATGGGTATGCAAGCAGTTGGTAGAGCAGGAGGTGCTGTAGTAGTTGAAGTAAGAAGACAATTTAAAAAATTCCCAGGTATTATGAAAAGAAAACAGAAGCCTGATTACGCTAAATTAGTTGATCTCTTGACAGTTGCAGCAATTAAAGAAATGATTATACCATCTTTACTTCCTGTACTTTCACCAGTGGTACTTTATTTTATAATTTTAACTATTGGTGGTCAGGTAGCAGCATTAGCCGCAGTTGGTGCGATGTTACTTGGTGTAATTATTACCGGTTTATTCGTTGCAGTATCCATGACAGCAGGTGGTGGTGCATGGGATAATGCAAAAAAATATATAGAAGATGGTAATCATGGTGGAAAAGGTTCTGAAGCACATAAAGCTGCCGTAACAGGGGATACTGTAGGTGATCCTTATAAAGACACAGCTGGACCTGCCGTCAATCCAATGATTAAAATTACAAATATTGTTGCTTTACTTTTATTAGCAGTCATAGCTGGATAATATTATCTTATTAATTTTTGATCCTCTTTTTACCAAGAGGATCATCAATTTTTTGTCTTATTGAGCTTAAAAAATTATATATAAAAGATCTTTTTGAATAATTAACTCCAGTTATATTTTCATCAAACTTAATTTCATTCATATCATCTTTGTTATAAAATTTTTTGCTTAAAAGAATTCCAGTATTATCAATCTCAAGAACTAATACATCATTTTTAATTAATCTTTTTTTTCCCAATCTAGTAAGTCTAGAGCTGCTTGTTTTGCGCTCTAAGTATATGTAAATATCGTTATCAAAAGAGCTTTTAGTCGAAGGAGGACCTATTAGTTTAATTATATCATTTTTATTTGTGTAATTAATTTTGAGTTTAGCTTGTTTTTTTTCTAAGTTATGTACTCCATGATGCTGGACAACTTTGTCCAAAGAACAACTTGATAAAAATATTAATGTTAGTAATAATAATTTTTTCATGAATATTGAATATCTTAATTTTTATAATAATTTGATAAAATTAACTACTAATAAATCTCTATATAAACATGTTTTGAATAAACAAGATGATTTTGGTGATAGATTAACTTTATTCTTACTACATTTTGCATTTATTTTAAAAGAATTTAAAAATGATAAAAATGAGAAAAAATTACAAGAATTATATGATTTTAATTTTAGACAACTAGAATTAAGTATTAGAGAAATAGGATATGGAGATCAATCCATTAACAAAAAAATGAAAGATTACATTAACTTATTTCATGCTATTATTTCTGAAATTCATTTTTGGAATAAATTAGAATTTGTAAAAAAAAAAGAAATGCTATCTAAATTTTTACATAATTTTGATGATATTGAATATTTAGTTGATTATTTCAACAATTTTAGTGTGCATCTTTCAAAAAATAATTTGAATTCTTATTTAAAAAGTGTAAGTACTCACTAATTATGGCTGTACCAAAACGAAAACAAACACCGTCAAGAACAGGAATGAGAAGAGCTCAAAATATGAAGTTTTCATCTAAAAATGTTGTTGAGGATAAGAAATCTGGAGAATATAGGCTCTCACATCACTTAGATTTAAAAACAGGTATGTACAAAGGTCGTCAAGTTTTAGACCCAAAAGAATAATAAATATTTATTAATGTCTTCTATTATTAAAATTGCAGTTGATGCAATGGGAGGTGATAATTCACCTAAAAAGGTAATTGATGGCATTATTCATCATTATTTAAAAAATAAAAATATTTTTTATAAAATTTTTGGGGATGAGCAAAAAATTAATAATTATATTGAAAATAAAATTGATAAACAAAATTATCAAATAATTAATACTTTAAATAAAGTTTCAAGTGAAGATAGTCCATTAGAGGGTGCAAAAAGAGGCAAAGACACTAGCATGTGGCTTGCTATTGAAAGCGTTAAAAACAAAGATTGTGATATAGTTATTTCTGCGGGTAACACTGGTGCATTATTAGTTATATCAAAATTGAATCTTAAAATGATTGAAAATATTGATAAACCAGCTTTATCAGCTTTATGGCCTAATAAAAAAGGAATGAGTGTTGTATTGGATCTTGGTGCTAATATTGAATGTAGTTCAAAAAA